>JBJKQB010000001.1:0-2961 GCA_046705825.1 Candidatus Acidiferrales bacterium
GTCGCCGTCCCCTATTCGCCGGACACGGCAAACATTTTCCTGCCGGCGAGCATTGTCTATTCTGAAGAAATGCCGAAGGCCGGTTTATTTCGCCACGGGACCAAGTATCGCAAGCCGCAGTCGTCCGGCTGAATTAAAGGCTGGAATGAGTGGGGCGGGGCCGCGTACGGCGAGCGCCAGTGCGTTGCGGTTTGTTTGCGGGCGGGAATCCTAGCGGACAAAGACGGTCGAACGTTCGCTCCTGCGCCGCGCGTGGTAGCTGAGGCCAATGTTGAGATAGACGTTTCCGCTCGGCGTTTCGAATCGCAGGATCGTTGCTTCGGAGTCTTGTCCCGCCTTCTCGCCCTGCTCCTGCGAAAACACTTGCGGCGGGAAGACTTTGAACTGGAAGCCGGAGTCGTTGAGCTGTGTGACGGCGTTTCCGATGACCATGTTGGCCAGCTCGCCGACCGCTTCGGACACGATCGCTTCGGAAGGATCCACCTCTGCTCCGGCCAGGATGCCCGCGACCTTGGCCGCGGCGCCGGGGTCCATGTCCAGGATGATGCGTCCTTCGATTTGCCCCTTGAAGGTGACGAGAGCCGCCAGCCCCTTCTTGCGATAGCCGTCCTCTTCCATGGTCAGGTCGGCGATGGTGGTGGGCGACTTCATCATCTCGGCCAGCACGGCGTCGAGAGAATCGATAAAGGGCTGGATCAGGTCCATGCGCATGTCTAGTTTTCTCCCGTCACGCCGGCGGTCACACCGTCGTCGGTAAGGACGTAGCGGATGATTTCATACAGGGAGTCGGGCTTCACCGGCTTCTGCACGAAATGGCGCGCGCCCTTCTGCAAGGCGGCGAGAATATTGTCCTGATAGCCCACGGAGGAAACCATCACGACGCGCGCCTCGGGATGCTGGTGGACGATGCGCTCGACGGCTTCGATGCCCTCCATTTGCGGCATGGTGATGTCCATGAGCACGATGTCCGGGCTGACGCGGTCGTATTCCGTGATGGCCGCGCAGCCGTCCCCCGCCTCACCGGCCACCTGCCCGCCGAACGATTCCACCATTTTGGCCAGGCTCTTGCGGGCAAACACGGAATCGTCGACGATCAGATAGCGCACCGGCTGGCTATCTTTGCGCATCAATGCTTGGAACTGTTTCATGACCTTCTCCTTCACCGCCTGTTTCGAGCAACCTCTCCGCTGCTTTCGCTGACCACATAATGCTCGCGCGACTGCTCCGAGCTTTCGAGCGCGCACTCCGACTGCAGCACGCCGGCAATTCCCGACAGAGAAACCACGCGGGCGGCAAAACCGCGCTGGATGGCGGAGCGAGGCATGCTGTCCACCACGCAACTTTCCGGGCTCTGCGCCAGGGTAAAACCGCCGGCCGCCTGAATGGCGCCCAAACCGGCCGCGCCGTCGTCGCCCATCCCGGTCATCAAGACGCCGATGGCTTTAGGGCCGAATTCCTGTGCGACGGAGTGGAACAGAACATCGACCGAAGGGCGGTGGCCGTTGACGCGGGGCTGGTCAACCAGAATGACCACGTTGCCATGCTCCATGCGGCGCACCTTCATGTGCCGATTCCCAGGGCAGACCAGCGCGCGGCCAGCCAGCACCAGATCGCCCGACTGCGCCTCTTTCACCTCGATGGGAGAAGACTCATTGAGGCGTTGCGCGAACATTTCGGTGAACCCTTCCGGCATATGCTGCACGACCAGGAAGCAAGCCGGAAAATCCTGGGGAATTTGCGCCAGAAGATATTGCAGGGCGTTGGGCCCGCCGGTGGAAACGCCCACTGCGACGATGCGCGAGGGCCAGCGCGGATCGGTGGAGAACGGCCGCGGGTCCTTCTGCTTGGACTCAGGTACCGTGATGATCATCTTCGGCGCGCCGGCAGCGGCCGCCACTTTGATTTTGGCGGCGAGTTCCGCGGCAATCTGTTCGAGCTGCCCGGACGCGGCCTCGTGCGGCTTGGTGACGAAATCGAAGGCGCCCAGGGAGAGAGCCTTGAGCGTGATGGAGGCGCTGCGTTCGCTGTAGGAGCTGACGATGATGACCGGCAAGCGATGCTTGCGCGTGATCTGGCGCAGCATCTCGATTCCGTCCATGCGCGGCATTTCCAGGTCGAGGGTGACCACGTGCGGGCGGCGCTCTTCGATCTTCTTCAGCCCGATCGCGCCATCCGCCGCGGTTCCCACCACCTCGATGGAGGGATCGCGCAGCAGGATCTGCGGTATCAGTTTCCGCATCAGCGCGGAGTCATCCACCACGAGAACGCGAATCTTTTCGCTCATGCCGTCGCTCCCACAGGCGGAATCCTCGACAAATGCGCCACCACCGCAGGAACATTCAAAATGAGCACGACCGTGCCGTCCCCCAGGATCGAAGCGCCGCTCACCAGCGGCGACGTGATCAGGTGATCTTCCAGGGCCTTGACCACCAATTCTTCTTCTCCGGCCAGGCTGTCGACGGCCAGGCCGAATTGCCGGTTGCCGCTGCCAATGATGACGACGAAGAGGCGCTTGGCGGAATCGGGGCGCGTCCGCGCGCCGAGCTGATCCAGGCGAACCAGGGTCAGAACCTGCTGGCGCAGTTGAAATACTTCCTGGTTCTCCACGGAGTGGATTTCGTCGCTGGTGATTCGTGTAATCTCCACGACCGAGGCGAGCGGCACGGCATAGAGATGGTCGCGCACGCGGAAGAGCAGCGCCTGGATGCTGGCCAGGGTCAAAGGAACGAGCAAGCGGAACGTCGTCGAGCGGCCGGGCCGGGAGACCAGATCGACCGTTCCCTTCAAACCGTCCAGTGAAGTTGTCACGACGTCCAAGCCGACGCCGCCGCCTGAAAGTTCGGTCACTTCTTCCGCCGTGCTCAGCCCGGGCGTGAAAATCAGGTGGAGAACGTCCGCGTCGCTCAAGCGCGCGGCCTCTTCCGCAGAAACGATCTTCTGGTCGATGGCCCGGCGCAGGAT
>JBJKQB010000002.1:0-60959 GCA_046705825.1 Candidatus Acidiferrales bacterium
CACGGAAGGCGGGATTCATGAAGTGGCGGCTTGCGCCGCCAGAAATTCTACTTCAGCCGAGAGACGGGTTGGAGTTTTTTGAAAACAGCGAAGCGGGAGCCGCAGTCCGCGCAGTCAAAAACGCAACCGCGTACCCAGCGTGAGCCGAACCTACGCTGCAGCAGGATGCGCCAGCGGTCCGCAGATGTCTATGCGGCGGCCAACTCGCAAAAGCTTCGCTCGAAGGCTGGATGGGTCGAGCCCCGCGCAGGCGCAAACCTCGCGGAAATCCTTGTTTTCGTCGAAGAGAAACTGTTGAGCCTCGCGCTGCTGCCGAATCGATCCGGACAGCCAATCCTGGACAGCGTAAATGATGACTGCGGTCCACAGCCGGCGTTCGGCGATGAACTCGCGTCCTGAATCCTCTACTTCCATCGTGCCGACTTCCATCACTTCCCCCTGTTACCCCGCAAATTCTGGCTGGCGCTTGACGCGCCGCGAGTAGGAGTGCATATCGGCGACCAAATGAGTGGATGCGTTGTGTGGAGTTTCGTGCCCGAAGAAGCCGCAAGGGCTCAGGGGGTTACGCCCGTTGGCCGAGCCGGAGTTGAATGGCCAGGGGCTGAGGGCAGTCGAGAAACTGGTTCGCAGTCGGGCAGATGTTCCGCAGTGAAACGAGGCGGAATTAGGCCAGTTGGCGATTACTGGCTCACTTCTTCGGCGGCGAACATTTCGGAGAGCTTGGCGGCGAGGGTCGTCATGGTAAAGGGCTTTTGCAGGAGAACGGAGCCCGACTCGAGCATGCCGTGATGCACCACCGCCTGGTCGGTGTAGCCGGACATGTATAGGACCTTGATCTCGGGCCGGATTCTGGACACACGGTCGGCCAACTCGCGGCCGTTGATGCCGGGCATAACCACGTCGGTCATGAGCAAGTGAATGGGCCCGTTGTGCGAGCCAGCCAGTTCGAGCGCGTCATGGCCGTCCGCAGACTCGATCACGGTATAGCCATTCGTTTCCAGGTATTCGCGGGTGAGTTGGCGCACGTCTTCCTCGTCTTCGACCAGGAGGACGGTTTCCGAGCCGCGCCGCGCCTTCTTTGCGCCGCCGCTGTCGTCTTTTTTGGTATTGGCGGCGTCCTGTTCAATGCGGGGCAGATAGACTTTGAAGGTGGTCCCACGGCCGGGTTCGCTGTAGACCCAGATGTAGCCTCCGCTTTGCTTCACGATGCCGTACACGGTGGCGAGGCCCAGCCCGGTGCCCTTGCCTTTTTCCTTGGTCGTGAAGAAAGGCTCGAACAGGTGGGCCTGTGTCTGGGCGTCCATGCCGCATCCGTTGTCCGTGACCGCCAGCATGACGTACTTGCCCGGCGACATCACGACTGCGTGCTGGGAGAAGGAGGCGTCGAGTTCGACGTTGGCCGTTTCAATCATGAGCCGGCCGCCGTTGGGCATGGCGTCGCGCGCGTTCACCGCCAGGTTCATGATGACCTGTTCGATCTGGCCGCGGTCCGCCTTCACCAGCCACAAGTCTTTTTCCGAATGCGTTTCCAGCTGAATATCCTCACCAATCAGCCGCCGGAGGATCTTTTCCATGTCCGCGACGACGGATTGCACGTGGATGACGCTCGGGGCCAGCATCTGCTTGCGGCTAAAGGCGAGCAATTGACGCGTGAGCGAGGCGGCGCGCTGCGCGGCAGTCTGAATCTGCTCGGCGTTGCGGCGCAGGGAATCGCCGGCTGGCAGGCGTTCCGCGAGCAAATCGGCGTAGCCCTGAATGACCATCAGAAGATTGTTGAAATCGTGAGCGATTCCGCCCGCCAGGCGGCCCACAGCTTCCATTTTTTGCGAATGGCGAAGCTGCTCCTCAAGCTGCTTGCGGTCGGTGATGTCCAGCGACATGCAGATCGCGCCGAGGACTTCGCCTCCGGCATCGTGGAGCGGTTCGACGTGGCAGGCGTACGATCCGCCCTTCCATTCGACGTGGAAAGTGACCGATTCGCCGGCCACGGCCCGGCGGTGCGCGCTGATGGGGAGAAAGGTCTGGTCGGCGCTCTCGAAATACTCGAGGAGCGATTTGCCGACGATTTCATTAGGCTTGAGGCCGAGGCGGGCAAGGCCCGCGCCGACGCAGGAGGTAAAGCGGAGATGCTTGTCCACGGTCCAAAGCACCGCAGGCAACTGTTCGACCAGCACGCGAAGGCGGGCTTCGCTTTCGCGAATCTTGGTTTCCGCGCGCTTGCGCTCGATGGCCAGCGCGATTTGCCCGCCGACGGAAGAAAGGAATTCGAGATCGCGCTGGGTGTAGGCATTGGCGTCCTCGTAGTGCTGGACGACCAGAACTCCGATGGTTGCCGCAGGAGTGCGCAGAGGAACGCCCAGCCAGGAAGGCGAGGGCGTGCCGACCAGCTCCACTTCTCCCTGCTCCGCCAGTTCATCGAAGGCGGACTGCGGAATGAGCATGGCGCGTCCCGTGCGATAGACGTAAGCAGTGCAGCTCCGCCCCACCTTCTGCGGCGGAGGCGCTTCGTCATGGCGGTCGACGAAGAAGGGGAAATGGAACATGCGGGTGGAAGGCTCGTAGAGGGCCACGAAGCAATTCTCGGCGTAGAGCACTCTGGTCAGCGCGTTGTGAATCATGTGCAGCAGGTCGTCAAGGTTCTCGGTGGCGTTGACGCTGTGGATGATTTCGGTGGCGATCTGGCGCTCGATTTCCGAACGCTTGCGCTCGGAAATATTCTGGACGGTTCCTTCGTAGCTGACGATCTTGCCGGCATCGTCGCGCACGGCGTGGGCGTTCTCGCAAATCCAGACTTTCTTGCCGTCCTTGCGCACGATTTCGTATTCCATATCCTCGACTACGCCGCATTCCTCCATGGTGCGCCGGAAGACCTCGCGTTGTTCCGGGCGGGCGTAGATGCGGGCGGCGTCCGGAACGGCCTCGATCATCTCTTTGGGGGAGCTGTAGCCGCACATGCGAGCGAGGGCGGGATTGACGCTCATATAGCGTCCATCGACGGAGGTCAGAAAAATTCCCTCGGCCGCGTTCTCGAAAAGGCCGCGGAACTTCTCTTCGGCGCGGCTGCGTGCTTCCTCGGCGCGAACACGCTCGCTGATGTCCTCGTACATGGCGAAACTGCCGAAGCGCTCGCCGACGAATTCGAGCGGAACGCTGACGATCTGAACATCAACAAAACCGCCATTGCGACGCCTTCGCTGGCAGATGGAGCGCACCACTTCGCCGCGAGCGGCGCGCCGCGTCAGCCACTGAGCCTCCTCGACCTGTTCGGGAGAGGCAAGCAGGGCGTCGAGGTTCTTGCCGAGAATTTCAGCGAGCTGATAGCCGAACAGGGCTTCAAAAGCGGAATTGCACTTGTGGACGCGGCCTTCGAGATCGAGAACGACAATGCCGAGCGGATTGTTCTCCCAAAGCGCCTGCAGGTAGGCGGCGTCGGCCGACCATAAGGCGCTCGCGGAGCCGGCCGGCTCTGTGCCTGCAGCTTGTTGATCTGTCGAGCGCGCCTTAGGGCGAACCCGTCCTTTGCGCTCGGAATGCAGCGTGGAAATTCGGCTCCCCATTCTAAAGGTGAACCCCGTTTTGAAATGGAGCAGCTAGTACCGGATCCAGGACACGCAATTCTCTTTTATAAAGTGTCCAAAATGAACCAGCAATGGTACGGACGTACTAAGGGTGAGTTGGCGAGGGATTCTGTTTCGCCCGCGCGCGGCCGCAGTTCTCATTTATTGTCGTTACTTCTGAGGCAGAGGAGGAGGTTGAGGAACAGCCTCGCCGTCCTTGCGCGGGTCCGATGCGCCGTAGTTCACACCCGTGGTGAAATCGCGGCGGACTGCCTGGCCGCCACCCATCATGGCGGAATAATCGCCGCGCAGCTCGATCTGGTGGCCGCGTGCGGCGAGGACGCTGCGCACGCTCTCGGGGATGCGGTCCTCCATGGCCACATCGCAGCCTTCAAAGGTCATCTTGGTGAAGCGGGGAGATTCCAGCGCGGCCTGAATACTCATGCCGAAATCGACGATGTTGGAGACGAATTGCGCGTGCGCCTGCGCCTGATTGAAACCGCCCATGATGCCGAAGGCGATGCGGTCCTGGCCGCGCTCCATAAAGCCCGGAATGATCGTGTGCAGAGGCCGCTTGTGCCCGGCCAGAGCGTCCGGGGAGGAAGGATCGAGGGTGAACAGGGCGCCGCGGTCCTGCAGGACGAAGCCGGTATCGCCGGCGATGAGCCGCGAGCCGAATTCCTCGTAATTGCTCTGGATCAAGGACACCATATTGCCTTTGCTATCCACCGCGGTCATATACGTCGTATCGCCGGTGGTACGCACGGGAGGCTGGCCCGGCGCAACATCGCAATTGGCCTTGTTCATGTCGATCAATTTGGCGCGCTGTTCGGCGTAGCTTTTCGACAGCATGCCCGCAACGGGAATGTGGCTGAATCGCGGATCGCCAACGTACCGGCGCAGGTCGGCGTAGGCCAGCTTTTTCGCCTCGATCATCACCTGCAGGGCGTCGGCGGAATTGTCGCCGTATTTTGCGAGCGGGAACTGCTCCATGATGTTCAGCATTTCCAGCGCGGCAATTCCCTGCCCGTTGGGCGGGAGTTCGTAGACGGTCCAACCGTGATATGTGGTCGAAATGGGCTCGACCCATTCGCTCGAATAATCGGCGAGATCCTGAAGCGTCATAGTGCCGCCGAGTTGCTGCGAAAGCGCGACAATCTCGGAAGCGATCTCACCTTTATAAAAGGCGTCGCGTCCGCCGTTGGCGACCATTTCCAGAGAATGCGCCAGATTGGGATTGCGGAATACCTCGCCGACGCGCGGCGCATGGCCATCAATCAAGTATGTGGCTGCCAGGCTTTTGTTTTCGCGAAGGAAGGGCTCAGCGGCGTGCCAGTACTCCGCATCCCATTCCGGGACCGGAAAGCCTTGACGCGCATAGTAGATGGCGGGTGCGAGCAACTCGGACAGCTTTTTGGTTCCGAAGCGCTCCAGGAGCTTGGACCAGCCGTCGACGACGCCGGGAACGGTCACGCTGTCGACCCCGTACGCGGGCATCTTGGTATTATCCTTGCTTTTCAGGAAATCGATGGTGAGCTTTTCTGGGGACCACCCACTGGCGTTCAGACCGTACAGCTTCTTTGTTTTCGCGTCGTAGACGATGACGAAAAGGTCGCCACCCATGCCGTTCATCATGGGTTCGACCACGCCCATTGTCGCATTGGCGGCCACGATGGCGTCGGCGGCATTTCCGCCATGCGCGAGAATGGTTGCGCCGGCCTGCGCGGCCAATGGGCTCTCCGCCGCAACGATTCCGCCGCGGGTAATCACCATCGAGCGGCCTTGCGAGCGATCCTGGGCATGAACGGGCATTCCCACGACCAGCACCGCTAAAGAAAGAAGCGCAAAGAGAGCCAGAGTCATTTCTCGCATTCTCAAGTCCCTCCACCAGGCTGATCGCCTTGAGTGCGGCGCGCCCAGTAGCCCGGCCGCCTGCCGCCGTGGGCAACAGCCCAGATCGTAATCACCGATTCTTCTTGTGAATAGATAAGAGCGAAAGGAAATCGCCACAAAAGAAAGCGCCTGGTGTTGTTCTCTTCGAGAGGCCAGCGTTCCGGCGCTTCGCGGATCGTCTCCGTGGCCCGGTTCAATTCCTGGACGAAATCGAGCGCCGCCTTAGGACTGCGTTCTCGATACCAAGCCACTGCCCGCGTCAGGTCAGCAATCGCCCCTGGTGGTAGACGACGCGATTAGCGCCCATTCACCAGAGCCAGCAGTTCGCGGTGCAGTTCTTCCCACGGAACCGTCACGGCCTTGCCAGCATCGAGGTCCTTCATACGGCGGGCGACTTCTTCGTCCCACGCCTGCTGGACGGATGTGTCGGTGTCCTCGAGACTTTCCAGCAAAGTGTTTGCAAGCGCGGCACGCTCGTCCGGAGAAAGGGCCAGCGCGCGTTTCAAGAGTTCGGAAGCTTCTGGACGCATGTGCTGTTTCCCGGGCCCAGTATGCCACAAACGAGCTTACTCGGCGCGAAGGGCTTCAACGGGATCGACCGCGGATGCGCGGCGGGACGGAAGGTAGCTGGCCAGAGCGGCCGTCGCACCGAGGCCGACGCAGACCAGGATATAGGTGAGGGGATCGACGGCACTGACCTGGAACAGCAGCGAGGACATCACGTGCAGCGTCGCCAGCGCGACAATCAGGCCGCAGGCGACACCCACTCCGGCCAGAAGGATTCCCTGGCGCACGAACATGCCTACGACTTCTTTCTGCTGCGCACCCAGAGCGATGCGGATACCGATCTCGCGCGTCCGCTGCGACACGGAATAGGCGATGACGCCGTAGAGTCCCACGGCGCCTAGCAACAGAGCCATGCCGCCAGCGATGGCCAGCATCACCAAAGTGAAGGAGGTGCGCGCCATGGATTTCGTGTAGTAGTAGCCCACCGTACGCACATCCGAGAGCGGGAGATTCGCGTCCACGGACCACACGGCGCGCCGCGCTTCGTTCAGGAATGCTTGCGAGCCTGCGCGTGGCGTGCGGATCACGAAGGCCAGTTCCCGGCGCACTTCGCCGCCCATATTGCTCTCGAAATTCTTCACGAAAATGGGCCAGTAGGCGACGGTTGGCGCTTTTTTGTCCACACCGTCGTAATGTACATCTCCCACTACGCCTACAATCTGCCGCCAATCGTCCTTCGTGCTGACCCGGATTTCTTTCCCCAGGGCGTTCTGCGGAGTACCCCAATATTCCCGCGCGAAATTCTCCGAAATGATCGCAACGGGCCGCGCATCGTAGGTTTCTTCCCAGGTGAAACTGCGGCCGGCGATCAAGGGGATGCCCAGGGTGTGGAACAGGCCCGGCGAGGCGAACACGAAACGGCGCAACGGGGGCATTTGGCCCTGCGAGTAATTGCGGTCACGTGCCATCACGGGATCCATCCAATGGCTGTTGCTCATGGGAATTGATTGGGTCATCGCGACGGAAGAAACGCCGGGAACGGCGGCGAGTTTCTGTGCGATTTGTTGCTCCATGCGCAGCACATTCTCCGGTTTGGGCACATCGGACTGAGGAATGGCGAGACCGAACGTCTGAAGATCGTCGGGCGCAAGAAAGCCGGGATTCACCTGTGTCAAGCGGTGGAAGGTGCGAATCATCAGCCCGGAGCAGATGAGCAGCACGCAGGCGAGGCCGATCTGGACAACGACCAGCACATTGCGCGCGCGATGACGTTCGCGCGTCTGGCTGAGCGTGCGTCCGCCCTCGCGGAGGCCCGTACCCAGCGTTGCGCCTCCATACCTCAGGACGGGAATCAGCCCAAACAACAGGCTGGCGATCAACGAGGCGACCAATGTGAAGAGCAGCACGGGGCCGTTGATGCCGATTTCTTGAACCCGCGGCAATCCGGCTGGAGCCAGTGCAATGAGAACGCGCAGCGCACCCCAGGCCAGGGCCAGCCCGAGCACGCTGCCGAGCAAGCCCAGGATCACGCTTTCGAAGAGGAGTTCGCCGGCAATGCGCTTGCGGCTGGCGCCGAGAGCCGCGCGAATGGCGAGTTCCTGCTGGCGTCCTTCGGTGCGCACGAGCAGCAGGTTTGCGACATTGGCGCAGGCGATCAGCAGGACGATTCCGATGCTGCCCATCAGAATCCAAAGAAGCTTTCCGATGTTGCCGATGACGTCGACCTTCAGCGGGCGCACGTTCGGCCCGATGTCGGCCTTCTTGAACAGATCGAGGCTGAAGCCGGGAGGAGCGGGAAAACTGCGCATGACGATGGGCAGCATGCGCGCGACATCCGCATTGGCCTGCGCCAAGGTTGCTCCAGGCTTGAGCCTCGCCACGCCTTCATAGCTGAAATTGCCGAGGAAGAGCTTGTTGCGATCGAACTGCAGGGGGAACAGCAACGCTGGCTGTGGCGTCCAATCGAGGAACTGAAACCGTTGGGACATCACGCCAATGATCTGGTAGGGCTTGCCATTGATCGTGAGGTTGCGCCCAATGACGGAGCGGTCGGCGCCGAATTTACGGCGCCAGTAGCCGTAGGAAAGTATGACGGTGTCCTGAGCGCCGGTCTTGTCGTCCGCGCTGGTGAACTCGCGACCCAGCATGGGCGGGATGCCGAGGATCGGAAGGACGCCGTCGGTAACGTCGAGTGCGGGGACCTGCTCCGGCTGGCCCGTTCCGGTGACGCTGACGGAGTCACCCTGGTAAATGCCGATGTCCTGAAACGAGCGGTTCTGTTCGCGATAGATGAAGTAATTGGAGGGCGCCATGTTCACTTCGGGGAGGTCGAGACCAGGCGCAGTATGCCAAACGCCGACCAGCTGTTGCGACTGGGGATAGGGCAGCGCTTTCAGCAGCACGCCATCGATCACGCTGAAGACGGCGGTATTGGCACCAATCCCGGCCGCCAGGGTGATGAGGGTGACGACGGTGAACATGGGCGAGCGTCGCAGGCGGCGCAGCACCTGCTTCAGCAGATCTTTATAGTTGTCCACAGCATCTCCCCAGTCTTCGACGGAACAGACTGCGAACTGTCTCAGCAGCTCTCTTTGCTAGTACGTGGAAAGCGTCGCGAAGGTTCCCCGATGAAAACGGAATCCTGGAAAAAGCGGGCCGCGCCAAACCGGGCGGGGCTAAGCCGCTACGTTCTCTTTTGCCGGGCTCGGGGTTATTATGACCGGTTCAATCCACAAAAAAGGAAGCGCTCGCATGAAAACACTCCGTAGCCAGGAATGGTATGGGCGAAAAGACCGCGACGGCTTCGTGTACCGAAGCTGGCTGAAGAGCGACGGCTACCCGCACGACCTGTTCGAGGGGCGGCCCATCATCGGCATCTGCAACACGTGGTCGGAGCTGACGCCTTGCAACTCGCATTTCCGCGATCTGGCCGACTGGGTCAAGCGCGGCGTATGGGAAGCGGGCGGCTTTCCGCTGGAATTTCCGGTGATGTCGCTGGGCGAAACGCAACTGCGGCCCACGGCGATGCTTTTCCGCAATCTGGCGAGCATGGACGTGGAGGAATCGATTCGCGGGAATCCTATCGACGGAGTTGTCCTGCTGATGGGCTGTGACAAGACGTGCCCTTCCCTGCTGATGGGTGCGGCGTCCTGCGATTTGCCTACCATCGGGCTATCCGGCGGGCCAAAACTCTCCGGGCAATTCCACGGGCAGAAGCTGGGGTCGGGGACCGGCGTGTGGCAGATGGACGCCAAGGTGCATTCCGGCGAAATGAAGCTCGAAGAATTCTTCGAGGCGGAAAGCTGCATGCACCGGTCCAAGGGCCACTGCATGACCATGGGCACCGCGTCCACCATGGCGAGCATGGTCGAATCGCTGGGCATGAGCCTGCCCGGAAATGCGGCGATTCCGGCGGCGGATTCGCGGCGCTACACGCTGGCGCAGCTGACCGGGCGGAGGATCGTGGAGATGGTGCGCGAGGACCTGCGGATGTCGCGGATTTTGACGCGGGCGGCGTTCGAAAATTCGATTCGCGTGAATGCGGCGATCGGCGGGTCGACGAACGCGGTGATTCATTCGATCGCGCTGGCCGGGCGGGTCGGGATGAAGCTCGATCTGGACGATTGGGAGCGGCTGGGGTCGAATCTGCCGTGTCTCGTCAACCTGCAGCCCTCGGGCAGCTACCTGATGGAGGATTTTTATTATGCAGGAGGCGTTCCGGTTGTGTTGCGCGAATTGGGCGAAGCGGGCGTGCTCGACCGCGACGCGCTGACGGTGAACGGCCGCTCGATCTGGCAGAATGCGCGCGAGGCGCAGTGCTGGAATCGCGATGTGATCCGCACGTTCAAGGAGCCGTTCAAACCGGAGGGCGGCGTGGCGATCCTGCGCGGCAATCTGGCGCCGGACGGGGCTGTGATCAAGCTGTCGGCCGTAAGCCCGCACCTGCTGCGGCATCGCGGGCGCGCCGTGGTGTTCGAGAACATTGAGGATTTCCACGCGCGCATCAACGACGAGTCGCTTGACGTTGACGAAAACTGCGTGATGGTCCTGAAGAATTCGGGGCCGCGAGGCTATCCCGGAATGGCCGAAGTGGGAAATATGCCGCTGCCGCCGAAGGTGCTGCGCAAAGGGATCACCGACATGGTGCGGATTTCCGACGCGCGGATGAGCGGCACGGCGTACGGCACGATCGTCCTGCACGCTTGCCCCGAAGCGGCCGCGGGCGGGCCGATCGCTCTCGTTCAGACTGGCGACACCATCAGCCTGGACGTGCCGGGGCGCAAGGTCACACTGGAAGTTCCGGAAAAGGAACTGGCGGCGCGGCGCGCACGGTGGACGGCGCCGGCTCTGCCGGAACGCGGCTGGGAACGGCTGTACGTCCAGCACGTGCAGCAAGCGGATAAGGGCGCCGATCTGGATTTTCTGGTGGGGCACAGCGGCGCGCGCGTTGGCCGCGACTCGCACTGATCAGCTGCGATTCGCATTGATCTGCGCATTCGCGAAACGCGGCGGCCGTGTAAGGCGCGCGGATCGCTCAAGCGCGGGAATTCGTCTGCGTGAGGGACGCGCCTACGCCTTCACAAGCTGGATTTTCCTCGCCTGTGCGATCGGCGCCTCGATCGAGACCGTTCCGTCGGACGACACCGTGCGCGAGGATCTTCCGTACCGGACCTTGTATTCCCCTTTGGCCAAGCCTCGAACGGAAAGGGCGACGGTCTTGACGTGCCCGGTGGAATCCTCCATTTCCAAATTCAAGGAGTTCCGGGCGCTGTTCCAGGATAGGCGGCTGATCTCGCCTTGCGTCGCTTCGATGTCGAGCTTGGCGTCAACGAAGCGAATGCGCTTGCGCACCCCGTCTTTAGGCACAACGCTGATTTCATCCCCGCGCGCTTCCGCATGGCAGCCGCAGCCGGTCAGGCCAAAGGTGGGATCGTTGACGACGTAGCTTTTTGCCGAGCGCAGGAAGCCCCACAGGCCGGGACCGCTCTCGAAGGTGCGCGGCGGGACGTTGTCGTAGATTCCCGCGGTGCAGATGAACTGATTGAAACCCATCCCGTCGGGCAGCACGTTGTGCATGACGCTCATCACGCCCGCATAGCCTTTGATGAAGGCATCCGGATCGCCGGACTGTTCGAACCAATCCAGCAGGGCCATGCCGTTGAGCGAGGCGTTATACCAGCAGCAGATATCGCCGCGCTTGTCGTTGCCGTAGCGGAACCACACGGGCTGATTGCCGCCGCGCAGGGCCTTCAGGACCTGCGCCGTCTTGTGGTTCTTGGCCGTGTTGCCGAAGAATTTAGTAAAGAAGTAGACCTGCTCGTGTGCGGTCTGGTCGATGATCAGCTCCGAGCTGTAAGGATAGGGGTCTTCGACCATCTGCTGGTCGCATTGCTTCATCTGGGCGAGCAAATTGTTGTATTCCTCCTGCCAGCCCTCGCTGCGGATGTCCTCGAGGATGTGAATGGAGTTTGAGCCTTCCATCAGACCGATGTGGCGCCAGGGTCCAGTGGTGAACCATTTCATGCAGGTGTGATACGACATGCGCAGATATTCTTGCGGGGTCTTGCGCGTCAGCAAGCCGTAGCGTTTCCCGATGCGGTAGAGGGCGTGATAAATGTTGGCCGGATGGACGTAATTGTAAGTGCGGAACGTTGCTTCGGAGCGCGCTTCGGTCCAATCGCCCCACCCGCTCGAGGGATAGCGGTTCTTCCAGTAGAGCGAGGCGCGCACCTCGTAGGTTTCGGGATTCTGGATGTATTTGAAGAGGCAGTCGGCCACGTAGGTTTCCAGCGTGTCGACTTCCTCCTTGCGCGGATAGTAGACGTTCTTCTCCGCGAGAAACAGCGGTTCGGAAAAGCCCGCTTCATCGCTGTCGCCCACTTCCCACACGTGATCGGAATCCGAAAACACGCTGCCGATGCGGTAGTCGAACGGCAAGAAGCCATGGAAGCGGTGATAGGGATCGGTGGGATCTTTATAGAACTGGCGATCGACGACGAATTTTCCGCGGGCCTTCAGCGATTCGGCGATGTCCGGGATGCAGTAGAAGACGAGGTTGGTCCAGCGGCCGTTGCCATAGTGCAGGCGCATGCTTTTCTGGCCGCGCCCCTCGAATGACAGCGTCAGCCGGACGTTCTCGCCCTGGCGCTGCTGATTGACGATAGTGATGTTGTCGGAGAGCAGCTTGATGCGGTCGATGCCGGACTTCGATTTCAGCTCGACGAGCGCGGGAGTCTCTTCCTGCACCACCATCGAGGGCAGAACGCGAATGCCGAGGTTGCCGGCGTTGTAGAGTTCGTCGCGAATCGCCTCGTAACTGGGAATGAACGCGAAGCGCACCTGGTAGGCCTTCTTTTCTCCCGGTTGCAGAACGAGCGAGGTGTGGCCGTTCACCCAGGGATTGCTGTCCCAACGGCGCTGCTGCATAGCGGCCCAGGAATGAATCGCGAGTAGGTCAGGGCCGCGCCAGCCGATCGTACGCTCGTTGAAGTCGCGGTCCTCATCCTTATAGATGCACTCGAAGGGCGTGTCGCCCAGCGTGTGAACCAGGAGGAATGGCGCATCGCCGAGAGGCCGTTGCACCAGGGCATACGAGCTGTGTCCGGCGATGAAATGATGCACGAGAACTTTCTGCTCATGAATCAGCTTCTGCCGCACGGGGGTAAGCGCGAAATCGACGTTGCCGCCGCCGCTGATGGCCGCGCGGCCGCCCGGCTCGTAGTACAACTCGGCGTAATCATCGTTGACCATGAGCGGCAGGGCCAGCTCGCCGATCTCCAGCGCCTGCGGCGTCATGTTCTGGATTTCGATGTCCCACAGCAGCGAACTGCCTTCGCCGGGGCGGTAAGACATGTTGAGGCGGTAGCTGCGGATTCCCTCATCCTCGCGGGCCGCGCCGTCGTAGTGGACGCCGAAAACGTTGTCGCGAAAGCTCAGCCCCCGCACGTCGCTGGATTTTCCGGTCAACTCGCGCTGCCATTTGCCCGACACCCGGAAAATATCGTTCTGCCCGAGGCGAGCCGGCTGCAAGGGGCCGTTCAGGGCCCACACCGTGGTCACCACATCGCCCGTGAAGCGCGAATCGAAAGGATTGACGCCGGGCGTATTGATCTCGTTGCCGAGGAAGTTGGTACCGAAGGGATCGCCTTTGCGCGTGATGGAAGAAATGGAGCCGAAGCGCTTGTCGAAGCGGACGATCATCTCGCCCGCCGCGATTTCGAGCTGATAATTCTCGTGCTCGGCGAGCATCTCCTTCGATGATTCGGCGCGAAGCCGGGCCAGTTGCGACTGCAGATCGTCTTGCTGCGGCGCCGCTTGCTTGCCGCTCGCCGTGCCTGCCAGCAGGGTGGCCGCGCCCGCCACGCCTGCGTTCTTGAACAATTCCCGGCGCGAGATTTTGTTCGACATGAGGTCCTCCGTGCGCGAAATGGGGCCAGCGATGGAATCTATGGGCAGAGCGGAAGGCGCGTCAAGGGAAAAGTAAACGTTTTCTTAACTTCCGTGCGCGGTGCCGCGCTGATCGCGCAAACCTCCCATTTGACGCATGCAAGGCGCGACTCGTATATTGAGTGGTTCATCTCGGTTCAGAATTTCGCTTAGAGAGATAGAAGGAGTGGTGACTTCAACAGCTAGGGCCGAAGAGAGTTTGCGGCGTACGGCATGACACAAGTCATGCCCTGACACAGACGCTTAACTGAGAGAGATTCTTCCGCACAAGACAGAAGGCAGATTGATGGCGCGAGAGATACCGAAGGCATACGAGCCGAATGAGGTCGAAAGGCGCTGGGCCAAGGCCTGGTACGAGGAAAAGCTGTTTCGCGCGGAGAATTCGGGATACGGGCCAAGGTTCTCGATCGCGCTGCCGCCACCCAACGTGACTGGCTCGATCCACATCGGGCACATGCTGGAGCACACGCAAATCGACATGCTGGTGCGCTGGCATCGCATGCGCGGCGAGCGCACGCTCTGGCTGCCGGGCATGGACCATGCCGGCATCGCCACACAATTCGTCGTCGAACGCATGCTGGCCAAAGAAGGAATCCGCCGGCAGGATTTGGGTCGCGAGGAATTCGAGCGGCGCGTCTGGAAATGGAAGCAGGAAAGCGGCGGAGTGATCAAGGAGCAGATGATCCGCCTGGGCGCGTCGTGCGACTGGACGCGCGAACGGTTCACGCTGGAGCCGGCGCTGTACCGCGCGGTGCTGCACGCGTTCTTGCGTTTTTACCGCGAAGGGCTGATCTATCGCGGTCGGTACATGGTGAACTGGTGCCCGCGCTGCCAGACGGCCATCAGCGATCTGGAAGTGGTGCATCACGAACGCACAGGCGAAATCTGGAACATCCGCTACCCGCTCGTCGATCCGGGCGGCCAGCCCAGTGCAAGCGAATTTCTGGTGGTGGCGACCACGCGGCCGGAAACGATGCTGGGCGACACGGCGGTCGCAGTGCATCCGCACGACGACCGATATCGACGGTACGTCGGGCGCAAAGTTATGCTGCCGCTGATGAACCGGGAAATCCCGGTGATTGCCGATCCGTACGTGGACCGCGAATTCGGCACCGGGGTTGTGAAAATCACGCCGGCGCACGATCCCAACGACTTTGAAATCGGCAAGCGGCACAAGCTGCCCGAAATCGACGTGATGACCGCCGATGGGCAAATGAACGAGGCGGCCGGAGCGTACGCCGGGCTGGAACGATTTGCCGCGCGCGGGCGCATCGTCGCCGAACTGAAAGAACTGGGGCTCATCGAGTCGGTGAAGGAACACATCCACGCGGTCGGCACCTGCGACCGCTGCAAGGCCATCGTTGAGCCGCGCATTTCGACGCAATGGTTCCTGAAGATGGCGCCGCTTGCGGAGCCGGCCAAGCAAGTGGTGCGCGACGAGCTGATCGAGGTCGTTCCCGACAACCAGCGGACGATTCTGCTGAACTGGCTCGACAACATTCGCGACTGGTGCATTTCGCGCCAGCTGTGGTGGGGTCACCGGATTCCGATCTGGCATTGCGCGCAATGCGCCGAGATGGTGCCCGCGCGCGATTCGCAAGTCGAAATCGTCGACGGCCATGCGCGGGCGGCGAGCGTCCCGGCCAAATGCCCCAAGTGCGGCGGCTCGAAACTCACGCAGGATTCCGACGTGCTGGACACCTGGTTCAGCTCGGGGCTGTGGCCTTTTTCCACGCTGGGCTGGCCCGACGACACCAATGACCTGCGCGAGTTCTACCCCACCAGCCTGCTGATCAGCGGCTACGACATTCTGTTTTTCTGGGACGCGCGCATGATCATGATGGGCCTTCATCTGATGGCCGACCCGTCGTTGATCACCGGCGACGTTTCGACGCGCATTCCCTTCCGGCAGCTTTACCTTCATTCACTGGTGCGCACGGCGGAAGGCGCGAAGATGTCAAAAACGAAGGGCACGGGCGTCGATCCCTTGCAAATGACCGAGCAGTACGGCACAGACGCGCTGCGGTACATGCTGGCGAGCATGGCCGCGCCCGGGACGGACATCATCCTGAGCGAAGACCGCCTGCTCAGCGCGCGGGCGTTCGCCAACAAGATCTGGAACGCGGCGCGTTTTCTGTTCGTCAATCTGGAAAAAGCGGAGGCGCAGGGGATTTCGCTCGAGGAGCTGGCCGCGCCGGAAGTGCGCGCGCGGGCGCCTTACGCGGTTCCCGGCGAAGCGGCGCTGGCGCATCGCTGGATGTTCTCGCGGCTTTCCGCTGTTGCGGCGCAAACCGGCGAAGCGCTCGAAGGATTCCGCTTCCACGAAGCCTGCCAGACGATCTATCACTTCTTTTGGGGCGATTTCTGCGACTGGTACATCGAGTGGGTCAAGCCGCAACTGTCGGCGCAGGACCGCGCAGTGTCCGTTCCCGCGTGGCGAAACATTTTTGCCGTGTTCGATGCAGCGCTGCGCCTGCTGCATCCGGTCATGCCGTTCATCACGGAAGAACTGTGGCATCGCTTCCCGCAACACGCCGGTGCGTCGCGCGTCGCGGCGGAAGCTTTGGCTTCATCCGAACTGGCGGCAGGCACGGGCGAGACAACGGCGCCGGAGCCGCTGTCCATCGCGCTGGAAAGCTATCCGCAGCCCAATTCGGACTGTTCCGATTCCGGCGCGGAAAGCGAGATGGCGCTGCTGCAGGAAATCATCATCGCCGCGCGGAACATTCGCGCTGAAATGAAATTGGACCCGAAGAAAAAGGTGCCGGCCGATTTTTCAGCCGCCGATGCTCATGTGCGCAAGGCCGTCCAGGCGAATCTCGAACCCATCCTGCGGCTGGGCACGCTGTCGAGCCTGAATGTTTCCTCCGGGCGGCTCGATCCGTCGGGAGCGGCCATGCGCTCGACAGCGCAGTTCGATTTGCGCATCGCGTACGGCGAGGTGGTGGACAAAGCGTCGGAAATCGCAAAAGCCAGGAAGGAAATCGAGCGGCTGGAAAAGGACATCGCGTCGAAGGAGACGCGCCTCAGCGATCACGCCTTCCGCAGCAAGGCGCCCGCCGAAATCGTCCGGGGAATGGAAGCGACGGTCGCCGAGCGCAAGGCAGAGCTGGCGAAATTGCGCGCGCGAGCGAAACAACTCGAATCGTAGTCGTCAGCGCCCCGCCGACGAACGGAAACTCACCGCAGAGCCTCCAAGAACGCAGAGGAAGCGCAAGGCACGCTATGACGAAAACCCTCTGTGCGGCTTAACAGCGAAAAGCAGATTCCTCACCCCCATTTCCGCAAAAAGAGCGGAACTGGGTTCGGGATGACACGTCGGGGGGCCATCTTTTCGTCCCGCCGTCCTTGTGGCGCAGGCCGCCGGCGCGGCCGGACTGAAGCCCGGCCGTTTTTTGTTGATTTTTTTGGGACTGGGTTTTCGCGCGTCCCGAAAAGCCAAAGCGGGACGCGCTCCCCGGACTAAAGTCCGGTTCTGACGCGAAAAAGGGGTGCTAGTCGACGGGGCGCCAGTCGCTGGGAGGAAAGGCAATGCCCCAGAAATTGGGCGCGGGCGAATCGAATTCCACGCTGACGTGAAAGCCTTCGGGCGTCTCCCGCGCGGGCCGCGTCACGTGACAGGCCACGCGCTCCTTGCTCTGCCCGTGTTCGAGGACGAGGCGGCAGTCCACCGGAAGGCCCTTATTGAGAATGAGCAGAGCGCCCGCGCTGCTGACGTTCATGGTCGTCGTTTCCAGCGTGGTGGGCGTGCCCTGCAGCGAAACATGAACGCAGGCGTGGACGCGCAGCATGACGCGCTGGGCCCGGCGCCGGTCCGCGTGCAGCACGTACGGCTTTTTGTCCTTCGGCCGTTCCGGAGCGAGCAGAGGACCGAACGGACGCGCGGCTGTCACGGCAGTCTTGGGAAGCGATTCCGAATTTTTAGCGGGCGCGAGGCCAGAATTCTCAATCGTCAAAGGTCAATACCCCAAAATCCCATTTCGGGTGAAACAAGTTCAACCCCCAGGTCCCAGCCGTCGGCCCGTTGCGGGCCTTTCCAGACGACGACGGCGTTCGAAGCTTGTTTGGTAGCCAGGTTAGTGAGGCGCAGTGCCTGGCGAACGTCAATCTCTTTCGGGCTGACCAGCAGGCAGCCATAGTGGCTGACCACTCGCGTGACCGCCGATTCGAAATGCAGGGGGCCAGGCTGCCCGGTCCATTCAATGGTGCATGGCACGCGGGAGTTCATGCGCGGCCCGCGTCGTTTTGGTCTTAGGCGGATGTCTCGTGGTAACTGGGCGGCAAGCGGCATTCTGGTTTCGCTCCCTATAGAGTCTCGAACAGTCCCAAGCCATTCCGGCGGCGGGCGGCCCCAACGGCCCAAGTCACTGGAAAATCTGAAGTTACGGCGTCATCGCAGACTTCTTTCACCGCAAGAACGATGGTAGGTCGCCGCACGCTTGCGGGTCAATGGTACGAAAGGACAGGTTGCGGACGACGCGGAAAGTCAATCCGCGGAGGCCAAACGCGGCTGTTCCTCCACAGTGGCCTTGTGGAAATGGCCCTGGATCCAACCTTGGAAGGAATCCATGTAGGTGTAGAAGACGGGCGTCAGGTAGAGCGTCACCAGTTGCGAGAAGATCAGGCCGCCCACCACCGCCAAGCCCAGCGGGCGGCGCGCATCGGCTCCAGCACCCGATCCCAGGGCGATGGGCAGAGTACCCATGAGCGCAGCCATGGTGGTCATCATAATTGGACGGAAGCGGATAAGCGCGCCCTCGTAGACGGCCTCCATCGCCGGTTTGCCCTGGTTGCGCTCGCGGTCGATGGCGAAGTCGACCATCATGATCGCGTTCTTCTTCACGATGCCGATGAGCATGATCACGCCCACAAAGCCATACAGGTCGAGACTGTACCCGAAAATCTGCAGGGTGAGCAGCGCACCGAAAGCGGCGGAAGGCAGACCGGAGAGGATGGTGATGGGGTGGATGAAGCTCTCGTAAAGGATGCCGAGAACGATGTAGATCACGAGGATGGCCATGATCAACAGGATTCCCAAGCCGGTCAGCGATTTCTGGAAGGCCTGCGCCGTTCCCTGGAATTGCGCGGTGATGGTGGAGGGCAGCGCGTTCTTCACCAGGTCGTCGACTTCGCTGACGGCGGTGCCGATGGCGAAGCCCGGCTGCAAATTGAAAGATATGGTGACGCCCGGAAGCTGGCCGATGTGGTTGACGGTAAGCGGGCCCACATCGGTGGTCAGCTTAGCCACGGCATTGAGCGGGACGAGCGCGCCGGAACTGGAGTGGATGTAGAGCATGGAAAGCGCGGCGGGATCGGCCTGGTATTTGTCCTCGAGCTCCATCACGACCCAATACTCGTCATTGGGGGCATAGATGGTCGAGATCTGGCGCTGGCCATAGGCAGTATAGAGGGCATCCTCGACCTGCTCGGCACTGACTCCGAGAGCCGACGCTTTGTCGCGATCGATCTGGACGGTCACCTGAGGATTGCGGATGAGCAAATCGCTGGTCACGTCCTGCAAGCCGGGGAGCTTGGCCATCTTGGCCTGGAACGCAGCTTCATCGCCATAGAGTTCCTCGGTATCCGGGCTTTGCAGGGTGAGCTGATACTCGCTTTTGGTGAGCTGGCCGCCCACGCGGATGGGCGGAAGATTTTGCATGTAGGCGTTGATGCCGGTGACTTGGGCGAATTTGGGGCGCAGTTCCTGGATGACGTCGTCAATCGTGGCGTGATGAGCGAAGAGCGGAGCGGCGGCGCGGATTGCGGAACCCACGAGCGGGACGCCACCAAATTTCTTTTCGAGAGCCAGCATCGTCTGGCTGGGAAGGAGGGGTCTCTGATCGCGGTCCTTCAGGCGAAGAAAGATCACGCCGGAGTTGCTGGAAGTAAAGCCGCCAATGCTGGAGAAAAAGTTGTCGACACTCGGATCGTTCAGCACGATGCGATTCAGCTCGAGTTGATGCTTTTCCATCGCGTCGAAAGAGATTCCCTGGGCAGCCTCGGTGGAGATGAAGAGCTGCGAATTGTCCTCAGCGGGCAGGAAACCTTTGGGAATGCCGATGAATTGCCAGGTGGTGATGGCCAGAATAAACCCGGCCACGATCATGACCAACAGGCGATGACGCAGCGACCATTGCAGGGAGGTGTCGTAGCCGCGCAGCATGCGGTCGAAAAAGCGCTCGAGCGCCATGTACAGGCGGCCGTGGCGCCGTTCTTTCGGCGGGCGCAGGAAGCGGCTGCAGAGCATGGGGGTCAACGTAAGAGAAACGACTCCGGAAACCAGAATGGCGGCGATGATGACGACGGAAAATTCATGCAGCAGGCGTCCCATGATGCCGCCCAGGAAGAACACGGGCAGGAAGACGGCGGCGAGGGACAGAGTCATGGAGACGATGGTGAAGCCGATTTCCTTGGAGCCTTTCAGGGCGGCTTGCATTACACCTTCGCCCAATTCCATGTGGCGGACGATGTTTTCGAGCATGACGATGGCGTCATCGACTACGAAGCCCACCGAGAGCGTGAGGGCCATGAGCGACAAGTTGTCGATGGTGTAGCCCAGCTCGTACATCACGGCGAAGGTGCCCACGATGGACATGGGCAAAGCAATGCTGGGAATGATGGTGGCGGAGAGATTGCGCAGAAAAAGGAAGATGACCAGCACGACCAGAGCGATAGCCAGGTAGAGCGTGAATTTCACGTCGTTGACGGACTGGCGGATGGAGACGGAACGGTCGTAGAGGGTCTCCATGGTCACGGACGGCGGAATTACCGCGCGAAACTGCGGCATCAGCTTTTTGACGGCGTTCACAACCTCGATGGTGTTGGTGCCCGGCTGGCGCTGCACGGCCAGCACGACGGATTGCGTGTCGTTGAACCAGCTGGCCACTTTATCGTTCTGCACGCTGTCGAAAACCTTGCCGAGGTCTTCCAGGCGCACGGGCGCGCCGTTGCGATAGGCGACGATCAGCGGGCGGTATGCGGACGCGCGCGTCAGCTGCCCGTTGGCCTGCAAAGTGAAGGCGCGATGCTCGCCGTACAGCGTCCCCACGGGAAGATTGACGTTCGCCGAAGAGACCGCTCGTTGCACATCATCGATGCCGATCTGGCGCGTGGCCAGCGCCTGCGGATCGAGTTGAATGCGCACCGCGTACTTTTGCGAGCCATAGACCTGCACCTGCGCCACGCCGTTCACCATGGAAATGCGCTGCGCCATCATCGTTTCCGCGTACTGATCGACGACGTACAGCGGAAGCGTGCTGGAGCCCATCGCCAGATAGAGGATAGGCTGGTCCGCCGGATTCACCTTCCGATAGGTGGGCGGAGTGGGCATGTTGGGCGGAAGCTGCGGAGCGGCGCGCGCGATGGCGGCTTGCACGTCCTGCGCGGCGCCATCGATGTCCCGGCTCAGGTCGAATTGCAGCGTGATCTGCGTCTGCCCCAGATAGCTGCTGGAAGTCATCGAATCGATGCCGGCGATGGTGGAGAACTGCTTTTCGAGAGGGGTGGCGATGGCGGAGGCCATGGTGTCGGGGTTGGCGCCGGGCAGGTTGGCGGTGACCTGGATGGTGGGGTAATCGACGTTCGGGAGGTCGCTAACCGCAAGGTTGCGATAGCCCATGATGCCGAAGACGAGGATCGCCGCCATGACCAGAGTGGTCATTACCGGGCGGCGGATGAAGAGTTCGGCGATACTCATTTACGGCAGATTCCTAGCGCCGGCGCGGTTTTCGGACCGGTCCGGGAAGAAGATCGAATTCAGTCGCGCTTGCAGTTGCGCACACGTCATGCTGGTACGCCCTCGACGATGGATTGGGGCGCAGCGGTAGCGTGAATGCCCGCCAGCTTGAATCCCGCCGCAGCGAGCAGTTCTTCGTATTCCGCGGGAGTGCGCTCGCGGCCGCCGGACATGACCAGCATTTGCAGGTCGGCAATCTTGTTGAAGGACGGCTCGCTTCCCGCGGGAATCACGCGCTCGATCAACAACACGCGGCCCTGGGGCGCAATCGCCTGACGAATATTGCGCAAAATCTTCAAGCAGTTTTCGCGCTCGAAGCCGTGAATGATGGCTTTCAGGATGTAAGCGTCGGCGCCGGAGGGGACCGATTCGAACAGGTTTCCGGCAGCCGTTTCGCAGCGCGCAGACAAGCTTGCCGCGGCGATAGCGGGTTGCGCACCCTTGACCACTTGCGGCAAATCGAAGACTACGCCACGCGGCCCGGGATGCCGCCGAAGGATGGAGATCAGCAGGCTGCCGTGGCCTCCGCCAGCGTCGACGATCGTGTGAAATCTCCCGAAATCGTATGCCTCGGCAATGGCGGGCCCAGCGTCGCGCGACATTTCCGTCATGGCCCCGTTGAAAACCGCTCCTTCTTCGGGATGCGTCGCGAAGTGCTCGAACGGATTCACCATGCCGAAGGCGCGCTTCAGACCGGTTTCTCCGGTCTTGACGCAATCCAGCAGTTCTCCCCATGATTGCCAGAAAATCGGCAGGCGGGACATGCGAGCTGCGTTGCGGAAGGAATCGGGAGTATCGCTGCGCAAGCACTGGCTTATGGGAGTCAGCGCGAAGCGGGCGTCATCCGTTTCGGCAAAAACGCCCAAAGTGGCCAAGGCGCGCAGAACACGATAGAGCGAGTCGGCGTGGGCGGAAGTCTGCTCAGCCAGTTGCTGCGCCGTTTTCGGCCCGTCCTTCAAGAAATCTGCAACGCCCAGTGTGGCAATGACGGAAATCGATTGCGCGACCCACGCACCCGTGAGCATTTGCTGGAGCGCTTGCGCCGGAGAAGGACGTGATTGAGGCGCGGCTTCCGGACTGGACATGAAGGCCTCCTTTCGTGCGTCGGCACGCGGGCTGGCAAACGCCGGGTGGGAATCGCTAGCTGCCGGCTGTATTGCTCCTGATTTGCACTTTGACACCGGGAATCAGGCGTAATTGCCCGTCAGTCACCACAGTTTCACCCGGCACCACACCCTTTGCAATCACCGAATCGCTGCCGATGGTGCGCGCCACGGTGACTTGGCGCTGTTGCGCCGTCATATCCTTGGCCACGACATAGACGTAGTCACCCGACTGGCCCGTCTGCACCGCTTGTGACGGCACAACAGTGGCGTCCTCCTGCTCGGCGAGCCGCAAGGAAACGGTGGAGAACTGGCCGGGCCAGAGGCGATGACCGGAGTTGGGAAAGGCAGCTTTGAGCTTGATGGTTCCGGTGCTGGCGTCGACGGAATTGTCCACGAACGCGAGATAGCCCGCTTCCGGATGCGTGTCGCCGTAGGGCGTGGCGGTCACCACCAAATGCCCGCGCGCCATATATTTCTTGATCGTGGCGAGATACTGCTCCGGAACCGAGAAATCGACATAGAGCGGGGTGATTTGGTTGATGACAATAAGAACGGGAACATCGTTCTGCTTGACCAGATTGCCGGGATAAACCTGCAACGCGCCGGTGCGGCCGTCGATAGGCGAATAGATCTTGCAATACTGCAACTGCAGCTTCGCGTACTCGACGGCGGCCTCATCGGCCTGCACCGCCGCCTCTTGCGCGACGGCAGTGGCCTTCGCCGTGTCGAACTGCTCCTTGGGCGTCACACCCGCGGCGTAAAGCTTTTGATAGCGACCCGCCTGCACCTCATCGAGTTCGGCCTGGGCTTTGTCGCGAGCAAGAGTAGCTACGGCCTGGTTCAGGGTAGCCTGGAAGGGACGCGCGTCCAGGGTGAAAAGCAGGTCGCCCTTTTTGACAAAATCCCCCTGCTTGAAATGCACCTGCTCGAGCGTCGCATTGGCCTGCGCTTTGATGGAGACCGTGCTGTAGGCTTCGCCCGAGCCGATGGCGGTCAGATCGATGGGAACGGTCTTCTCCACGGCGGTGGCGACCGATACAGGCACCGCGAGATTGGGCGCTGTTTCCGCCGGCTTCGCGCAGCCGGACGTGAGCCCCAGGATCGCCACCAGATAGGCCAGAGAAACTACGACAGTAAGTTTCCTTGTCATAAATCCAAACTCATTACAGTGCCACAAAGCGCCCCGTTTTCCTAGCAGCGGGGCGCGACGACACGAGAGGCTTCGATATTTCAAAAGTGCGTGCTACGCCGGGCCACACTTCCCTGCCCTATCGGCCTTCTTTAATGCGATTAGACGTTCAGCAGCCGTTCAGGTTGCGGAACAACGTCCCGAAAATGAAGGGGATCTGCAGAAAAATTGGGGCGCACTATCCGGCCGCGGCACGGTCCAGAAACCACAGCACAGGTCCAGCAGGTTGAATATGCGCGGCGGGATAGGAGCTAGTTTGGGGAGACGTCTCGTTGCGCAGCACGGCGATGATTTGGCGCTTCTCCTCTCCGGAGACAAGGAAGAAGGTATTGCGTCCGCGGTTGAGGACCACCGGCGTCATGGTGAGCCGTTCCGGCGGGGTGACCATCGGAGGGGCCAGCACGGGCAGCACCCAGCGCTGCTTTTCGGTGAGAGCGGGCGAGCCCGGAAAGAGCGAGGCCGTATGGCCCTCTATGCCGAGGCCTTGAAGCTGCAGATCGATTTGCGGGGCGTCGACGCCGAAGAAGTCGCGCAGTTCCTTCTCGTAGGTTTCGGCGGACTTGTCGGGGGGAGCGGAAACGGTCGGCACGGGATGGACGTTTGCGGGAGGAATGGGGACACGCGAAATGAAAGTGTCGCGGGCCAGGCGAAAATTGCTGCGCTCGTCGTCGTGGGGAACGTAGCGCTCGTCGCCCCAGAATAGATGAACCTTGTCCCACGGCGTGTCGTCGCGGTAGGGCTTGCCGGCCCAAAGCTCGAACATCTTTATGGGCGTGTGGCCGCCGGAAAGGGCGATACTGAAATGGCCTCGCTGGGCGATCGCGTCGCGGATGATTCGCATCATTTCGTCGATTGCGGCGAGGCTGAGGGATTCGAGATCGGGGAAGATTCGCGTGTCCATGCGCATAGCAGGAACAGTTTACAGTCGAAGGGCCGGAGTTTACAGTCAACGGTTCACAGTAGAAATGAAATCCGTTCCATCGTAGATTTTGCGATGACGCAACAGGTCAATAACCGTCGAATCGGCGCGCGCGCACAGGCACCTGCTCCGGCTGTGCTGGCACTCGCTCTTATCCTTGCGTCGGCCGTTTGCCTGCCGGGAACTCCTGGCAAGTTGAACCTGCACACCAGCGCGCCGAAGATCGACCGTGCGTTCTCCATCGCCATTGCGGATATCTCCGGGAACATTCATCCCGATCGTGTCGGCTTGCTCGAAAAGACTGCGCCCGTGCTGATGGCTGGAGCAGGATACAACGAGCCGTGGACGCGCGACGCTGCCATCAACACATGGAACGGCGCGGGCCTGCTCTGGCCGGAGGTGGCGCGCAACACGCTGCTGTCCGTACTGGAACGCCGTCACGGGAGCGTCTTCATCGGCGGCCAATACTGGGATGCGATTCTGTGGTCCACGGGCGCATGGAACTACTACCTCTATACCGGCGATCGCGGGTTTCTCCAAACCGCGTTCGAGGCCACTCGCAACACGCTCGCGGAGCGCGAAGGCGACGAATTCGACGCAAAGATAGGGCTGTTTCGCGGTCCCGCCGTGTACGGAGACGGCGTTGCCGCGTATCCCGACCGCTATGCGGAGCACACCGGCGGCAGCAGCGCCATCATGGACTGGCCCAAGAATAATCCCGATCGAGCGTCGCATCCGGGATACGGCCTGCCCATGTTCACGCTTTCGACGAACTGCGTCTACCTGCACGCGTACGACCTGCTGGGACGAATGGCGGCCGCTCTGGGCAAGCGCCCCGATCCCTTGTGGCAGGAAAAAGCGGCGCACCTGCGGAAAGCGATCAACACGCATTTCTGGAAGCCGGAGTTGGGGCGCTACGCGACGCTGGTCGATCCCTGGGGAACGGATCACCGGCAGGAAGCCATTGGGCTCGCCTTCAGCGTTCTGTTTGGCGCGGCGGAGACCAGGCAAGCAGCCTCGATCTTTCGCCACGTCCACCTTACGCCCGAGGGCATGCCGTGCCTGTGGCCGACGTATGCGCGGTACGCGCGGCTCGGAGGTTTTGGACGGCACAGTGGAACTGTCTGGCCTCATGCGGAGGCGTTTTGGGCGGACGCCGCGGCACGCGCAGGCCACGCCCGCCTTTTCGCTTACGACTTGACGCGCATGGCGGACAAAGCCGACCGCGACAGCCAGTTCTATGAACTCTACAGTTCCGTCACGGGCAAGCCGTACGGCGGATTGCAGGAGGCGGGCGCGCGCGGAATCGTGCTGTGGGACTCGCAACCGCACCAGACATGGAGCGCGACGGGCTTTCTTCGTCTGGTGCTGTTCGATCTTGCAGGAATGCGCTTCGACGAACGCGGGATCGTGTTCGCGCCGCTGCTGCCGAATGATTTGCGCGAGCTCGATCTGACCGGAGTTCCCTACCGGCGAGCGACGCTCGATATTCACATACGCGGCGGCGGCTCACACATCGTGCGCATGGCCATCAACGGCGTGCAGACTTCGGAGCATCGTGTGGCATCCACAGCCAGCGGACGAGTCGTGGTTGCCATCCAAGTGGGCGAATAGCGACCAATACCACCCGCGCACGCCATCGGCCGTTGCGGAAGGTCAATCCTTGGCCGTCTTGAACGCGTGGCCGCCAAATTCGTGCCGCATCATGGCCAGCAGCTTGTTGGCAAAGGGCTCGGGATCCTGCGAGCGGAAACGCACGTCGAGCGCGCTGGAAATGACCGGCATCGCAACGCCGAGGTCGACTCCCTCGGTCACGGTCCAGCGGCCTTCGCCGGAATCGGTAACGTAAGCGCCGATGCCCTCGAGCGCCGGGTTCTTCGAGAGGGCGTCCACCGTCAGATCGAGCAGCCAGGAACGAATGACGCTGCCGAACTGCCAGATTTTCGAGACTTGCAGCAAGTCGAGATTGAATTCCTTCTTGTGGCCCAGCAAGTCCAGCCCTTCGGCATACGCCTCCATGATTCCGTACTCGATTCCGTTGTGGACCATCTTGACGAAATGTCCCGCGCCGGCAGGCCCGACGCGCCCCCAGCCCTTATCCGGGCCCGGGGCGAGGGTCTGGAAAATGGGAGCGAGGCGCTTCACCACGTCCGCGTCGCCGCCAACCATCATGCTGTAGCCCTCCGTGAGTCCCCAAACGCCGCCGCTCGTCCCGCAGTCGACGAAATTGATCTTCTTTGGCGCGAGCGCGGCAGCGCGGCGCACGGAATCTTTGTAATAGGAGTTTCCGCCGTCGATGATGGTGTCGCCCGCCTGAAGATGAGGCAGCAGCGAGTCGATCGTTTGGTCAACGGGCGCGCCGGCGGGAACCATCAGCCAGATCGCGCGCGGAGGCTTCAGTTGGCCGAAGAGTTTCTCCAGCGAGTCAGCACCCGCAGCGCCCTTTTTCATCACGCGCTGCACGGCGACGGGATCGCGGTCGAATCCGACGACGGTGTGGCCGCCCCGCACGAGACGCTCCGTCATGAAACCGCCCATCTTGCCCAGGCCGATCATTCCAAGTTCCATTCTTGCCTCCTCCCATTCGTTCCTATGATGGCTTCAGAATTCCTCGCCGCACAGCTGAAGCGCGGAGACCAAAGAAGCGCGAGGATGCGAAGAGCCCTCTTCACTCCGCGGCCGCCGAACGCGGACTTTCGCCTGCCGTAATGCCGTAGCGCGCCAACTCAGTGCGAAGCTGTTCCACACTCTTGTAAAGAATCGTATGGACGCCCAATTCGCGGGCGCACTCGAGATTCAGCTCGCGATCGTCGATCAGAATGCACTCGCCGGGCGCGCGCTGCGTGATCTCCAGTGACAACCGATAGATTTGCGCATCCGGCTTGCGCACGCGCAGATAACAGGAACTGAGGAAGATCTCGAAGTAGTCGCGCAGCTTGAACGTAGCGATGCGATACTCGTTGATCTCCTGCGATTCGTTGTTCAGCGCCGCCATAAGAAACTGTTTCCTCCGCGCCAGGGAGCCCACGAAAGCGAGCGCGTCGGGCAGCGCTTGCGACTGCTGAAACATGAATTTCCTGAAGTCCTCTGGCGTAAAGGCGCGCGGCCGGTAGAAAACGGTTCGCTTCAGATAATCGCTCAGCGACAGTTCGCCCGTCTCGAAGGCGTTCAAGACCAATTCGTGGCGGTCCTCGAACTCGGTCCAATCGAGCTGGAACTTATCCACGGCGCGGTGGCGGCTGTCGCGATCCCAACCGTTGGTCAGGATGACGCCGCCGTTGTCCCAGAACAATGCAGTAATTTCAGCCACTGATTTCGTTTCGCACAGCGCAGGCGGCACAGCCCATGCGCAACGCGCTGAGTCCTTCATTTTCTTCTAGACGGCATCGATGGACAGCGCGCCTGCGGCTATTATCCTCTGTTGCCGCCTCTTCTCAGAAGCGCAATTCTTTTGCGGCTTACTCCGGCTATGATGAGGCGGACAAGCATGAAGACGCAGAAAAAAACGAAGCAGCGGCCAGTCTTCACCATCGGCCACTCCACACGCGCCATCGACGAATTCATAGCCCTGTTGCTGGCCAATGGGATCGAACGGCTCATCGATATCCGCACCATCCCCAAGTCGCGCCACAATCCGCAGTTCAACGGCGATGCACTGTCCCGGAAACTGCGCGCCGCCGGGGTCGACTACGTTCATCTAAAGGAGCTGGGCGGATTGCGCCACGCGCGCCGCGATTCGCTGAATCTGGGCTGGCGCAACGCCAGCTTTCGCGGCTACGCCGATTACATGCAAACGCAGGAGTTTCAGGACGCGCTGGGCCGCGCCATCGAGTTGGCCGAGCAGAAACCGAGCGCGCTCATGTGCGCCGAGGCGGTTCCCTGGCGATGCCACCGCTCACTGGTCGCGGATGCGCTGGTGGCGCGCGGAATCGAGGCGCTCGAAATCGTGGGCAATTCCCCGCCGAAACCGCACAAACTGACGCCCTTCGCCCGCGTTCGCGGCACCGAGGTTACATATCCGGCGGAACAAAGCGGCGATCTCTTCCCGCAGAAGCAGGAGTCATCCGCGAAGTCGAAGCGGCATCAGACGCCAAACAATGGAACGGAATGACAAAGATCGCGGAGGCCGAGCGGAGGAGTTATTCGCGTTTACTTTCGTCCTGCCTTCATTCGCGCCAGTTCGACTTCCGATCCCACAAATCCCCAGGCGTTCCAGGCGTCGCCCGTGACGACAGACTTGAACAGCTCCGCGGCACGCCGCGGATCGTGGTTGTACAGGTGCCAGTTGCCGACTCCATAGGCCACGGTGTCGTAGGCCAGTTCCGCCTCGACGTCGTTCGGATTCGTTGGCTTCGGCGGAAGCACTTTCTGCTCCGGCATCGTGCCCTGATAGAGACGAATCAGTCGCAAGTAGAAGGCGATGTGCGGCTCCTTGTTCGTCATTTGCGGCGTGATTCGCTTCAGCACTGCAGCCGCTTCTTGCGGCTCATTCGCGCGGCGCAGCGAAACGTACAGCCAGTTCGAGCAGTCGATCTTGTCGTCATCGGTGCGTGCCAGCGCCAGCGCCTTGCGAAACGACGCAGCCGCCTCGCGAAACTGTTCTTGAAAATAGTGCGCGAGGCCGAGGTGGTAGAACGCGCCGGACTGCCGCGGATCGAGTGATGCGGCGCGCTGAAGGTCGCGCCGGGCGGCCACGAACTCGCGCAAGCCCACTTCGCGGTGACCCCGCTCGATCAGCAGGGAAACATTGTCTGGCGATGCTGCCAACCCTTTCGTGTCGGTCGCGACCGCTTCGCGATACTGCTTGCGATTCGCTTCGGCGAGCGACAGCGCGAGCGCGAGCTTCGGATTCTTGGGGTCCGCAGCAAGTTTCTTGCGTGTCTGCGCGATCGCCGCATCATCCGGCAGAGCGTACAACTTGCGGCCAAGTTTCGAGGTGAGTTCGAAAGGGCCGCGGTCGGTTGGAGCGGTTTGCGCTGCGGCGAACACCGTGCATGTCAATGCCAGCGCAACCGCTGCCGGCGCCAAGCGACAACTCGCGGCGTGAGCAAACTGCATAGCTCGCCCCCTTTCAGACGATACGGCCCGGGACTCGCCGAAAAAACCGGGATGTCAGCCCCGCTCCCGCAGCATGCCCGGGAACGGGACTGATGCACGCGTTTACTCAAAAACGCCAGACGACAACACGCTACTGCAACGTGACTGTTTGCGTGAGCGGCAGGCTGCGCGACGATCCGCCAGCCATAAATGTATACGAGCCGGGAACGAGCTTCCACGAATCGCTCGCCGGATCGTAAATCTTCAGGTAGAGCGGATCGATCTTCATTGTCACTTCTTTGCTTTCGCCCGCGTTGAGCGGCACCTTGCTCCAGCCAACCAAGCGCTTGGGCGGCTCGCCCGTCCCGGATGGGAGACCGGCGTACACTTCCGCGACTTCCTCGCCTGCGCGGCTGCCCGTGTTTTTCAGCGTGAAACTCACGCTGGTTCCGCTCGGGTCTACATGCAGATCGGAATAGCTGAAAGTTGTGTACGACAGGCCATAGCCGAACGGGAACAGCACGGGCTTGTGCTCCGCGTCGTACCACTTATAGCCGACGTCGAATCCCGCCGTATACTTCACGTCGAAGATGGGAGCCTTGAGCATCTGGTCGTTACGATGGCCGGGCGGGGGCGCCACGATTTGCGGAGGAGGCTGATCCGCTTCGGTGAGCGGAAACGTGATGGGCAGTTTGGCGCTGGGATTCACTTCTCCGAACAGCACGTTGGCAATGGCCGGTCCGCCGCGATTGCCCGGATACCAGGCTTCGAGTACGCCGCGCACTTTGTCGATCCACGGCATTAGAACGGCGGTTCCCGTCTCCAGCACGACAATAGTATTTGGATTGGCTGTGGCTACCGCCTCGACCAGCGCGTCCTGATGATCCGGCAGCGAAAGATTCGGCAGATCCATGCCTTCGCTTTCCCACTGATTCACGAAGACAATGGCGATATCCGCGTCTTTCGCCAGCGCAGCGGCGGCAGATGGATCCTGGCCCGAATTGAACTCGACCTGCGCGTTTGGCGCGTGCTTCTTGATCGCTTTCAGTGGCGAGGTGGGAAACCACACGTGTTCGAGCCATTTGGGAGTGAAACCGCCCTCCGCCGCGACCTGCGCTGAACCGCCCCCGGAAAGCACACCGAAATCGGCGTGGTCGCCAATTACGGCGATGGAGTGCAGTTTGGACGCGTCGAGCGGCAGAGCGCCGTTTTCGTTCCTGAGCAGAACCATACTCTGCTCGGCGATCTGTTTCGAGACGTGAAAGCCATGATCCACGTTCACGACGAATGTTTCCCTCGGGTAATCGATGATTCCGGTGGCGAACTCGGTGCGCAGAATGCGGTGAACATGCTCGTCGAGGGCGGCCATGGAAATCTTGCCGGATTGCACGGCTCGTTTGAACTTTTCGCCGTAGAACAAATCGCCGGGCTGCTCCATATCCAAGCCAGCCTCGGAGGCTTTCACCGTGCTGTGCGTTCCGCCCCAGTCCGAAACGACAAAGCCCTTGAAGTGCCAATCCTTGCGCAGCACGTCGGTCAACAAATACTTGTTCTCACAGGAGTAATCGCCGTTCACTCCGTTGTACGCGCACATGACGGCGCCCGGCTGGCCGATTTCAATTCCAAGCTGGAACGCGAGCAGGTCGCTTTCGCGCATACCGCGGTCCGTGATGATGGCATTCATCTCGGTGCGGCCGCTTTCCTGGTCGTTCATCGCGTAATGCTTGGTGTCGCCGATGACGTGCTGCGCTTCTTCACATTTGATCCGGTTGCCGACCATCGTGCCCGCCAGGATCGGATCCTCGCCCATGTACTCGAAGGTGCGCCCGTTGCGCAGCTCGCGGGCCAGATCGACGCCGCCGCCCAGAGTCATGTTGTAGCCTTGCGCGCGCAGCTCGGTTCCAATCAGCGCGCCGTACTCGCAGGCCGCGTGCGGGTCCCAACTGGCCGCCGCAGCCAGGTCCGAGGGCAGCGCCGTCGAATAGCGCCCGTTTTCGGCGCTGCCGCGCACGCCATAGGCCGCATCGCTCATCTGGATCGTGGGAATGCCCAGCCGAGGTATTCCAAGAGTAAAACCGGCGCCGCCGTTGCTTAGGTAGGCGTTCGGATTCGGCCTGCCTTCCCAGCCATTGCCGTGCAGAAGATCAATCTTTTCGTCGAGCGTCATCTGCTCCATAACCAGGTCGGCGCGCTCATCGGGCGACAGATTCTTGTTCATCCAGGGAAAATTCTTCGTCTGGGCCTCTGTGCGCCCATGGTGCTGCGCGAAAGCAGGCGCATCCACCGCCAGCAGTGCCAGCGCCATCACGAAAACCGCTCCGGCCGCTCCAGCCGTCCAGGTTGTCCGCCAAGCCTTGTTCATGCTCATTCGTTGCGCTCCAGAAAATCGATAATGTACGGGCATAATCAACTGCTTCGCCCGCACATCATACTCGCTTTCACCACAAAAGCGTCAGCGTCCGTTGACATTTCCGGGCGGCCGCGGGCTTCTTTTGCTTGGCTGTTGTGGCCCGTCCGGCCGTTGCCTCCGGCGCTCCGCGTCGCGCGCCGCGCTGTATTGCTCCACGCGCACTCCCGCGTGCACAACTCAGAAGGCCCTTGCCGACCGCCTGTTACTATGAGTTGCTCGTCAAGAACGCATCTAAATAAAACAGGTGTCGAGTAGCGGCCAGCTTTCAGTTCCTCCAAGCGTCGCCGCGGGCACAGGCCGGCGCGCGTTGTGGATCTTTGCTTTTCTCGTCGCGCTGGGGGCGGCTTCCGGGAGCGGGTGGATCGGCTATCGGGTTTGGCCGCGCAAGTTGCCTCCGCTGGTGATGAAGGGCCCGCAAATTTTCGTGCAAGACGGGAAATTGGGGATTGCGCTGCCGACTGACATCCTCACCGCCCAGGTCGGGAATTACGACCGCGTGCTCCAGGCTTATCTTTATTTCGATTTCCTGCGAGGCCGCAGCGAAGTCGATCCAAGCCGCCTTCTGCTGTGTTCCGGGACGCGCGTTCCAGACGATGCCGACCCAGATTCCAGCCCGAAGATCTTTTTGCGCCTCGACAACAACGTACTTGCCGCGGACGAGTATCTCGATTCGCTATCGGCGGATCGCCTGATTCCTGGTTTCTCGCTGCGCACCTGGTCGTTCACCGATCTCGCCGCCTGCCAGCGGCAATCGCTCAAGTTCGAGGCCGATTTCCGCTCGCCATCGATCTTCCGCATGCACCAGATTTCCGACCGGCTGCTGATCGGCCCGCTGGCGGATTTCATCGTGTTCAAGGCCCGCACGGACCGCCGCCTGCTGGCGCGCGCCGATCCTCCGCCGCTCGTGCCAAGCTACCCGCAGGCGGAGGAATTCGCCCAAGACGCAATCGAGGTCGCCCGCTTCTATTCGCTGCCTCTCGACTATTTCCTCGGCATCGGCGCCATGGAAAACAACTACATGAGTGTGCGCGGGGACCTGGATTACGCCGTGTGGAAACGGCGGCCGCAGCGCGGCGACATCGTCCTGAAGCGGCGGCACCACCGCGTTCTGGTCCGCAATTATTCGCTGGGCACGTGGCAGATTCAGCGCGAAACGCTGCGTTACGCGCAGCTGCTCTACCTGCGCGACCGGCACGTGCGCGACTATTCGGCCCTGCCGGAAAATCTTCGTCCAAAGCTTCTGCAGGACCCGGACGAGGTGCAGCCCGAAACGATGACAACCTACGCGGGCCTGATTTTCCGCAGCCTGCTCGACCGCTTCCATGGAAACGTGATGAAAGCCGTGGGCGCCTACAATGGAGGGACGCTGAATCCCAACATGGCGTATGCCAGTTCGGTGAGCAAGATCGCTCACTACGTGCGGCGGATGGTCATCAACGCCGTCGCTCTGGAGCTGGATACCGACCGTTCGCAGCCCGCACCCGCGCACCAAGCCGCTAAAATCGATGAGTAGCTGAGCAAAGGCATGCCCGCCACATCCGGCTCCAAATCCCGTGTCCCGATATGCGGGATTGGGTTTCAGCGCGATTCCCGGAGAGTCGAACTTACAGGTCGTTCCCCGGTTCCACTTTGGCGGGATGATGCTGCCGATCTGGAGCTGGCCGGCGCAAGCTCGCGCCGTTTTCAGAGCGCGATGCGTTCGGCTTGTGCCTCTTCCACGCGTGGAAGCCGGCGGGGAGGAAGGAAGCGACAATTACTGCAGCAATGATGTAATGAATTCTCTTCTCCACGTGCGGCACCGTGCGGCCAAGCGTGAAGCCGAGCAGGACCATGCCCCAGACCCACAGGAATCCGCCAGCCACATCGTATAGAAAATACTTGCGATAGGGCATGCGCGCCGCCCCGGCCACTGGGGGGCAGAAGGTGCGGATGATGGGCACAAAGCGGGCAAGGATCACGGTTTTGCCGCCATAGTGCTCGTAAAACTCGTGAGCTTCTTCCAAGTGGCGTTTCTTGAAGAAGCGGGAATCCGCGCGGTTATACAGGGTCGCTCCGGCCCGCCAGCCGATGAAGTAGCCGAGCTGGTCTCCGGCGATGGCGCACAGCGCGACGAACGTAAGTAGCAGAGAAAGCTTGAGTTGTCCCGCGCCGGCGAATACACCGGCCGTCACCAGCAGCGAATCTCCGGGGAGGAAAAAGCCGACGAACAGGCCCGTCTCGACAAAGACGATCACGCAACACAGGAGGGTGCCGCCCCATTCGATCAGACCGCGGACATTATAGAGTTCCGTGAGGAGATGCCGTATTTCGTTCATTCTGTTTTATTCGCCCAGCCGCTCAATCAGAAATTCCGGCGAGCCGCAAGCGATCAGCATAGCAGAAAAGCGGGGAGCACACCGGCGCAAGAGCCGGGCGGGTGAACAACCTATACAGACCGGGTTCCGTGCGCCGAGGATGCGCAGCAGGCGCACCCGGCTAAAGTTGCATGCGGCTCAGAACCTAGTGTTTACGGAAGCTTTTGAAGGCGCAATTACCGCAAAAGGCGAGACTCATTACAGGCTTTGACCCTAGGCATTAATCCCTCGACTGGATGGACGAGCAGAGTACATCCGCCTCAAACTGAGGCTACTCCGGTTAACCAGACGGTAGCGTTTACGGAGGAACACTTTGATGCCCAGCCCGAGAGGTAAAGCAAGACAGCGCCCGAAAAGCAATCCCGGAAGTACGGCGGCGTCCAGCAACTCGAATGTGCCGGATTCGCGAGAAACGGAATTGCGCTTTCAAACAGAGCCTCCGCGAGCGGGATCCGGGGGGCATGCTGGCTCCCCGCAGCAAACCTCTTCCCCGCCTGATCGTTCGAACGAACCATCTCCAAGTTCCGCAGAGCCACGCCCCAAGCGATCGGGGTACTGGAACTCAATCGCCGCGCTGGTCGAGCGGATGGCGGGAACTTTTCCCGAGCGACTGGCGGTGGTGGATGCATCTTCCGCTTCGGGCCGTGCTCCAGGCAATCGTGCTGAGCGATCGGTCCGCTATGGCGAGCTGAACGAACGAGCCGATGAGCTGGCGCGGTGCTTGCGCTCGCTTGGCCTGGGCGCTGAAGATGTCGTCGCGCTGCGGCTGAACCGCTCGGTTGACCTTGTAGTAGCCGCTTTGGGCGTTCTGAAGGCCGGTGCGGCGTACCTGCCGCTGAATCCGCAAACCCCTGCATCGCATACGAGGTTCGAACTCGAGGATGCGCGAGCGCCGGTGATCGTGACGGATACGGCGCATAGCCGCGACTCCGAATCATATGGGCGAGGCGTGCTCGTCCTCGACGACGAAGGCCGCGTGCACAAAGCGCCAGAAGCAGCGCCCAGATCACCCGAGTCCGCCCGAGGTCAAGAAGAAGCTCCGAACCCTGACAGCCTGGCGTATGTCATTTACACCTCGGGATCCACCGGACAGCCGAAGGGCGTTGAGGTGACGCAGGGCAATCTGCTGAACCTCGTGTGGTGGCACCAGAAAGTCTTCGAACTGACCCCTGCGGATCGCATGACCTTGCTGGCCAGCGTCGAATTCGACGCGTCCGTGTGGGAAATGTAGCCCGTTCTGTGTGCCGGCGCAAGCCTGCACATACCGGACGAGCTGACGCGTCGGGATCCTGCGGCTCTGCGCGACTGGCTGGTGAAACGCGACATCAGCATCAGTTTTGCGCCAACGCCTCTGGCCGAACGTCTCATTGCCCTTCCCTGGCCGGCGCCGACGCGGCTGCACACGTTGCTGACCGGGGGCGACACGTTGCACAACCATCCGCGTGCTGGGCTACCCTTCCGGGTGATCAACAACTACGGGCCCACGGAATGCGCTGTTGTGGCGACGTCGGGTTTAGTACCAGCAACGACGAACGCAACCGGCCTGCCTACGATCGGACGTCCTATCACGAATGCAGCCATCCATATCCTTGGCGAAAATCTTCAGCCGGCGGGTCCGGGAGAGGCGGGCGAGATTTGTATTGGCGGCGCGGGCGTGGCGCGCGGGTACCGGAACCAGCCCGAACTGACGCGCCAGAAGTTCGTTCCCGATCCTTTTAGCGACGAATCCGGCGCGCGACTGTACCGAACGGGCGACCTGGGACAATTGCTGGCGAGGGGAGAAGTCGCGTTCCGGGGGCGCATCGACAACCAAGTGAAAATCCGCGGCTTTCGTATCGAGTTGGAGGCGATCGCTGCGGTACTGAACGAGCACCCTGCGGTGAAGCAAAGCGCGGCGATCGCGCGGGATTACGGCGCGAGCGACAAGCGCCTGATCGCGTACGTGGTGCTCGAACGTTCCGCGGCGGCGACGCAAACGATTCTGCGAGAACACGTGGCGGCCCGGCTGCCGGAACAGATGATCCCCGCCGTTTTTGTACGCCTCACGGAACTGCCGCTCAACGTCAATGGCAAGGTCGATCGAGCCGCATTGCCCGAGCCGGATGATTTGAATCGGCTGGCGGTCAAACCCCACGTGGCGGCGCGAACGGCTACCGAACAGCGCCTGGCGGAACTGCTCGGTCCGCTCCTCCAAATCGAGCGGGTGAGCGTGGAAGACAATTTCTTCATGTTGGGCGGCCATTCGCTGCTAGGAACGCAGCTGATCGCGCGAATGCGTGCAGCGTTTGGAGTCGAAGTCAGCCTGCGTACGCTTTTCGAATGCCCAACAATTGCGGCTCTGGCGTCCGAGGTGGATCGCCTGGTTTTGCGGGGCGCTTCGCGAGCCGCTAGCACCGCGGCAGACAATTCGAAAATGGGTTTGGGAAGATGAGCGTCCGGGTCAACTGAAAGGCTGAAAACCCGAGCATTCCTGCAGAGCAGGCCGCCTGGACGGAGCTAGTTGCGGACGAGCGCCTCCAGCATCGCCAAGCGTCCGTTCTTCAAGCAGAGCCGGGGTTTCTGCCAAGTTCCAAACGGCAGTTGCAGCACATCGTGTGACGCGTTACAGCAGCGGTTCTGATGCACACGGAGTAGAGGCGTTCCGATGTCGGGAGTGACCAACGCGGACGAAGTCCGGGAGCTTGCGTTTGTGAGCCTGGCGCAACTGCTCGACCCGCAAGTGCTGGCCAACCCCTATCCCTTTTTTGAGCGCCTTCGAAGCGAAGACCCGGTGCATTGGGACTCCTTCCTGCACGCCTGGGTAGTGACACGCTACGCCGACGTTGTGCGGGTGCTGCACGATTTTTCGGCGCAGCGAACGCCCACGCCCGAGCGGCTGGCCGAAATCGGCTTGGCCGAACTGGCGCCCATCGCGCAAGTGATGGTGAAGCAGATGCTGTTCCTGGATGCGCCCGCGCATACACGCATCCGCAGCCTGGCTTCGTACGCCTTCACCCCACAACGCGTGGAGGCGCTGCGCCGGCATATTCGCGAAATCGTAAAAGACCTGATCGACGCGGTGGCCCCTACCGGGCGCATGAACGTGATCGCCGATCTTGCCGAGCCGCTCCCCTACACGGTGACCGCCGAAATGCTGGGAGTGCCGGTCGAAGATGCACCGCAATTGAAGCTGTGGTCGCAGGATTTTGCCGAGATGCTGGGCAATTTCCAACACAACCCGGAGCGAGCGCCGCGTGTGCGCCGCAGTGTCGAGGAGATGTGCAAGTACTTTCACGCGGCGATCGAGGAGATCCGCCGCGAGCCGCGAGCGGGCCTGATCCATTCTTTTTTGAGCGCGGAGGTAGACGGCGACCGGTTTAGCAACGAAGAAGTCGTGGCCAACACGATTGTGACCATGGTGGGCGGCCAGGAGACCACGACGAACCTGATCGGCAACGGCGTGCTCACGCTGCTGCGGCATCCCGCCGAAATGGAATCGCTGCGCGCCGATCTTTCCCTGGTGCCCTCCGCGGTGGAAGAGATGCTGCGGTACGAGCCGCCGAGCCAGCATACGGCCCGGCTGGCTCCTTGCGACGTCATCCTAGGCGGCAAACGAATTGTTGAAGGGCAAGCGGCGATCGCCGTCATGGCCGCCGCTAATCGCGATCCGGAGCGCTTTCCAGACCCAAACCGGTTCGACATCACGCGAAAGGACAATCGCCACTTGTCGTTCGGCTGGGCCGCTCATTTTTGTTTTGGGGCGGCGCTGGCGCGCATTGAGGGGCAGGTGGCGTTCGAAGAAATGTTGCAACGGCTGCCGAACTGGGCCCTGGACGCACCCTCTCTGGAATGGAGAACGAATCTGGGGTTGCGGGGATTGACCGCGCTCCCGATCGTTTTTGGCGATCAAGCGCAAAGGGCCCCGGCATCGGGCGCGCGGCATCGGCACGGAACCCCAGGCGTGAGATGAAACCGCACATGGATCGAGAAGTGATCTGCGTGACTCACGGTGGGCGCCCATTCTTGGCCCTCGATTCGTTCGCCGTCCCGCAATGGATGGCCCAGCAGAATTCGTGGGTGAGAGATCCAGACAATTCAGACAGCTCGGCATACAACTATCCGCTGCTGCTGCACATGGACGGCCCGCTGAATCGCGAGGCTCTGCAGAGCAGCTTGGATGAACTCGTCCAACGGCATGCAACGCTGCGGTCGGTGTTCGAGATACGCGGCTCGAAGCTGGTGCAAGTGGTTCTGGCGGAGCACGCCTGCCCGTTGCAAGACGCCGACGTCGGTGGCGGGGACGAATCGGAACGGGAAAGCCGTGTGCGGGAGATTGTGGACCGGGAAGCGGAGCGCGCGTTCCAGTTCATGGAGGAGACCGCGTTTCGCGCGGTGCTTCTCTGCATGGGGGAACAGGAACACGAACTGCTGATCGTTACGCATCATCTGGTGTACGACGACTGGTCCGGAGCAGTGCTGGTTCGCGAGCTTTCGGCCATTTATAGCGCGCTCGCAGAGGGCCAGCATTCAACCCTTCCCGAACTGTCCGTGCAATACGGCGATTTCGTGCGTTGGGCCGAGAAGAAACTGGGAAAGGAGGACGTCGACGAGCATATTGCGTTCTGGAAAGAGCGGCTGGGCGACAGAGCGATCTTCCATCACGTGCATCCAGACTGGCCAGCCGGAGCGCCCTCATCGCCGCAGGCTGGCGCGCGAAGGAATGCGGCTGTCACAACCGGCAGAACAGCCGCGCGTTTACGCCCCGCAGAACGAACGCTGAAACCCGGCGCTACAGAAGAGGCCGTGCTGGGAAAGGAACTGATTCACTCGCTTACGCTGTGGAGCCGCCGGCAGCACGTGAGCTTGTTCATGGCTCTGATGACGGGATTTCAATGCCTGCTGCACGTTTATTCCGGCGATCAGGAAATTGGTGTGGGAACCTGCGTTGCGAACCGGGCGCAAATGGAGTTCGAGGACCTGATCGGGCGTTTCGGAAATCACCTGGTGGTCCGCACGAACCTGGCGGGCGATCCTACTTTTCTGGAAGCGGCTGCGCGAGTGCGGGAATCGTCGCTGGCCGCTTACGGCTATCAGGAAGTGCCGTTCGGAGGCGTCCTGGCGCAGGTTCGGGGGCCAGCGGAGGCGCGCTGCGATCGCGTGGTTCAGGCTATGCTTGTACTGCAAAATGCGCCGAAAGAAGCGTGGAAAGTGCCGGGGCTGGAGGTGAACTGGATAGCAGTACAACGGCCGGTCACGAAGTTCGATTTGACGCTGTGGCTGAGCAACACCAATGGAATCGACATTGCCCTCGAGTACAACGCCGACCTGTTCCACGCGCGCACGATTCAAAATCTCCTGAGCGATTATCGCGGCATTCTGGAGACGATGCTGGCGAATCCATACACGCACCTCGCGGAATATCGAACGATCTCTGGAAGGGTCGCGCCTGCGGCCAGCGCCATTTCGTTGGCGACTCCGCAAAAAACGCCTGCCGCCGGGCTCGCCGCAGGCGCACCATGCAGCAAGCGCGAACTCCAACCGGCTGGGGAGCAAGAACCAGCAGTAAGGCACAATGGGCTCGCGAATTCTGAGGTTCGAGCAGCAGGCGCCCCAAGCAGAGACGTCGAACACGAAATCGCGAATATTTGGCGCAAGCTGCTCGACGGCCGCGCCGGCGCCGCGCACGAGAAATTGCGTACTCCCCATGCGCCAGAGCCTTTCACTGGAAACTTCTTCGAGCTCGGCGGAGATTCATTGACCGCCGTGCAAATGCTGGCGCGGATCGAAGCCCGCTTCCACGTGCGGATCCCGCTGGCCACTCTGCTGGACCAGCCGACCATCACGGGTCTGGCTGGAATTGTGCGCGACCATGGCTCGAACGTTTCCTGGCTGTCGTTGGTGCCGATCCGGAGCAGCGGTTCCCGGAGGCCCCTGTTTTTGTTTCATGGCGCCGGCGGAAACGTGGTGATGTACCGGGACCTGGCACGACACGTTGCAGCAGACCAGCCGCTGTACGGGCTGCAATCTCAGGGTCTGGACGGCGCCAGCCCATTACTGACTTCGATCGAAGAGATGGCTCGCGCGTATGTCGAGGAAATTCGGCGCGTTCAGCCGACGGGCCCGTATTTTCTTGGCGGATATTGCATGGGCGGCACGCTCGCATTCGAGGCCGCCCAGCAACTTCGCGCGAACGGGGAGAAGACTGCGCTGCTAGTGACCATGGACACTCCCAATTGGGCCGCGCTGCCACCGAAATCGTTTCGAACGCAGCTGTATTTCGAGTTGGAAAAGCTGGCTCTGCGTTCATACCGGATTCTGCAACGCGACGTGCGCGCGAATCTAAAATGTTTCAATGGCACCCGCCCGGCGCGAAATGCTTCGAGCCGAATCGCCGAGAGCGAGGCACAGGGGACCTTTCCCGGGACCGTTGTTTCGGGGGCGGATTTTGATTTTCTGCGCCACATTTGGGACATCAACGAACGCGCCGCACTGGTGTACCGGCCCCGCCCTTATGCCGGACGAATCGTGCAGTTCCGGCCCGCACGGCAGTACGCGCGGTATCGCAGGGCGGAAAAAAGCTGGGCGAAGCTGGTTGAAAGCGGGCTAGACGTCCGCGAATTGCCGGTGGGACCCGGCGAAATGCTCGACGAGCCGTTCGTGCGCCAGCTCGCAGCAGAAACGCAGGGGCTGATGGCCCGTACGGCCTCAAGTCAGCCGGAGCGAGCCTTTCCGGCCGAGTGGGACGCCGCCGAATCCGGCGCGCGCTGATTTAAACTGCGTTCTGCGCACCCGCAAATGGCCCGAGCAGCAGCCCAGAATGCTGCCTGTTTCCCACAGAGCACGAATCCCCGAAATCAAGACCACTCGCTTTGAAGGCTGACATAGAATGCCTCACGCTGCGCGCGGCGATGAAGGCTCCCTGTGAACGGCGCCGGCTCCATCGGGGTCTGCACCGGGCGCTGGACTGCCGCAAGGGCCAGAGAATTGCCGCGGGAACCTGGAGCAACCGATGCGGGTGATTGGAGTGATGTCGGGCACATCAGCGGATGGCATTGACGCAGCGCTGGTGCGCATCGACGGCGCTCCGCCGAAGATCCGCGCGAAGTTCGAGGCGTATTATCACGCGAAGTTTCCTCCGGCTGTGCGCCAGACGATTTTGCGAATCGCGAACGGCGTCACGACAACGGCCGAAGAAGTTAGCCAGCTCAATTTCCTGCTGGGGGAGGAGTTCGCTCGCGCGGCCCTGTCCGCGTGCGCGCGATGGCGCGTGCCACGGTCGAGGATCGGCCTGATCGGGTCGCACGGGCAGACCATGTATCATCAGGGCGCCGCGTCCAATTTCCTGGGAAAGCGGGTTGCGTCCACGCTGCAGATCGGCGAGCCGAGCGTAATTGCCGCACGGACAGGCCTGCCCACGATCGCGGATTTCCGGCCGGCGGACATGGCCGCGGGCGGGCAAGGGGCGCCGCTCGTCCCCTTCGTTGATTTCTTGCTGTATCGCCACGAGACGCGCGCGCGTGTCGCACTGAACATCGGCGGCATTGCGAATGTGACTGTGATTCCGGCGGGCGCGAAGCCCAGAGATGTGGTCGCGTTCGATACCGGGCCCGGAAACATGATCGTGGACGCGGTGGTCGAACGCGCCACACATGGCCGCACCCGCTTCGATCGCGATGCCCGGATGGCATTGAGCGGGCGGATGATTCCCGCGTTGCTGAAAAGAATGATGCGCGAGCCCTATCTGCGCAAGAGGCCTCCGAAGACAGCGGGACGCGAGCAATTCGGGCAGGTCTACACGGAAAAGATTCTCGCGTGGGCGAGAAGAAACCGCGTGAGGACCGCGGACGTGGTGCGCACGGCGAGTGTATTCACCGCTGTGACGATTGCGGATGCGCTGCGGCGTTTCGTTGCGCCGCATGTCCACGTCGACGACTTGATCGTCGCCGGGGGCGGCGCGAAGAACCCGCTGATGATCGCGGAACTCGCGGCGCTGCTTCCCGGCATTGACATCATTCCCGCCGGCCAGTTTGGCATCCCGACAGAGGCCAAAGAAGCATTCGCGTTCGCCGTGCTGGCGTATGAGGCGTACCACAACCGCGCGAACAACCTGCCCTCCGCAACCGGCGCGAAAAGGCCGACCGTTATCGGGAAATTGTGCCGCCCTTGAAAGCTTGAAGTGAGAGTCAGACTGCGGCGCCACTGGGAAAAAATGCGGTGAAGCGGTCCGTCTGACGCAACCTTTTTACGGATGAGCGCGGGAGAACCGCGAACCCGGGCGGGTGGTGATTTCTCCAGCGCGGCACAGCGGGCAATCGTCGGGCTCGTAGCTTGGCACGTTCATTTCGAGAAGCGCGCGCGCGGCCACATTCCATTCGATGCGCCCGCCGCTGCGGTCGATGATCGCGCCGGCAGCAACGACGAGGCCACCCTCCTGTTCGACCACACCCATCGTCTCCCGGGTTGAGCCGCCGGTGGTCCATACGTCCTCGATGACGAGCACGCGCTCGCCGTTCTTCAGTTCGAAGCCGCGGCGCAGCGACATCTGCCCGGAGCGGTCGCGCTCGACGAACAGGGCGCGCACGCCCAGCGCTCGCGCCACTTCGTGCCCGATGATTACGCCGCCCAGGGCCGGCGACATCACGCACTCCACGGCGTGATCGCGAAACAACGAGGCAAGCGCGCTGCCCAACTGCTCGGCATGCTGCGGATAGGCCAATACCAGCGCGCATTGAATGTAAGTTCCGCTGTGCCGGCCGCTGGACAGTTCGTAGTGGCCCTGGCGAATCGCGCCCACGGATTCCAGCAATTTCAGGATATCGTCGCGTTTCATCGTGGTTACCCGTGCCGCGATTTTATCTCGCAGGCATCCGGTCGCGTAGACTAAAGGCGAAAACGGGAAGTGTCAAATGTAAAAAAGGGCAACTGGAAATACAGAGGGAATGATTCGCATTCCGCGCAGTCCGCGGAATTATTCGAGCACAAGATCGATTTCGCCGACCCCGCCGTGAACTTGAAGATCGATCTTGGTGGCGGATTTGCCGTAGGCGGCGTTCACGTACGCGCCGTTCTGGCGCGTAAGGCCGTCGGTGTCGATCGTGCCAATCCCGCCCGAGGCGTGGACGATCACCCCAACATCCCTCGGCAAACGAATCGTCGCGGAGCCGACGCCCCCTTGAATATCACCATCCAGATCGGAGGTGCGCGGCCCGGTCAGATCGAGATTCATCTGACCCGCGCCGATGTTCACTTGCAGATGGCGGAGGTTCAGGTTGCGAAAGTTGAGATCGCTCTGTCCCGCGCCCATCTTGAGCGACACGTCCAGCGGCTCATCCCCGCCAAAGTGGAGGTTCCAATCATTGCGGGTCGAGCCGAAATGCAGATGGTGCCCTTCCTGCGTAACCGCAAGCTGGCCTCGGCCGCCGGTGATCGCGTAGTTGACGGTTGGCTTCCCTTCCTCGCGGTCGTAGCTGAAGCCGGAATCGAGCAGCTCGGAGTTGCCTCCGGTGAGCGTCAATTGCCCGGCCGGCATATCGATTTCGGCGTTCACTTCTTTTGCGCCGAGCAGCGCGACAGAGTGGGTGTCGTGCACGAAGTCCTCGCCAGCAACTTTATGTCCCCGCCAGATCGCCAGGCCGAAAATGAGGATCAGTGCGACGAAGGCAACCGACACGCCGGAAACATGGTCGCCGGACGCGCCGCCCTGCTCGCGGAAAATGAAACTGTCGAAGATCTTGCCGACGCCGATGAAGATCAGGATCAGCGGCCAATAGCGAAACAAAATCGGCCAGGGATCGATTTGCGGGTGAAAATTCAGGATCAGGAAGAAAATACCGACAGCGATCAGAATCAACGCACCCGTAATCGAACCCGTATACGACCGCCTGTTCATGCGCGTCCTTTCAAAGTTCACTACGCACGCGACAGCTCAAATGTTTCGTCCGCCAGAGTCTAACACCGGCAGAGCTCGCCTGCATTCGATAGCCGGCACACGCTAAGATATTTGAAAGGGGAGACTTCCGGCCCGACCAGCGCGGGGGGCAATTTCGACGAGCTGTGACGAAGTTTGACACGAGGGGAAGGGGTCGGATATTCTCAGTGACTCGAGCTTAGACAAAAAGGAGTGTTGAATGCCTCAGGGCACGCCAGTCAAGCACAAGAAGAGATCGAAATCGGTATTGAAGAACGCGCGGCAAACAGCGCGGCGCACCGCCATGAATCGCATGAACCGCACGCGCGTCCGCACGGCCATGCGGCGGATGCGGACGGCATTGGCGTCGGGAGATGCAGCCGCAGCGGCCAAGCTGGCGCCCGAGACATGGTCTGAGCTCGACAAGGCCATTCAAAAGGGTACGCTGCATGAAAACACCGCGAACCGCTATAAATCCCGCCTGCAGCTCGCGCTGAACGCGTTGGGCGCAAAGAAGGTCTGAGCGCGAAGTAAGTTTTATTCTCGCGCCGATCAGAACGCTTTTGCCCCTCTAACTAAAGACTATTCCGGACGAACCAACAGAGCGTCTTCGTGCCATGGCAGATCCTCGATCGAGAAGCCCGGTCAGTGTTTCGGCGCCGCAGGCTCCATGGAGGCGAGCCGCGCAATCAGAAATTCAAGCGTGGCGCGCGGGTCGGGGTTATTCGACTTGAGCGCGCTATCCGCTTCTGCGAGAGCAACGAGGCCGGCGAGGAGCTGCTTGTTTGACGCGCGAGCCGCTGCGCCCGGAGAACCAAACCCCTGCCGCGAATAGTTCCAACCTGGTCCGCCATCGATGAGGGCGCGATATCGGAACGCCAGCGCCCCGACGATTGCGGGAAGCGGTTCGCCTTCGCGCAGAAGGTTTTCGAGGAGTATTAGAGCCGCGTCGCCGTTGCGCTCGACAATTAAATCCGCGAGCTGCCAAACAGTGTTCTTGCGCGCGGCGACGACCAAACGCTCGACGTCGCCCTTTGCAATGCGCCCTCCCTTTCCGGCGTACGACGCGAGCTTCTCGACTTCCATGCGCATGCGCGCCGGTTCTCCGTTCAATGCATCGGCCAGCAGCGCGGCGGCAGGCCGATCGAGCTCGGCGCCAAATTCGCGAGACATCTGCATGGCCAGCGACACGGCAGATTCGGGCGTGATCTCGAGGTCAACGGTAAAAGTCTTCTCGTAGATCAGCTTCGTGAATTTCTGCCGGCCATCGAGGGCGTCGGCTTCGAGCACGAGAACGGTGAATGCGGGCGGTGACGCGAGGTAATGATCCATGGATTTCACGACGCGCTCGCGTGAGTCATCGCCCAGCTTCTCGATCGAATGCACGTCCTCGACAATCACAACCTGGCACGTGGAGAGCATCGGAAGGGTTTGCGCGCGGTCGAACACTTCCTCCCAGCCCGCATCGCGCACGGACATTCGCGAAAGATTCCACTCGCGCGAAGCAGAGTCGGTGAAAGCATCGATGATCTTGTTCCGGCAAAGATCGCGGAGGTAGGCGTCGCTTCCAATCAACGCAATGGCCGGGATCGGTTTGTGCGCCGCGAGGCGAACGATGAGTTGATCGGTGGTGCTCCCGCGAGGGCCCTTCGACTCAAACCGATTGCTCGAACGCGAAAAGCCACCGCGCGCCATCAGAACCCCTCCAAAAGATTGGAGACGACCCGCGCGGCGAAATCGTGCGACATCCGCTCGAATGCCGGATCCTGCTCCTGAAAGAAGCTCTGCACGTCGGTTGAAATCTGATATTCCTGACGAAACACCATGTCCTTCGACTGATATACGGGCTTCTGCGTGCGCGTGTCGATCAACGCCACCTTGGTATGCACGGTGACGAGCATCATGGTCACTTCTCCGGTGGTCGCGTTGAACAGCATGGGCGTAGCCCCAACTGAGAGGACTTCACCGCGCAGCTCGGCATCAGCCTGCGCGGGATTCTGGACAATGCGGAATTTTGTGCGCTGCAGAAATTCACGGGTGACGGCTTCCGTCAATCGCTGTTCGATGCGATAGCGCGTGGTGTCATTCTTGAACGCAGGAATGGCGATGGTTTGCCAGTTCGCCGGAAGATTCGAGTAATGCCCCGCGACGTGGTAGCCGCAGCCAGCGAGCAAGATTGCTCCGGCCAGAATCACAATAAACCTTTGCGGGATGCGCCGCTCCGAGTCAAGCCAACGGCGCAAACGGCTATTCGCGAGACTGGCCAAGCAGCTCCTCCGCGATACGCACGGCGTTCGACGATGCCAACCGGAGATTATCGGCGGCGCCCCAGAGCCACACGCCCGCCGCAGCATTTGGGTCGGGTTGAACGCGGGCCAGGTGAATTTCACTTTCGCCGGCCACGCTGACGTTCGTCGGGGCCGCCTCGCCCGGCGCGGCCAACTGCACACCGAGATTCGCGAAGGAGGCCTCGAGTTGCTCGACGGGCGGCGGCGATCCGAATTCGGCATACGCGGCGAATGCATATCCGTAAAACACGGGCGCCTGCACCAACTGAATGGCCGGGATCGGGGCGCGTCCATCGAGCAAACGAGCAACGTCGCGCGCAATAGCGCTCCGTACGTCGCCCAACCGCGGCTTGCTCCCCTCCGGCTGTTCGGAAACCAGGTTGAAGGCCACCTGCGCGCCGAACACGGCGTGTTCGATGGGCCGGAAGGAAAGCAAATTCGTCGTTTGCGTTTCGAGTTCTTCGATTCCCAGCTGGTCGTGCTCCGAGACGGGCGGGAAAAACAGGAGAACGATTCGCCGCGGTTCGAATTTGGCGAGCGCCATCGCAATGGTGCAAGCGACGATCACCGGTGCGGGCGGCGAATAATACGAGTCCGGTCGGCCGCTGCTGCTGTGCGGCACAGCAACCGACGGCAGCGCTGAGGCGAGCGACGGAATGGCCGACGCAGCCTGCTTGCCGGCAGGGGGCAGGCCGGTCAAATCGATGATCGTCGCGCCCGAATTTTTCGCCGCGGACCAGCTCTCTTCTGCTATCGCCGAGGCGCCGCTGAAGAGGGCAAAGTGCACCCCTTCAAAGCTGTCCTCGTCGAGCGCGCGGATAAAGGTGGGCTCGCCGGCCGCTTCCGTGAGGGTTCCGGCCATCAGGCTTTCGTCCAGCAGGACGATTTCCGACGCGGGAAAGTTGCGATCCTCGAGAGTCAGCTTGAGTTCCTTGCCGCGCAGAGAGGAGGCACCGACAATCGCCACTTTAACGAGCTTGCCGGGTCCGGTCGACATGGCTTACGCGGCGCGCGAGGCGATGCGGTGGCGAACGAAGCGCACGATTTGCACGATGATGCCGTGAACCACGTAGGCGCTCGCGATCAACATCAGCACGATCTGCGAGAAATAAACGATGGCGCCGATCAGCAGCGCCATCAGCACGACGGCCAGCGAGGTCTGGCGGCGCCCCCACTGCACCTTCTTGAAGCTGTAATAGCGCAACTGGCTGGCCATCAGGAATCCCAGCGCCAGGACCAAGATGAGCCAGAGAATCGATAGGCGAACGTCTTGAATCGGACCGCCAAAGCCATGCACGCAGGCGGCGATCATTCCGGCGGCGGCGGGCGTGGGCATCCCAACGAAATAGCGGCTTCCGCCGCCCATGCCCTGAATATTGAAGCGGGCGAGACGCCAGGCGCAGCAACCCAAGAAGAAGAAGCCGGCGAGCCATCCAAGCTGGATCAGGTGCAATTCGGGAGCGGCGTTCGCAAAAGCCGCGGCGTGCACGCCCCAGGCGTAGGCCAGCACGGCCGGCGCAATGCCGAAACTGATGACGTCGGCCAGCGAGTCGAATTGCTTGCCGAAATCGCTGCTGGTATGCATCGCGCGAGCGATGGCACCGTCGAAGGAATCGAAGAGAATGGCGATGCCAATCGCGCGCGCGGCGTAATCGAAGCTGGCCGGAGTGCCTTCCAAAGCGGCCAGGATGGCATAATACCCGCAGAGGAGATTCGCAACGGTGAAAAGGCTGGGAAGAATATAGATCCCGCGACGCAGGCGGTGATTGCGGAAAGGTCTCCTGGGCCTGTAATCGTCCTCGTTTCCGATCGGGTCTATATGGTTGAATTCCATTTCGCCAATATGCTCGCGCCGCCCCTCACGCGCTGCCCGCGATGCACAAGAATTTCCGCGGCTTCGGGAAGCCACACGTCCACGCGCGACCCGAAGCGAATCATGCCTACTCGCTCGCCGAGAGCGATTTGCTCGTCCACCCGTTTCCAGCATAACACGCGGCGCGCGATGGCTCCGGCGATTTGTTTGAACACCAACGGGCCCGCGGGCGTCCGGATGGTGATGATGTTCTGCTCGTTTTTTTCCGAGGCAGCCTTGCGCAGCGCGGCATAGAAGCGTCCCGGGCGGTAGACCACGGTGGCGATGCGGCCGGCGACGGGAGCGCGCTGGATGTGAACGTCCCAGATGGAGAGGAAGATGCTGATGCGGCGCCCGGCTCGCCCTTCGAGCGGTTCATCAACGATTTCCACGATGTGTCCATCGGCAGGCGAAACGACCGCTCCAGATTCAGTTGGAATCTGACGCTCCGGATCACGGAAGAAGTAGAAAACGAACAGCCCCAGAAAAATCAGGATGCCCGCCGGCCACCACCAGCCCGGAACCAGGCACAGCAATCCTACAAGCAGAGGAGGCAGACCGAACTTGTATCCTTCCTTAACCACGTAGTCCTAGCCTGTTCGCGTTCCCATTTTGCGGATGCAGTTTCGAGAGGGTCGCGCGCCGAAGCGGCGCAGGCACATCCTCGGAAATCCCTTGTGAAGGTACACGCGTATTGTACGACACAAACGGGAGGATTGCGGGACGCTCAGTGCATCGCGTGGTGCTGATGCCGCGCGACCATCAGCTCCATCTCGTCTTTCAGGCGCAGTTTCAGCTTTTTCAGGTATACCTCTTGCGCCAAATCTTCCGAATTCAAGTAGGACTGCTTGAGGATTTGCTCTAGCTGGGATTCACAGCGGGAGTGTTCTTCTGCCAGGCGCCGAAATTCTGGATCATGGGCTAATAGGGATTGCCGAACATCTTGGGTCGAAAGCGGCATCCGTTCCCTCCTGGTTGTAGCAGCGTTCGCATAACTGTAAGAATTATCACAAGGAGCCCGCGGGCGCAAATGGTAGTAATCGCGAAAGGCAATGCCGGGCCCCATTTCGAATCCTTCCATCTGAGGGCGTCCGCGCGTTCTGAATCATTTCACAAGATGCGCAAAGAGCTGTATGCCGACGCGAAACACGAGCCTCTCGCCACTGGTCGCTCGCCGCTGCTAATATCTGACGGGAGGCGAAGGCTATGAAGTTAGCTGCGGAAGAAACGGCGGGCTACCAGCCGGTGCGTGCGCCACGCGGCTCGCACATTTCCTGCAAGTCGTGGCAGCAGGAAGCGGCCATGCGCATGCTGATGAACAACCTCGATCCGGAGGTGGGCGAAAAGCCGGAAGAGCTGATCGTCTATGGGGGACGCGGCAAAGCGGCGCGCAACTGGGAGTGCTACCGCGCGATTGTCGCGTCGCTCAAGGCGCTGGAAAACGACGAGACGCTGCTGGTGCAGTCGGGCAAGCCCGTTGGAATCTTTCGCACGCACGAGTACGCGCCGCGCGTCCTGATCGCGAATTCCAATCTTGTAGGACGCTGGAGCGACTGGGAACATTTTGACGAACTCGATCGCGCCGGCCTGATGATGTTCGGCCAAATGACCGCGGGGAGCTGGATCTACATCGGCACGCAGGGAATCCTGCAAGGCACCTACGAGACGTTCGCCGCGGCGGGACGCAAGCATTTTGGCGGCAACCTTGCCGGAAAACTGATCGCCAGCGGCGGCATGGGCGGCGCCCAACCGCTTGCTGCCACGCTGAACGGGGCGGCGTTTCTGGGGATCGACGTGGATCCCGAGCGCATCAAGCGCCGTGTCAAAACGGGCTATTGCGACGTGATGGTGACGACGCTGGACGAGGCGCTGCGCATTTTGAAAAACGCGGTGCGTAAGCGCGAGGCCACTTCGGTCGGGTTGGTAGGCAACTGCGCCGACATCATTCCGGAACTGGCCAGCCGCGGCGTGGTCCCCGATCTGTTGACCGATCAGACCAGCGCGCACGATCCCGTTGGGGGCTATATTCCGCAGGGTCTGGACATCCAGCAGGCGGCGGAATTGCGCCAGCGCGATCGCAACGAATATCGCCGGCGGTCGCTCGAGTCCATTGGCAAGCATGTGGAAGGCATGCTCGCGCTGCAGAAACTGGGCTCGGTGACCTTCGATTACGGCAACAACATTCGCACCTTTGCGTTCGAACAGGGCGTGAAGAACGCGTACGATTTTCCGGGATTCGTGCCCGCGTACATTCGCCCGCTCTTTTGCGAGGGGCGCGGGCCCTTCCGCTGGGCCGCGCTTTCAGGCGAGCCTTCCGACATTCATCGCACCGATCGGCTCGTTCTGGAAATGTTTCCGCACGACGAGATTTTGTGCCGATGGATCAAGCTGGCGCAGAAACGCGTGCGCTTCCAGGGGTTGCCCGCGCGCATCTGCTGGCTGGGCTACGGCGAGCGCGACAGGTTCGGGCTGGCCTTGAACGATCTGGTGGCGCGCGGGGAATTGAAAGCGCCCATCGTCATTGGTCGCGACCATCTCGACTGCGGCTCGGTCGCCTCGCCCTTCCGCGAGACGGAAAAGATGCGCGACGGCACGGACGCGGTGGCGGACTGGCCGTTGCTGAACGCGATGCTGAATACCGCCAGCGGCGCAAGCTGGGTTTCGATTCACAATGGCGGCGGCGTCGGCATCGGATACGCGCAGCACGCGGGACAAGTGACGGTCGCAGACGGAACGAAGCAAATGGCCGCGCGCATCGAACGCGTGCTGACGAACGATCCGGGAATAGGCGTAGCAAGGCATGTCGATGCCGGGTATCCGGAGGCAATCGATTTCGCGCACAAAGCGGGCGTGAAAATCCCGATGTTAGAAAACGGAAAATAGAAAAGGGGAAATGGAAAATGGGAAATGACCTCGATCCTCGCCTGGGAGTTGCGGTCAGCGGAACGCGCGTATCAAGGCGTTCACCAGATTATTGGGCGGGGATTCTTCGATTTTGTGGGATCACACTGGTTTGTGCAATTACGGGAGCCGTGGTCGGAGCTGCAGACGGTGCCGCAACCGTAGTGTCAACGATTCTCTACCGCAATCCCATTTACACCGGCTTTGATATGTTGGAGACAATGACTGCATGGGCGATCGGAGGTTCCGGAGTCGGGGCTATCATCGGAGCGGTAGTGGGTGTTGCCCTTTTTTATGCGGTCTTCGGCGCTCGGGTCTCCCTCAATGAATTTGCCAAGATTTCGGCAATTTCTTCGATCGGTGGGGTCGCCGTTTGCCTTGCGACGGGCAATTTCGTTATCGAGCTTTCCTGGGTTGCGACGCCGATCATCACGATTGCCGCATCATTCACGTTGAAGAGTCGGATGAGACCGCAAATCGGAGGATCTCAATGATTGTCATAACCGGAGCCACAGGAAACACGGGCCGACCTGCAGCAGAGGCGCTGCTGGATAAGGGCGAAAGGATTCGTGTAGTTGGACGCGATGCGGGTAAGCTCGAGCCGTTCGTCGCACGCGGCGCAGAAGCCGTTGTGGCAGACGTGCAGGACGCGGAGGCCATGACGCGCGCATTCGACGGCGCGGATGCGGTCTACCTGATCATCCCCGCGGCCTTACACCTCGAGAACTTTCGTGATTATCAGGAGCGCATTTCGGACGCTTACGCAAAGGCAGTCGCTGCCGCGCGCGTGCCGTATACGGTGACGCTGAGCAGCATTGGCGCGCAACATGCCGAGAAAACCGGCCCTATTGTCGGGCTGCATAACATGGAGCACAAGTTGAACGACATTCCCGCCCTGAATGCGCTTCATCTGCGGCCGACGCACTTCATGGAAAATTTGCTGATGAACATCGGCCCGCTGAAGTCGATGGGTTTTCTGCCTGGCGGGTTTGGGGGCGACGACCCTATGGCCATGATTGCCACAAAGGACATCGGGAGGTTCGCTGCGGAGCGTTTGCATGCCCGCGACTTTTCCGGCAGCTCCACGCTCGAATTGCTGGGGCCGCGCGATGTAACCATGAAGGAAGTCGCCGCGATGATCGGCAAAGCCATCGACAAGCCGCACTTACATTACATGCATGTCCCGTTCATGGTTCTCGAGCCCGCGCTCGTGAAAATGGGCCTGCCCAGGAGTTCGGCGGCGCTGATCATCGAGATGTGGAAGGCGTGCAACGAGGGCGTGGTCAGGCCGGAAGAGCCGCGCAGCCTGAAGAACACCACCCCAACAACGCTTGAGCAGTTCATGGAGGAAGTGTTCGTCCCGGCATACAACGCGAAGACGACGGCGGCATGAACCGGTGCCAGAGGATCGACCAGCTACGTAGGGCCGATCATCTACTGCATCTCGATACCGAGGGCTGAACCCAGCCTCGGACAGCGGAGGAGAAATGCCCAAGAAAGCGAGTGCGACGGACGCGCAGTTGATCCTTCAGCTTTATGATTTGCGGCGCGAGCCCGAAATGCGCAAGGCCCGGCATTGGTGGATGGCTGACTTCTGGCCGAAAACTGCCGATGACTTCCTCAAGGTCGCCTACGCCACAGGCACGCAGGAAAACAACTGGCTGAGGCAGGTGGGAGGCTATTGGGGAATGGCGGCGGCTTTCGTGTTGAAAGGCGCGGTGAGCGAGGAATTGTTTCTGCGGCCGGCGGTGAGCGGCGAAATGTTTTTCATTTTCGCCAAGGTGCGCCCGTTCCTGAGGGAGTTGCGGGAAAAGCTGGGCGATCCGGAAGCATTCGGCGACATCGAAAATGTAATCATGAAGACGAAGTGGGGCCGCGGCCGCCTCAAATTCATCGAGAAGCGCGTGGCCGCCTGGCGAGAAAAAGCTGCAAAGCCCGCCTGATTCGGACCCGCCGGGGAATTAGGCCGCTTGCGGGCAAAAAAAGAGTCCCGCGCGAACACCGATTTTCTGCAGCGCCGACGGCGCGTGCCAGCCTTTCTAAATCGATTTCAAGAGCGCCTGGAATCGCGGGTCGCCGCGGATGGGGTCAAGGTCTGAGTCGTGCTCGGCCCAGGCTTTGAGCCATTCCCCTGCCGCCGCGGCTTTCTCGAAACAATGAATGGCCTCCTCCGTCTTTCCGAGGTGGGCGTAGGAGCAGGCCACATTGTAGAGAACAGCGGGATCGTCGGGGTCAATGTCGAGCGCGCGGCGGGTCCACTCGAGCGCGCGGTCGCGTTGCCCGGATTCGGTGAGCGCCTGAGCACCCAGATAGAGCGCCCGGGCGTCATCCGGATGCATCTCCAGGTGTTTCTCGACCACACGCAAAGCGCGCTGGCGCGTGGCCTGCCCTTCCAGCTTGCGGCCCAGGCTTGCATAGGCCTGCCCAAGCAGCGTGGGCGCCTGAAAATCTTCGGGATTCGTCTGGCAGGCCTTTTCGAAATATTGCGCGGATTCTTCGAGCTTGCCTTGCTGGAAAAACGCGCGCGCGTAGAAATAATAGGCTTCGAAGAGTTTGGGATTCAGCTCGATGGCGCGCTGGAATTCCTGTTCGGCCTGCTCGTACTTCTTCGTCATCTGCAGCACCAACCCGCGCGACACATGGCCCTCGGCCAGCTCATCGTCAATTTCGACGGCCTTGCGGCTGGCGGCCTCCGCTTCGCGCAGATCGTCATTGCTGCCGCCCCAGTACATGTAGAGATTCGAGCAGCAGTCGGCCACGGCGGCGTACGCACGCGCGTAATTCGGGTCGATAACGATGGCCCGCGCAAACATCTGGCGCGCGTAATCGAAGCTCTTCCTGCGGAACTGGTGGAAATATTGGCGCCCGCGCAAATAGTAGTCGTAGGCCTGCACATCTGCCGTAGGCGCCTTTTGGATCGAGCGTTTTTCCTGTTCTGTGAGCACCACTTTCAGCGCCTTGGCGATGTTCTGCGCGATTTCATCCTGAATGGCGAAAACATCCTGAAGCTCGCGGTCGTAGCGCTCGGCCCATACGGATCGCGCGGTCGCTGTTTCGACCAGCCGCGCAGTGATGCGCAGGCGATTCCCCGCGCGTCGCAAGCTGCCTTCGAGGACGTAAGAAGCGTTTAGCTCGCGGCCAACATCGGGCGCAGTCGTGGGCTTGTCGCGATACTCCATCACGGCTGAACGCGTGAGCACCCACAGGTCCTTGATTTTCGACAGCTCGGTGATGATGTCCTCGGTGATGCCGTCGCGAAAATATTCGTCCTCTTTAGCGCTGGCGGGATTTTCGAAGTACAGCACGGCCACCGATTTCTCTCCCGTCTTCGCCGCCGCCGTCTTGCCGGAATCCGAGCTTTGCTTGAGGCGTTTCAGATCGTCGCGCAGCCGCGCCGCGCTCTGGTATCGCGACGCGCGATTCTTTTGCATGGCCGTTTCGATAATCTGGCCCAGTTCGGGCGGCAGATGGGAATTGATCCGGTCCGGCGAGATCGGTTCGCGGTTCAGAATCGCATCGAAGATGACGGCCGACGTATCGCCCGCAAAGGCGCGGCGCCCTGTGGCCATTTCGTAGAGAACGAGACCGAGCGAAAACAAATCTGTGCGGGCGTCCACTTCCTTGCCGCGAGCCTGTTCCGGGGACATGTAGGATACAGTGCCAATCGCGGTGCCCGGGCTGGTCAGGTGCTCCTCGGCGACAGCCGTCGTGGTGAGCGATGCCGACGAAGTCGCCCCCACGGCTTCCATCAGATGTTGTTGCTGCGAAAGCTTGGCCAGCCCAAAATCCAGAATCTTCACTTGTGCGCGCTGCGTGATGAAGATATTCGCGGGTTTGATGTCGCGGTGAACGATTCCTTTCGAATGCGCCGCATCCAGCGCGTCGGCCACTTGAATCCCGACGTCGAGGATCTCTTCCAACTGCATGGGCCGGCCGGAGATGCGGTGCTTCAACGTGTCGCCTTCGAGCAATTCCATCACGATGAAGTGTTGTCCCGAATGTTCGCCGATGTCGTAGATCGTGCAAATATTCGGATGATTGAGCGCGGAGGCGGCGCGTGCTTCCCTCTGGAAGCGCTCAATGGCTTGGCTATCCTGGGCCATGCTTTCCGGCAGAAACTTCAAAGCGACGCTGCGCCCCAGGCGGGCATCTTCCGCTTGGTAGACGACGCCCATGCCGCCGCCTCCCAGCTTCCCGATAATGCGGTAATGGGAGACGGTGCGGCCAATCAGTGAATCGTGGTCAGTCATGTGTTTTTCTGCTAGAGGTGTTTGCGGTCGACGCGCATCTTAGGACGTCTGCGCAGGCCAAGTCAAATGCCGGCGACAGCGTATCGACTCCTGCAATTGTATGTACTTACGAGTTTGCTCCTGACCGAGCGAGCCTGTTACCGCGACGGTCCTCTGTCAAAACCCGGGCCAAGCAGCACGTGGCCGGGAAGCTTGCCGGTCATCTTGCCGTTATCGATTACGGGCACACCGTCCACCAGCACGTATTTCATGCCAACTGAGAACTGATTCGGGTTGTCGTAGGTGGCCACGTCGTGAATGGTGGCCGGATCGAACACGACCACGTCCGCCCACATTCCCTTCTTCAGCACGCCGCGATCGACCAGGTGTTCGCGCTGCGCGGGAAGCGCGGTGAACTTGCGAATGGCGTCCGGCAGCGTCAACAGATGTTGCTGGCGCACGTATTTCCGCAGGATGCGGGGGAAGGTGCCGTAGGCACGCGGGTGCGGATGGTCCTGGCCCAGGATTCCCCAGGGCGATGTCGCCTGATAGTCGTTATCAATAGACACCCAGGGCTGTTCGAGCGCCAGTTCCACGTCCGATTCCTTCATGCCGAACACGGAAATTTGCGTATTCGCGTCGTCCCCCAGAAGAATCGCAAAGATTGTATCGATGGGATCGCTGTGGGGAGGCAGACCGAGCGCAGCACTTCCCTGTTCGGCAATTTCCGAGATGCGCTTCCCTTCGAGCGACAGCATCTTCGGATTCAGAACGGAGCTGATCAGAATTCCCTGCGGGCCCTCCACCTCCTGCCACGGGTTGTCCCACGTGCTGGAACGAGCGAGCATGTCTTTGCGGATGCGCGCACGCGCGGCCGGATCCTTCAGGCGCGCGAGCAGCTCTTTGTTGCCGCCGTTATGCGCCCACGGGGGAATGAATGAGGCCAGATCGTTGTTCCACGCAGTGTAGGCGTACGTGTCGGCCTCGATATCGAGGCCCCGAGCGCGCGCGTCGTCAATAAACTTGATGATTTGCGGCATACGGCCCCAGTTGTGGAAGCCACCAGCCTTCAAGTGAAAGATTTCGGCGGAGGTGTGCGCCTCGCGCGCGATCCGCCCCACTTCCGCAAGCGCGGCCATGATGGCATCGCTTTCGCTGCGCATATGCGTGGCGTAGATGCCGCCGTATTTGGCGCTTTCCGCGGCGAGGGCAATCAGTTCGTCCGTCGATGCGTATGGCGCAGGCGGATATTGCAAAGCCGTCGACAGCCCGAGCGCCCCCTGCTGCATGGCCTGGTCGACCAGAGACTTCATGCGCGCCAGTTCTTCGGGCGTGGGGGCGCGGTCAACGGTGCCAATCACCACGCGGCGGACCTGCGTTGCGCCGACGTAGGTTCCCAAATTGATTCCGATTCCCTGCTTGCGCAGGCGCGCGAAATATTGCGTGAACGTGCGCCAGGTGGGGGTGATGCCGTAATGCTTGTATTCGGCGGCATCCGCGGCAAGCGTCGCGTCAGTCTGTGGCGCGACGGTATCGCCTTCGCCGGTAATTTCCGTCGTAATGCCCTGATAGATTTTTGACGGCGCTCGCGGGTCCACTAGAATCGTCAGTTCGGACTGACCGAGCATGTCGATGAAGCCCGGCGCCACGACCATCCCGCGCGCGTCGATTGTTTGCTTCGCGGGAGCGCCGGCCAGATTGCCGATGGCAGCGATGTGCCCGTCGCGGATGCCGACGTCGCCCGCGTACCACGGCGATCCAGTGCCGTCGATGATGTGCCCGTGGAGAATCACCGCGTCGAATGGTTGCTCGCTGGACTCCTGGTTGGCAGCCGCTTTTCGCATGGCGAGAACGGCTACCAGCAGGAGAAGGGCGCAAAACATTGCGGAAATTCCTAAAGATAGACGAGCAGACCCCGATGAGACCCGGTTGAACAAAACTCACCTCCAAAGAACTCTTCGGCCCGCGCATAGTAAAGCAATTCGATGCAGACGGGAAGCTCCCATCTAAAGTCAGCGAGAGAGAACCACACCGTCGCAATTGCGTTTCGCCGCGCACTATCGTGGTGCTCAGATTTTCCAGCGGTCGCGCTTGAGCGCCGGCACGGCAGATGAGAAGCTGGAACCGCGGGTTTTCCCGCGCGAAATGCAATTTCTACTGTTGGGCGCTCACAAGGAGGCTGTGGTGAGTCAAACGGGACAAATGGAAGTCGGCGAGCAGCAGAGCGGCAAACCGCTGCAAGGAAAAGTCGGGCTCGTGACCGGTGCTGCAACGGGAATCGGTAGGGCCATCGCAATGGAGATGGCTCGCCGCGGCGCTAGCGTGGTGGTCAATTATATCGGCAACGCCAGCCCGGCGCAGGACGTGGTTAAGACCATCCAAGGCGGGAAGGGAGCTGCGTTGGCCATCGAAGCGGATGTCTCGAATGCGGCGCAGGTGTCACGAATGATGGCGCAGACGGTCTCGCAGTTCGGGCACATCGATGTGCTCGTCAACAACGCCGGAATCGAGAAGCAAGTTCCCTTTCTCGATCTGGCGGAGAGCGATTGGGATCGCATCATTGCGGTGGACCTGAAAGGCCCTTTCCTGTGTACCCAGGCAGCCGCGCGCGAAATGGCTAAGCGCAACAAGGGGACCATCATCAATATTTCGTCGGTGCACGAAGATCTTCCCTTCCCCGGCTACGCCCCCTACTGCGCGGCAAAGGGCGGCCTGCGCATGTTGTGCCGCGACCTGGCGCTCGAACTGGCAAAATACAACATCAACATTGTGAACGTAGCTCCCGGCGCGATTGACACGCCCATCAACGAGAGCACCCTGAAAAATCCCGAAAAGGTTCTGGCGCTGAAACGGGAAATTCCCTTGGGGCGCGTTGGGCAGCCCGCGGACGTGGCCAAACTCGTGTGCTACCTGGCTTCCGATGACGCTTCCTATATCACCGGAACTACGGTCGTGATCGATGGTGGCCTCATGCACCAGACCGAATCGCTCTGAGCCCCGGAGAATCGATCCCTGTTTTGACGGTCGTGAGGCTTTGCGCCAGCGGCGGCCGCGATTCAAGCACGACTGTGACTTTCGCGCTGACGTCGTGCTTGTAATTGATCATGCAGCCCCGGCGTGCGCTTGTGTTGTGGACTGCGAGTTCTTTCGCAGCAGTCGCCACTGTCCGGGGGAAGTCCCTTCCCATGGTGGAAAGCCCGGAAGAAGGAATTGGCGTCTTCGGAGCCCAACAGGTAGGCTTCCTATCCCCGCTCGCTCACTCGCTCAACGGTACGTGATTCGCTCCATAGTTTCGGGATAGCGAGCCCCCTGGATGCTTATCTGCGAAGCAGTGCTTTCGATCTCGCGAAGATCGGACGCGCTGAGTTCGACGGCGACTGCTCCGAGGTTCTCTTCCAGGCGGGCAAGCCTGGTGGTGCCCGGTATGGGGACAATCCACGGCTTCTGTGCCAGCAGCCAGGCCAGCGCGATCTGGGCGGGCGTCGCCTTCTTCCGGTTCGCGATTCTGCCAAGCAGATCAACCAAGGCTTGATTGGCGCAGAGAGCCTCCGGCGTAAAGCGCGGGAGTTGGCTCCGGAAATCGGAACGTTCAAACCTCGTGTTTTCGTTGATCTTTCCGGTGAGAAAGCCTTTGCCCAGGGGACTGTAGGGAACGAAGCCGATCCCCAGCTCCTCGAGCGTTGGCAGCACCTCTTCTTCCGGGCGTCGCCACCACAGCGAGTATTCGCTCTGCACGGCGGTTACCGGCTGCACGCCGTGCGCGCGGCGAATCGTCTTGGCGGCTGCTTCCGAAAGGCCAAAGTGCTTGACCTTCCCTTCGTGAATCAAGTCCTTCACAGCGCCCGCCACGTCTTCGATGGGCACTTCCGGATCGACACGGTGCTGATAGAAGAGATCGATAGCCTCGACCTTCAGCCGCTTGAGCGAAGCATCGGCAACCCGCTTGACTTGTTCCGGCCGGCTGTCGAGCCCGGCCAAGCCCCGCTCTGCCTTGAAATCAATCTTCCAGCCAAATTTGGTGGCGATCACCACTTGGCCACGGAAGGAAGCAAGGGCTTCACCCACCAACTCCTCGTTGATGTACGGTCCATAGACTTCCGCCGTGTCAAAAAAGGTGACGCCGCGTTCCACGGCTGAGCGAATCAGCGAGACCATCTCCTGCTTGTCTTTTGGCGGGCCATAGGAAAAGCTCATGCCCATACAACCAAGCCCGATGGCGGAGACCTCCAGGTTGCTTCTTCCGAGCCTTCGTTTCAGCATCTGCCAACCTCCTTCCTTCAGTCTCCACTTTAGGCTTCCCGGCGGTCCGAGGCACTAGCCGAGCGCGCCAACGTACTTGCAAAGGGCGCCACCGCGGGAGTCAAGGTTTGATCCACGCACGGCAGTGTGCAAGGGTGCGTGTGGCGGATGCGAGGCCTTGTTCCGAGGCGAACGAATCAGAAGCAGTGCACTTACGCCATTCGAACCAATACTCGAACGTTCCGTCGAGTCGCGATGGTTGCCATGGTTTGGAAGCTCATCGTGCTCCTTCCTCCCATACCATTATTTATTGTCGAATCCCTGTTGATGCCGGTACGGCGAGATATCAGTCCGGTCGGGCTCCATGAAGCTACTGCAAGATTTGTTGGAACGGCAGTTGCGACGCTCACCCGATTCGATTCCCGCAGGGTCCAAGCGCAAACTATCACAAACTGATTGGAGTGCCTTTGCAAGCCCCTTAATATTAGGGAGACTTTTGGTAGGGGCGGTGGGGATCGAACACGACCCCCGAACTACAAACTCCCGTGGAATGAAGGCGTTGCGGCCGCCCACCAAATCCAATTGCTGATTCTGCTGACTGGTTCAAGTCTTCGCCGGATATCTTCATCGGGAGCAGTGAGCCCATTTCGGAAACCCGTTACAGTTGTGGCCTTCCCGGCACGCGGGAGCGATTCGGTTTTTACCACCACCGATTAAGCTCGTTCTTGCGATCCAGCACCGCTCGGCGCACACCCCCGTCGCGCCGCGCGTACCTGACGCCTGCCCAGCGGGCCCGCGCTCGTTCGCTTGTGCGCAATGGATCGGTAAGTTCGAATGTGTAGGCCGACAGGAGGGCTGGGGATGGTCAGATGCTTGATGTCCCACTCATTGCGAACGCACGCACTCCGTTCTGACTGCTGAACTGGTGCTCGACCTGCTGGAAGAAGTTCTGAAAACTATAGGGTCGGCAAACCGGTGCGCCAAATCCGAACTCATGAGATTGAAGTCTGTAAACAAGCCTCGATAGTCGCCCAGAATTGCCAGCGTGATGCCAAATCTCGCGATGAACGATACCCGCCAACGCCGAGATCGGATAGGTCGCGGCTATGCTCACAATCGGACAACGGGCGCGGTGCAAGGCGGCTATGGAACCGGTTTTCCGACCCCTGGCGCCGCAGCGGACGACTTCGCGGGAGGGCTTTCTTCTCCGCCCGTCCCGCTCTAAACCCCACCCCCCAGCTTCGTAGACCTGTGGCCTACGCACCGCTGCTCGCGACCTCAACCGTGGGCCCGCTTGCCCCAAAGCCGCCACGCGGTGCGCCTCATATGCAACGCGTTTTCCACCTTACTCCAGCGTTACGGTGGTGTATTTCTTCGCGAGTCGCTGAAAGCGCGGATCAGTGTGCAGGGC
>JBJKQB010000003.1:0-8557 GCA_046705825.1 Candidatus Acidiferrales bacterium
CGCAGAAGGGGCAGCACGTGGACTACCGGCGCGCGGGGAACGCAGGAAACAATATATACGGTCGCCGCCGCATTCCTCAAATCCAACTTCGGATCGCCGCGCGAAAAGCTAACGTTGCTCCCGGCTCGGGAGCGCCGAAACCGGGTGTGCGCGGCCCCAGCTTGACTTCCCGGAAATCGGACACCTACACTCGACGATTCTGCGGGTAGTGGCTTTCGCGCGGGAGGAGCGCTGACGCGCCAGAGGCGAAATGGCGAAAACGAGCGGGCGAACGATCACGGTAGGGATCACCGGGGCGAGCGGTGCGACTTATGCACAACGCGCACTGCAGATGCTCGATGCGGACACGCGCGTCGAGCGCGTGTATCTGGTGATCAGCGAAGCGGGAATGCGGCTGGTCGCGACGGAACTCGATATCAATGTCCCGAACGATGGCAAGAAATTTCCAGCTCTGCTGACGGGGACGGCGGCAAAGAAGATCGAATATCTTCCCAATAAGGATGTTGGAGCGAGCATCGCTTCGGGCAGCGCGATGGTGGACGCGATGATCGTCATCCCCTGTTCGGCGGGAGCGCTGGGCGCGATTGCCAGCGGCATCGCGAACGACTTGCTGACGCGCGCTTCCGACGTCTGCCTGAAAGAGCGGCGGCCGCTGATTCTTTGCCTGCGCGAAACGCCGCTCAACCGCATCCACCTGGAAAACATGCTGCGCGTGCACGATGCGGGCGCGACGGTGATGCCGGCCATGCCCGCGTTCTACTACGGGCCGAAATCGATTGACGAGATGGTTGAACAGTTCTGCTATCGCGTGCTGGCGCAGGCCGGCTTGCCTCAGGAGCAACAGTATCGCTGGTCCGGGAAGAAATAGAGGAAATCGGAGTTAGCTAGGAAAGCTGTGATCGGAAAGCCGCGGAAAACAATTCAGCACACGCCCAGAATTCAACTGCTTTTGTTTTGCAGGCGCCGCTTCGTATCGTCAAGCGATGAACCTTGCGGCACGGCTTTCGACCTGCGTGGGACAGCAAGGAGGCCCTGCTACGCCGGTTCGCCGAGCGAATTTCGAAGCGCCAAGGGAGGCTGCAAACCCAAAACGGTTCTTGAATATTTCTGGCATCAAATAACTCCTGGTCCCCGATAAACAACTCCCTAGCGAAGCGGCACGTATAGACAATAAAATGAGACATGCAGACGGTGGTCATGACGGAGTACGATCCGCAATGGCCAGCGCGGTTCGCCATGCTGCGCGAGCGCATTGCCGCGGCGCTGGGCCGGCTGGCGCTGCAGATCGAGCACGTGGGCAGCACGTCGGTGCCGAACATGTGCGCGAAGCCGATCATCGATCTGGACGTGGTCGTCGAACACGAGGACGTGCCTGCCGCGATTTCCGCGGTGGAGGCTTTGGGTTACCGCCACGAAGGGAACCTGGGGCCCGACGGGCGTGAGGCGTTTCGCTGGATCGGCGAATTTCCCGAGCACCACTTGTATATTTGCCCGCAGGGCAGCCCCGCGCTCGAGCGGCATCTGCTGGTCCGCGACTACCTGAGGAAGCATCCCGAAGCGGCGCGCGAATACGCCGAGGTGAAGCAGCGGCTGGCGCGCGAGTATCGAGACAATCGCACGAAGTATCAGTTGGCCAAGGCGGAGTTTGTTGACACGCTGATGGAGAAGGCGCGGCAGGAACGAGGGAATAGCACGAATGGGTAGCGGCACGCAAAAAATCGCCAGCGAGACGACTCTACACAACAAGAGCCGGATACGGACGGTGCTCGAGATGATCAAGTTCGAGCACTCCGTGTTCGCGCTCCCGTTCGCGCTGGTAGGCGCACTGCTGGCCGCGCGCTCGGCGGGCGGTTTGCCAACCTGGCGGCAGATTGCGTGGATTGTGGTGGCCATGGTCGGAGCGCGCTCCGCGGCAATGACCATGAATCGCATCGCCGATCTCGACTACGACCGCAGGAACCCGCGCACGACGAACCGGGCGCTGGCCACGGGCCGACTTTCCGTGGGATTCGCGTCGGCATTCACGATGGCCGCGTCGGCGCTGCTGGTGGCGGCCGCGTGGCAATTGAACCGGCTGGCGCTGGAACTGTCGCCGGTGGCGCTGGCCATTTTGTTCCTCTACTCCTACACGAAACGCTTCACCTCGTGGTCGCACTTCGTGCTGGGATTTTGTCTGGGGATTTCTCCCGCGGCCGCGTGGATCGCCATTCGCGGCTCGCTCGACTGGCGCATGTTGATCCTGTGCGCGGCGGTGACGCTGTGGGTGGGCGGCTTCGACGTGCTCTATGCGTGCCAGGACGTCGAGTTCGACAAGGCGGCCGGGCTGTGTTCGATTCCAAAGAAATATGGGATTGCGCGAGCGCTGCTGTTCGCGCGCGGAATGCACGTCGTGATGGTCGGCCTGCTGGGCTGGCTGGCGTGGAGTTTCCGTCTGGGCTGGCTGGCCTGGGCCGGAATCGCGGTGGTTGCCGCGCTGCTGATCTACGAGCATTCGTTGGTGAAGAGCGACGACCTGAGCAAGATCAATGCTGCGTTTTTCACCGTGAATGGCTATATTAGTCTTTTGTTCCTGTTGTTTTGGGGAGCAGCTGTGGTCATGATGCGGCCCTAGACATTGCGGCGACAACGGGCGCAGCAAGCAGCGCCCCTGCGGTTCACAATTTTCATGTCGACTGAATTCAAAACCACGGATACGCGGCTAAGGCCGATCGCGGAGAAGGTTCTCGCAGGGGAACGGTTGAACGCGGCGGACGGCCTGGCGCTGTACGAGTCGCACGATTTGCTGGCGGTAGGCTGGCTGGCGAACTGGGTGCGCGAGAGGAAGCACGGAAACATCTGCTATTTCAATGTCAACCGGCACATCAATCCGACGAACGTTTGCGTAGCGCATTGCCGGCTGTGCGCGTTTGGGCGCTCGCCCGATGCCAGCGGCGCGTACAATTTTTCGCTGGAAGAGATTTGGACGCGCGCGGCGCAGGGAGTAGCCGAAGGTGCGACCGAATTTCACATCGTTGGCGGGTTGCACCCGGACCTTCCTTTCGAGCATTACCTCGAGCTGATTCGCGGGCTGAAGCAGCGCTTTCCGCAGGTCCATCTGAAGGCCTTCACCATGGTGGAAGTGGGCTATTACGCGCGCATTTCCAAGCTGTCGATTCGCGACACGCTGCTGAAGATGAAGGAAGCGGGCGTGGATTCGCTGCCCGGCGGCGGCGCGGAAATTTTCCATCCGCGCGTGCGCAAAGTTATCTGCGACCACAAAGTAAGCGGGCAGATGTGGCTGCAAATCGCGCGGACAGCTCACGAAATCGGGCTGCGCTCGAATGCGACCATGCTCTACGGGCACATCGAAACGGCGGAAGAGCGCGTCGATCATCTGCTGAAGCTGCGCGGGCTGCAGGACGAAACGCACGGCTTCGTGACCTTCATTCCGCTGGCATTTCATCCGGCGAATACAGCGCTGGCGCATTTGCCCAAGCCAACCGGGCTCGACGATCTGAAGACGATCGCTGTTGCGCGGCTCTTGCTCGACAATTTCGACCACATCAAGGCCTACTGGATCATGTTGACGCCGCGCATCGCGCAAATTGCGCTGGGCTTTGGCGCGAATGACCTGGACGGAACGGTCGTTGAAGAAAAGATTTATCACGATGCGGGCGCGACCACGCCCGAGCATCTGACGCGCGCGGAACTGGAACGCTTGATCCGCGCCGCCGGGCGCGTGCCGGTCGAGCGCGACACCCTCAACAACCGCGTGGACCGCGAGAAGATGCCCTTTCCTGCGGCTGCCACAAAACCTCCCGCTGAAGGCTTCATCCCTGCCGCTACGCTGACGGCGAATTAACGGCCGCGAATCGCAAAGGCAAAATCGCCGGCGAGACGCCGGTGCTACGGGAAACTCGCGTTTCATTCCCGCCGCAACGCTGACGGCAAACTAAGCCAGACGAAGCGGTCAATGGCTGGCATGGTGGAAGTGGTAGAGGTCGCGGGAAAACATGAGCTTCAGGGTCACCGCGTCGGAACCTGGGGTGAGGCCGAAACCGATCCCGGCTTCCACATCAATTTTCGAATAGTGGTCGAAGGTAGCCCACAGCTCGTGGGACTGGTCGCTGCCCTTGTAGAAATTGCGCAGCGGCCCGATGTCGTCGTATTCCTCCGCCGCCACCGCCCCGTGGTCGGTGAGATGATAGGCCACGCGCGATTCGGGCGCGAAATCGAGGCTTCGGAAACCGCCTTCCCACGTATTGTCCAGAATCGGATTGACGATGAAGTCCCAGGGATGCAGGTGCAACACGAAAATGGGCCGGATTTCGGAAGTGAACGTGTGCGGGTCCCAGTGCGCCGAGTTGTAGCTGAACTCGAAATTGACGCCGTAGGCGAACTTGCGATCGTCCGCGTGCGGCTTTACGAACAGCAGGCGGATCTTCCCGCCGTTAATGGCTGCGCTGCGATTTTCCGCATAGACCGTATACAAAGGAAGATAGAGGCCCAATTCCAGCCAGGGTTTCACACCGTACGCCCATTCAAATCCGCCGTTCCAGGACTTGTCGGGAACGAGCGCGCCCGGGAACGCTGGCGTGTCCAGACCGTCGGGCGTGAAATTGGTGTGCAGGGTTAGATTGAGGACGCCGGGCTCGGAGATCGAGGCGTCGTAGACCTGGATTTCATCGGTCTGCGCGCAAGCGCCAGGGGCCAGCGCGAGAAGAAGTGAGAGCAGAAGGAATACCGGAACGAAGCGGCCGGCCAAGCGACGGTCGTCCCGGGGTTCGGGGCCGCGAGCCGGGTTCAGGGAGTTCACTTCCGCGGACGGCCTCATGCGTGGGGGTGGGACTTGTCGTAGATAGCCATGAGCTGCTCGATCGTGGCTTGCGTGTATCGTTGCGTGGTGGAAAGCGAAACGTGCCCGAGCAACTCCTGAATGGCGCGCAGGTCCGCGCCATCGGCCAGCAAGTGCGTGGCAAAGGCATGGCGCAGCGCGTGCGGATGCAGATCCCAGTTCACGTTGCTCAGCCGTGCGTACTTCTTCACCAACAGGCGCACCGACCCGGTGGTCAACCGGCGCCCGCGGCCGCTCAGGAAGACCGCTTCGCGATCGGGAGCAGGTGAGCGCGCCAAAATCTCCTCGCGCACCGGCCAGTAATTCTCCAGGGCCTGCCTGGCTTTGTTGCCGTAAGGAACGATGCGCTCCTTGCGCCCTTTGCCCAGCACGCGCAGCAGCTGGCCGTGCACATCCACATTGATCATATCCATGCCCACAACCTCGCCCACGCGCAGGCCCGAGCCGTAGAGGATTTCGAGGATGGCGCGATCGCGCTTCAGCAGCAGCTTTTCCTCTTCGCGCTCCTTCTGCGTCGGCGTCTTCCTTCCAGCGCGGCCGGAGGGCGGCGAAGCCAGGTTATCCAGGAACGCGTTCATTTCCTCCGCGCTGAGAACGCGGGGAAGGCGCTTGGGCAGCCTGGGTCCGTTGACCAGGCGCGCGGGATTCTGCTTGGCCAAGCCCTCGCGCATGCAGAATTTGAAGAAGGTGCGCAGGGCCGCAAGCTTTCGGGCGATGGAAGAGCGCTCGAGGTTCCGGTCGTACAGCGAGCTGACGAACTCGCGCACGATCTTGTGATCCACTTGCTCGAGCGGCAGCGTTTTCTCTCCCGGCGGTGTAAGAAATTCGTAGAACTGGGTGACGTCGCGCCGGTATTCGCGCAGCGTGCAGGGAGAAGCGTTCTTCTCGTAGCGCAGGTAACGGACAAATTGCTCGATGATTTCCTTCATGCTGGCCACGACCGCTCGCATTATACAGTTTGATCCCGGCTGGCCACAGGAGATGTTGGCCGCCCGTGCCGGCTGGGCGTGTTACACGTCACGGGCCTCCGCCGCAGCAAATAGAGGCAGGCAGGAGAGATTCTTCATCTTGTTGGGCGGGACTCCAGAGTGACAATGGCGCGACCAGCGAGGGCCAAGAAGCCGGCTTGCGCGTCAGCCGCGGCCTCCTGGGCGCGGCATGTCCGTTTGTGGCATTTTATGCCTTTATAACGTGCATTCAAGAGCAGGAATGCTGCTCACAAAGTCGCCCTTTAGTTTCGCCTTGCGTTCGCCATTTTTCGCCGACATCTCACGACTGAAGCCGGCCCGCGCAGCGCCCCCGGATCCAGGCTCGGCCAACATTGTGAGTCTCTCGCGCATCAGTAGTTCCGGTGTCCATCCATCCGTAGCTGATCGAGCTTGAAAGCGGAAAGGCCTGCCCGGCTTGCGCGCCGGTATGCGAGAGGCCCGCTTCGGCGAGCGAAGGGATGAGTTGGAACTCAGGGCCAGCCGATTTAGAATAGCTGGCCTTTTTGAGCGCGGAGAATAACCAGGAGAAACGATGGCAGTCGGTGCAGGGGAAACTGTTCACCCAGCCGGGTGGTTTCTGATGCGAAGTGCCAGGCGCATGCTTGTAGTTCTCGGGGCAGTAATGGCCGTTCTGGCCGCTAGTGGGTGCGGAGGCGGCAGCAGTAACAACACGAATATCACGTCGATCGCCATCACCCCGACGGCAGTGTCCGTGCAGATCAATACGCAGGCGGACTTCACTGCCACGGTGAATCTGGCCAACTCGACGACCAGCACGAACACGGCGGTAACCTGGCAGGTGAACGGCACGACGGGAGGGAATTCGACGGTGGGCACGATCGTGGCATCGTCGACGGACACCAACGTCGGCATCTACACGGCGCCCAAAGCCGTGCCGACCACCAACAACGGTCAGGTGACCATCACCGCGGTCATTTCGGTGAGTTCGGGGTCGGGTTCCTCCACATCCAGCACGACGATCACCTCGAATAACGCCACCGTGACAGTCACGGTAGGACAAGGAATTTCCGTGTCGCCCGCGCAAGCGAGCGTCCCGGCCGGCGGCACCTACCAGTTTTCCGCGCTCCTGAATAGCGCCCTGGACACCAACGCGACGTGGACCGTCAGCTTGGGCAGTGGCCAGTGCCCGGGGACCATCCCGAGCGGATGCATCGGCTCGATCAATTCAACTACCGGCCTGTACAGCGCGCCCGATGCGCCCCCGCCCGGCGGCAAGGTGACCATCACTGCGACGGACAGTTCCAGCGGCACGGCGCAGACCGCGACCGCCACCGCCACCATCGCTTTTTCGGACGCTTCGCTGCACGGGCCCTTCGCCTTCTCCTACGTGGGTAACGACGCTTCCGGTTTCCGCGCAGTGGCGGGACGATTCGTCGCGGATGGCTCCGGAATCATCCAAAGCGGGCTGGAGGATGTGGACAGTTTCGGCAGTCCTGTGGCGACGGCGGTGCCCATTCTTTCCGGCACTTACAAAGTAGGTGCGGACGGGCGCACGACCGCCGTAGTAAACACAAGCAATGGGAAAGAGACTTGGGACTTCGTGCTCACATCGACTTCGCACGCCCTTTTGATCCGCTTCGATACCAGCACGACGGGCCATGGCGCCATCGACCAGCAGAATCTGAACGATTTGAGTTCCGCTTCCGTGATTCAGGGGAATTACGTGTTCCGCGCGGCCGGCGGAGATGCGCAATTTAATCCGATGGGGATTGCCGGACGATTCACGGCAAATGGGTCGGGAGGAATTCCGGCGTCCGCCTCCATCGTGGACGAAAATGACAATGGAACGGTGAAAACTGCGGACCCCACGCTGAGCGGGTCCTATTCCTTCGACACGCAGAATGCCGGGACGGGCCGGGGTACGCTGACGCTATCGTCCACCAGCACCGGGCAGCTGCAGTTCGCGTTCTATATCGTGGACAACACGCATCTGTACATCGTCGAGACCGACACGAACGCCTATCTGGCGGGCGAAGTGTACAGCGGCGCGACGGGATCCTCGTTCACGACCGGCGCGCTTTCCGCGGCGAATTACGTCTTCAACGTGGGCGGAAACTCGAGTTCGGGCGCCTATGCCGCGGGCGGCGTTTTCGCCTCCGACGGGAACGGGAATATCACCAGCGGCACGCTCGACAGCGACAACGCCGGAGCGTTGACGTCCAATTCCGCCGTCAGCGCTTCCACTTACACCGTGGACGCCACCACGGGGCGCGTCGATCTGAAGCTCGGATCGATGGAGTTCGCCGCCTATCCCACGGCGGCCAACACCGCGCTGATGCTTGAACTCGATTCCTCCGCGATCTCCAGCGGCACAGCGTATCTGCAAGCTGCCTCCCCGGCGGCGCTGGCCGGAAACGTGGCGCTGCAGCTGGCAGGCCAGGGCGTTTTCTACAACGATCCCGGGCTGTATCAGTCGGACGCGGTGGGCGAAGCGGCCATCAGCGGCTCGGCATTCACATCCGGGAGCGCCAAGCTCGACATCAACAATTACGGTACGCCGCCGCTGCTGTCCGATCCGATTGGCACGTCCAGTTCCGTGACGGCGCCGGCATCGAATGGCCGCGGCACGATCGTGCTGAACCCCACGAATCCGCCGGCGACCTACAACCTGGTCTACTACGTGATTGACCCCAACAGGGCGCTGCTCGTCGGGCAGGACACCACGCGCGTGCTGAATGGCATCATCGTGCTTCAGTTCTGAGGCCGGCCCTCA
>JBJKQB010000004.1:0-7345 GCA_046705825.1 Candidatus Acidiferrales bacterium
CATCCCGGGGCCATGCCCGGCCTGATGAAACTTGGAAAGCAGAGCAAAGCGGCCGCCGAGGCGCTGGCGCAATTTCTGGATCGTTACGTCGCCACGGTTGCGGAGCGAACTGCGGCGCTGGGCGCGAGGAGCGCGGGCCAATGAGCCAGACCGTGGCGCAAATCGGCGGGCACGAGGGCGCAGCGAGGGTGCGGCACATGCGCGCCGGTGTGTATCGGGGCAAGGGAAACGTTGTGGTCGAATCGGTGCCCATCCCGCAAATCGGCGAAGGCGAAGTTCTGTTCCGAGTCGCGGCCTGCGGAATTTGCGGCACGGACATCAAGAAGATCCATCACGGCTTCGTCAAACCGCCGCAGATTCTGGGCCACGAACTGGCCGGCACGGTGGTCGAAGCCGGCACGGGGGTGAAGAAATTCAAGCCCGGCGACCGCGTGGTCAGCTTCCACCATGTGCCCTGCGGCGCATGCTTTTATTGCCGGCGCCGCCTGTTTTCGCAGTGCGCCGGCTACAAGAAAGTCGGCTTGACCGCGGGTTTCGATCCCAATGGCGGCGGTTTCGCGCAATACGTGCGGGCCATGCCCTGGGTGGTCGAGCGAGGCATGCTTTCGCTTCCGGCCAGCGCCACCTTCGAGGACGCTACTTTCGTCGAGCCGGTGAACACCTGCCTGAAGGCGGTGCGCAAGGCGCGCGTCGCTGCGGGCGAAAAGGTTCTGGTCATCGGGCAAGGGCCCATCGGCATGCTGCTGATGCTGCTGGCCAAGTACGAAGGCGCCGAGGTGTTCACCAGCGATCCCATGCCGGGCCGCCGCGCGGCCAGCGAACGTTTTGGCGCGGCCCAATCGTTCGATCCCGCGAAAATCAAGCTGCTGGACGAAATTCGCGCGCGCACCGAGGGCCGCGGAGCGGATGCGGTCCTCGTGGCTGTGCCCAACCCGGCATTGGTGACGGAAGCCCTCGCTCTCGGCCGGCCCGGCGGGCGTGTGCTACTGTTTGCGCATAACGATCCGGTGATGAAACTGGAGTTTCCCGCGGCGGCCGTGGGAATTGAGGAAAAGGAAATTCTCGGAAGTTATAGCGCTTCGGTGGATGAACAGGAGGAATCCGCCAGGCTCGTTTTCGAACATCGTTTGCCCGTGCGGGAGCTGATCTCGCACCGTTTCCCGCTCGAGCGCATCGCCGACGCCTTGGAAATGGCGGCGCGTCCGGCGGATAATACATTGAAAGTGGTGATCGTACACGAATGATGCCCAAGTCCAAGTCGAATGGCTCGTCGAAGGGATCCGCGAAAGGATCCATGACCGCGGCTGTGCTCTATGGCCGCGAGGACATGAAGATCGAGCAAGTGGATATCCCCTCCGTGGGCGAGGATGAAGTTCTGGTCAAAGTGAAGGTGGCGCTGACGTGCGGCACGGACCTGAAAGTGTGGAAGCAGGGATCGCACGCGCGCATGATCGTGCCGCCCGCGCTGTTCGGGCATGAATTGTCGGGCGTGGTGGAACGGAAGGGCGAGGCCGTGAACGGCACGGTGCGCCCCGGCATGCGCGTGGTGCCCTCGAATTCCGCGCCCTGCGGCGCCTGCGTCTATTGCCGCAAGGGCCAGCCCAATCTGTGCGAGGACCTGCTGTTCAACAACGGCGCGTACGCGGAATACATCCGCATTCCCGGGCGCATCGTGCGCCAGAACATGCTGGAAATTCCGGAGGAAGTTTCGTTCGTGGACGCGGCCATGGTCGAGCCGCTGGCCTGCGTGCTGCGCGGAATCCACGAAACGGGAATTCAGCCGGGCAGCACCGCGGTGATTATCGGCTGCGGCCCCATCGGACTGAAATTCGTGCGCGTGCTTTCGGGGCGCGACGTTCGCGTCATCGCCATCGGCAAACGCAAGAGCCAGATCGAAGCGGCCGAGCGGCTGGGCGCGGCCGCCGCCATCGACGTCTCGCAAACCGAGGACCCGGTGCGCCGGGTGCGCCAGTTAACCGAACGCGAATTCGGCGCGGATGCGGTGGTGGAGGCGGTGGGCTCCTCCAAGACGTGGGAATGGGCGCTGCAGATGGTGCGCAATGGCGGCACGGTCAACCTGTTCGGCGGCTGCCCCAGCGGAAGCGAAGTGAAAGTGGATCCGCGCGCGCTGCACTATTCGGAAATCACCATCAAGTCGACGTTCCACCACACGCCGCGTTTCATACGCGCGGCGCTCGAGACGATCGCGGGCGGCGAAATCCGGGCCGCGGATTTCGTGACCGGAGAGGCGCCGCTGACCGAGCTGCCGCACGTCTTCGAGCACATGAAACAGCGCAATGGCGAGCTGAAAACAGCCGTCATTCCGTGAGCACACGGGCGAAGACAGGGCGAAACAAAGTGTGCAGTTCAAGAGCAGCATTCCTGCTCTTGAAATGCGCTTAAACGGGCTTATTGGGCGCTCTTTCGCACCTAAAACTCCCCGGGAACTGCCTGAACGCTGCGCCCTAGCTGAGTTTTCCGGACGTGGAGCGGTGCGGCACGGCCTCGCGTGTCATTCTTGACACGCATTTGGGCGCCCTTGGACCGCGCTTGGGAATCGCCCGGCAAGGTTCCAGATCTCGATGTTGGCTACACCCGAACTCGAAATCGCCCGCCATCTGCCTGCCGAGGGCTGCTCGGTGGAGGAGGCGCAGCGCTACACGCGCTGGCTGGCCACGCATCACTACGAAAATTTCAACGTGGTTTCGTGGCTGCTGCCGCGCCGGCTGCACCAGCATTTCTACAACGTATACGCCTATTGCCGCTGGGCCGACGACCTGGGGGACGAGGTTCCGGACCACGCGCGAGCGCTCGCGTTGCTGGATGCCTGGGAAGACGAGCTTCGGCTGTGCTACTTGCCCGGCAAATCGCCGGCGCATCCCGTTCTGCTCGCGCTGCGCGAGACGATCCGCGAAAAGAATATTCCGCAGAAGCCGTTCAGCGATTTGCTGAAGGCGTTCCGCCAGGACCAGCGCGTGCAGCGCTATGCCCATTGGGATGAAGTGCTCGACTACTGCGTGTACTCGGCGAATCCGGTCGGGCGGCTCGTGCTGTACGTGTGCGGGTATCGGGACGACGAGCGCCAGCGGCTTTCGGACTTCACCTGCACGGCGCTGCAACTCGCCAATTTTTGGCAAGACGTTTCGCGCGACCTGGAGAAGGGGCGAATTTACATTCCCCTGGAGGCGATCGCCGCGCACGGGATGAGCGAGGGGGACATCGTCGGGCGGCATTTCGATGCGCGCTACGTTTCGTTGATGAAGGACCTGATCGCGCGGACGCGCGAATTGTTTGCCGCGGGATTGCCGCTCGCTCAGCGCGTTGATGCAACGCTGCGAATCGACATCGAGCTGTTCAGCCGCGGCGGGATATGGATTCTCGATGCAATCGAGAAACAGGGATATGACACGCTGAATCATCGGCCGGCATTGACAAAAACAGCGAAGGTGCGTTTGCTTGGCCGCGCTCTTGGGAAACGAATCGTCTCGGTAGCATCCAGCTTCCCGGCCGAACCGACCGGGTATGAGCCGAGGCCTTCTAGTGTGGCGCAAGATGTCGCAATAGCAGAGCGTGAGCGCGGCCTCGCAATGTCCGCTTCTCAGGAACAGCTCCGTGTCTCCTATGCGGAATGCGGAAGGATTGCGCGAGCGGCGCATAGCAGCTTCTATCTTGCGTTTTATGGCCTGCGAAAAGACAAGCGGAATGCGCTGTGCGCGCTGTATGCGTTCATGCGGCTGGTGGATAACGTTTCGGACGAGCCGGGGGATTTGGAATCGAAGCGGCGGGGACTGGCGCGCTGGCGCGCAATGCTCGACGAGGCTGTGGCGGGGCGCACGGAAAGTCACGCGATTCTGCCCGCGCTGGCCGACACGATTGCGCGGTTTGAAATTCCCACGCGCTACTTCCACGATTTGATTCTGGGCGCGGAAATGGATTTGACCATCGCGTCGTATCCGACCTTCGACCGCTTGTCGGAATATTGCTATCGCGTGGCGGGCACGGTGGGGCTGACTTGCCTGCACGTTTTCGGTTTTCGCGATCCAAAAGCGCCCGATCTGGCCGAGCGGCTGGGCCTGGCCTTTCAGTTGACGAACATCCTGCGCGACGTGCGCAGCGATTTCGAGATGGGCCGCGTTTACCTTCCGGAGGAAGATCTGGAGCGATTCGGCCTGCGCGCCCAGGATTTGCGCGGCCCGCTCACACCGCCGCTGCGCGAGCTGCTGGAATTCCAGGCTGACCGCGCGTGGCGTTGCTACGAAGAAGGCGCCACGCTGATCGACAAAATCGACGGCGACAGCCGCGCCACGCTGTGGGCTCTGGTGCGCACGTACAGCAGTTTGCTGGCGCGCATCGAAGAACGCGAATTCGACGTGTTTTCCTCGCGCATTTCCATTTCGAGTTCCGAAAAACTTCGTTACCTGCTGCTGGCAGGAACGGCCGGTTGGTGGAAAAAAGATGCCCTCGCCATCAGTTCTCGTGGCCGGCGGCGGACTGGCGGGACTGTCCTCCGCCGTCGCGCTGGCTGAAGCGGGCTGGCGCGTCCGCCTGCTGGAGAAGCGCCCGCATCTGGGAGGGCGCGCCACTTCCTACACGCTGCCGGACGGAAGCGAGATCGACAACTGCCAGCACGTCACGCTGGGCTGCTGCACGAACCTGGCGGATTTTTACCGACGGGTTGGCGCGGAAGACAAAATACGGTTCTACGACCGGCTGTATTTTGCAGACGCGCGCGGCGCAGTTTCGACCATCGAGGCCTCGCCGTTGCCGCCACCGCTGCACATGGCGCCGTCGTTCGCGCTGTTTGGCGGGCTGACGCTGGCGGACAAGCGCGCCATCGCCGGCGCGTTGCTGACGATTGCGCGAGCGGGCGGCTCGCCGCGGGGCATCGACGGCCTCTCCATGCAGCAATGGCTCGAGCGCGAGAAGCAAACGCCCGGCGCCATCGCGCGCTTCTGGCGCGTGGTGCTGGTCAGCGCGCTGGACGAGGAGTTGGGGCGCACGGATGCGCGCTACGGCATCGACGTCTTCTGGAAAGGTTTTCTGAGCAGCAAGGAAGGCTACCGCGTGGGAATTCCGTCGGTGCCGCTGGCCAAGCTGTACGACGGCTGCCGCGAGGCCATCGAGGAGCGGGGCGGGGAAGTGCGCGTGCGCTGCGGCGTGCGGCAGATTCGCGTCGAGGGCGGGCGCTTCGCCGGCGCGCAATTGGAGGATGGGACGGAAGTCGAGGCGGACGCGTGCATTCTGGCTGTGCCGCACGACGCGATCGAGGCGCTGCTGCCCCCGGGAACGGATGCGAGCGAAACGCTGGCCCGCGATTTGCATCAAATCAAAGCCGCTCCCATTACGGGGGTGCATCTCTGGTTCGACCGCACGGTCATGACCGAGCCCTTCCTGACGCTTCTGGATCACACGACGCAATGGATCTTCAACAAGTCGTTGCTGTACGGCGGCGCCGCGGATGACGGCGCGGGAGCGCATCGAGCGGATGCCGCGGTTTCCGGCCCGGGCAACGGAACGAGCCCGGCCGCGGAGGGGCAATACCTGCAACTGGTGATCAGCGCGTCGTACGACCTGGTGCCCAAGTCGCGGCAGGAGATCATCGCGCTGTGCCTGCGCGAACTGGCCGACGTGCTGCCGGAAACACGCGGCGCACGGCTGCTGAAGGGAACGGTGGTGAAGGAAGTGAGCGCGACGTTTTCGCCGGAGCCGGGCGTGGACCGCTGGCGTCCGGGGGCAGCGGACAGTGGAATTCGGAACTTATTTCTTGCGGGGGACTGGACAAGGACAGGCTGGCCTGCCACAATGGAAGGAGCGGTTCGGAGCGGATATCTCGCGGCCGAGTCGCTGCTCTCCGAATTTGGTCAACCCCGGAATCTTCTGCGTCCCGATCTGCCGCCGGAAGGACTGTGCAAATTTTGGGCCGGGCGCAGAACGACGGGTGCTGCCCACCACGGCGGGCAAGCCCCGGGCCAGGAATGAAGACAGCCCGTACCTGACGCAAACGCCACGTTGCGAAGGTGCTTTTCAGTTCAGGCCTGTTTCTCCAGCGCGGAAGTGTGCCGCAGAGAGGGTGTAGTTGAAGTGCGGGGCGACGAGGGTTCGCTCCCGCGGAGGTAGTTCATGGAACGGAAATACAGACATAGGGGTTACGAGGATCGCGACCGCGATCGCGACGGCCGGGATAAGAATCACGACCGCCGGCCGCCGGAAGCGCCGCGTCCCAAGCAGGATTTGCTGGGTCCGCGCACGCCGCGCATGGTCGGGACGGTGATGCGCGCGCGCTGCTCGAATTGCGGAGCGGTGCTGGCGCCGGGCTTCGATCCCACCGGGAAGTGCCCGCGCTGCCAGTCGGAGCTGCATTGCTGCAAGCAGTGCGTGCACTTCGATACGGGACGCCAATTCGAGTGCACGCAGCCCATACCGGAGCGCATCGCCAAGAAGGACGCGAAGAACGAGTGCACGTTCTTCGAGATGCGTATGAACGTGGAGAAGGATACTTCCCCGGTGACCTACGCTTCGAACGCGGCGGTCACGGCCAGCCCCGCGCGCCCCAACGATGCGCGCAAAGCCTTCGAAGACCTCTTCAAGAAATAACGCCGCCGGCAAGATTCAAGAGGGAGCCGATTCTCCGTCCGAAGTGTGCCTGCGAAGTGTGCCTGGATTCCGCGTTGCAGCGGAAGACAAATGCAAAGGAGTGTTTTTTTTGCAGCCTCCCGCGGCGCTCGGAATGGTGTTTTGCGGACCGGCGAGGAACGGCTGCCTTGCTAAAGCACGTTTGAAGAAGCTATCCGCTTGTGGGACGCCAGAAGTCATAACTTCATGTGTTGATGTTTTGCAGCCTCCCGCGCCTTGCTCATCCGGGTTTCCATCCGGCACGCGACGGTTTCCTTAGTTGCTGTGAAACAACGGCCGAGCGAAACGGAGAAGCAGCCGGTACGAAGGTATCGCGCGCCAAAGCGGTAGCAAGCTACCGCAGTCCAAAGCGGCCTTCGGCCGCAAAGAATAAGTGAACTCAGATAAAAAGCAGGTCCCTCACCCCCATTCCCGCAAAAGCGGCGGGACTGGGTTCGGGATGACAGCGCGTATGTGGAAACGCGCGAGGATGAAAAGCGCGGGGGACCGAAAAGCTCACCGCAGAGCACGCAGAGAAAAGCGGGAGAGCACAGAGAGGAAACCTGCGGGCGCGACGCCCGCTCCACAGTGCGGGGAACGCAGAGAAGAACCGCAGGGCAATCCAAAGGCTTGGCAGAGAATTCGGAGCGGGTCAGGGCGGGGGGAGGGGGAAGAGGGTGGGTTCGCGGGCGGGGGCGGAGGCGATCGAGTCGAGCTGCGGATAATGAATGCG
>JBJKQB010000005.1:0-3809 GCA_046705825.1 Candidatus Acidiferrales bacterium
GCGGTCCACTGTTGTTTTGCATTCATCGAACGTCCTAGTTTGGCGGCAGCAAATGAATTATTCTGTTAGAGAGCCTATGGTACGAACTGGTTTTGCGCTGGGTGTGCTGAACTGCTCTTCGGCCCCAAGTGGGACCCACAAATCGGCGAGAGGGCCTGCGGGGTATTCCCGCGAAACCGTCCTCTTAAGCTGCGTCGTTTTCTTGGTATTGCTGCTCGCCGTCACGGCCTTCGCCGCCCGCATGTACCACAAACAGGAGCATGTCCTCGCCGACCGGTGGTTTGCGAGGGGGGAAGCGGCGTTCCGTGCAGGAAATGCGCTAAAGGCAGCAAAGTACTATCGCAACGCGCTGGTGTACTCGGAGAGCAATAGCGTCTTTCAATTCCACCTGGCCCAAGCGCTGACCGCGGCGCGCACGAAGGAGACGGATGAGGAGGCGGAATCGTATCTGCTGAGTCTGCTGGCCGAGTCTCCGGGCAGCGGAGAGATCAATCTCGAGCTGGCGCACATAGCGGCGCGACGAAGCAGCAAGATGTCCGCGCAAGACACGTTGCGTTACTACTACGGGGCGATCTATGGGGTATGGCAGACCGATCCTCTTCCGAAGAGATGGGACGCCCGCCGCGAGCTGTGCGATTATCTGCTGGCGCACGGCATGACGGCGCAGGCGCAGCCGGAGACGATCGCCCTGGCGCATGACGTCCCAATGAGCGATTTGGGGCGGCAGAAAGAGGCTGCCGCACTGCTTGGGCGCACCGGGCTTTGGGATCGCGCGCTGACGGAATACCGCGCGATTCTTTCATCCCACCGGCGCGATCCGGACGTGCTGGCCGGAGCAGGGCTTTCGGCCTTTCATGTGGGGCAGTACGCAGCGGCCGTGGAATATTTGGCGGCCCTGCCGCGCACAGCGCGGATGCGACCGGAAGTTTCCTCCGCTTTCGCTGAATCGCGCGAGGTGGAAGCGATCAGCCCGTTTCTGGATCGCCTCTCCCGCCGCGAGCGGGCGCGCCGCACGGTGGAGGCGCTCACGCGAGCCAAAGTTCTGATGCAAAATTGCTTTCAGGGGAAAGCGGCGACGCCGAATCCGAAATCCGGGACGAGCAAGCCCGGTGAAACAGTTAGCGGCGCTCAGAACGGTGCGACCGCGAATTCCGCCCCGCAGCAACTGCAGGCAACGCTGGCGCAGAAGTCCCGCGCCTGGAAGGACCTGAATTTCATTCGTGATCCGAGTCAAATCGCCGACGCGATGAACTGGGTATTCCAAGTGGAGAAGGCGGCAGCGCAAACTTGCGGGCCGTCACAGAGCTTAATGGATCGAGCGTTGCTGCTGATTGCGAAGTCCCAGACGGGTTCCCAAGCATGACGGACCCGGCAACCACTTCCCACGCAGCTTCACACGCCCCCAGCACTGCGCAACCCGAAGCCGCAGCCCAGCCAGCCACCGCGGAAGCAAAACCCCGCCTGTGGGAGTCTTGGTCGCGCTGGATTTTTGCCATTGGGGAGGATCGGCTCTTCCTGGTCCTCTCGATTCTAATCGGCGTATTTTCCGGCCTCGCAGTGGTCTGCTTCCACGTTGCGATCCAGTTCGTTCGTTTCCTGTTTCTCGGTTCTTCGCTTGCTCCCAACTTGTTGCGCGTGGTGGTAGCGCCGACATTAGGGGGGCTCTGCGTCGGATTGCTGGCGCTGCGGGTCTTCCCGCGCTCGCGCGGCAGCGGCGTGAACCAAACGAAATTGGCGGTGTACGTGCTGAACGGCTACATTTCGTTTCGCACAGTGATCTCGAAGTTCACCATGTGCGCCTTGGCCATCGGGAGCGGCCAGTCGTTGGGGCCGGAAGATCCTGCCCTGCACATCGGCGCGGGAATCGCTTCAGCGATTGGACGCGGCCTAAAGCTGTCGCAGAAAAAAGTGCGCATGATGGCTCCGATCGGCGCCGCTGCCGGATTGGCGGCCGCATTCAACGCGCCGATGTCGGCCGTTGTGTTTGTCATCGAAGAAGTGATTGGCAACTGGAGCGCGGGCGTGCTTGGCGCGGTGGTGCTGGCCGCGTACTCCAGCGCGCTGACGATGCGCCAGTTCCTCGGTCCCCACGCGCTCTTTCGTGTGCCGCCTTTCGAGCTGACGCATCCTTCCGAACTGATCGCCTACGTCGTTCTGGGCGTCGTGGTCGGACTGCTTTCGCTGGTTTTTCTGAAGTGGCTTTCGTACGCGCGTCCGAAAGTGCAGGCGCTCCCCAGCTGGACGCGAACTCTGCAGCCCGCCATCGCCGGCCTGATGATTGGGATTATCGGAATCAAACTGCCGCAGGTGATGGGTGCGGGCTACATCATCATCGACCAGGCGTTGCACGGCCAGTTCACCTGGAAGCTTCTGCTGATCCTCGGACTTCTGAAGATTCTCGCTACCGGAATATCGTTCCTCAGCGGAACGCCTGGCGGATTGTTCGCTCCCGCCCTGTTCATGGGAGCAATGCTGGGCGGGGCGGTCGGTGCGGTGGAACAGCATTTCTTCCCGCATGTGACCGGATCTGTGGCTACCTTCGCTCTGGTGGGCATGGCGACCTTTTTCGCCGGCTTTCTGCGTGTGCCGATTACAGCGGTATTCATGGCGATTGAACTTTCGGGCAGCTATACGGCGGTTGGGCCGGTGCTCATCTCCGTGATGATCGCCTACCTGATTTCGCGGCGGTATCAAAAGCTCCCTCTATTTGACATGATCGGGCGGCAGGACGGCGTCGTACTGCCGTCAATTGAGGAGCTGCGTGAACAAGTGACGCTGGTAGCCGAGGACGCGATGCGCCAGGATGGCGCAATCGTTGTGGAGCCTGACGATCCCGTTGTTGATATAGCACGCCGCGTAGACGGCAAAGATCTTCCCGTGCTCTGCCGCGCGAAAGTGGGTGAGTGGCGCCTCCTCGATCGCGCACAGATTCAAAGTTTGGCTGCGCCCACCGATGCGTCAGCGGCCACAAAAACTGGCCAGCCGGTGTCTGCGCCCGACGGGGAGTCGCGCGTCGTGAAAGGCGAGCGTTTGACTGGTGGGAGCCAGGCGAAAGCCGCGGCTGGAGCCGGTGCGGGAGTTCCCGAGGGGAAGGTACCACGCATCGCGGGTGAATTGGATTCGAAAGGTCCTCTGCCGTTGGTTTTTCCGGATGAATCGCTCGAAGAAGCACTGCGCTGGGCGGGCGACTGGCCAGTGCTACCCGTCGTGAGCCGCGCCGACCTCGGTAAGCTGGAGGGCGTACTGACGTTAGCGGACATCCTGAAGGCGTTCCGCTCGGCGGCGGCCGAATAGATCTTCCGGCCGCGATTGCTGAAACTGCCTGCCGGCTGACCTGGATTGCCGGGAAACCGGCCGCAGTCTCTCCAAGGCATTCAGCTCTTCGACCTCTGATTGCGGTTGACAACCAGTCCCCTACTGCTCCTGCTGGAATCAGCAGTAACACTCCCGCCCAGTCCTCAATCCCAACCAGGAAAGCCCAATGAGATTCTGCAGGACCCTTGTTGCTACCGCTGCTGTGCTTTTGCTCGCCGGTGTTGCATTGGCAGCCCCAACCGCCAAGCAGACTGCCGAGACCAAATCCTCGACCTCCTCGATGACCAAGATGAAGACCCATCATATGTGGGGCGTCGTCGACTCCATCACCGACACGGACCTTGCGATTACGCACACATCCAAGGGCAAAACGGAACACATGACCTTCAAGCTGGACCCCAACACGAAGAAAGTAGGCACCGTCGATCAGGGCACGCGCGTCGAGGTGTACTACAAGACTGAGAATGGCGAGCACGTTGCCACAGAGGTCAAGG
>JBJKQB010000006.1:0-2638 GCA_046705825.1 Candidatus Acidiferrales bacterium
CGGTTATTCAGGGCGTCACAAGCTTCTCGATCACGCAACTTGTCTCGAAAGCCGGGCAACGTCTGATCGCCGAATTGCGCGCGAAAGTTCAGGCGCACGTCGGCCGGCTGCCGGTCGCCTACTACGACTCCAACAAGACCGGAACGCTGGTGGCGCGCATCATGACTGACGTCGACGGGATTAGCAACTTGCTCGGCACCGGGCTGATCGACTTTGCCGGTGGAATTCTCACCGCGCTGCTGGTGCTCGGCTTTCTTTTTCACATCAGCCCGCTGCTCACCGGAATCGCGCTCGTCATTATCCTCGCCTTCGCATCGGTTCTGCGCAAAGCCTTTGGAACCATCCGGCCGATTTTCCGCGAGCGCGGAAAAATCAACGCCGAAGTGACTGGCCGCCTGACCGAATCGCTCGGCGGCGTGCGCGTGGTGAAAGGCTATCACGCCGAGGCGCGCGAGGAGGCGGTTTTCGAGCAAGGCGTACAGCGCCTGCTGAACAACGTCCTGAAAAGCCTGACCGCGACTTCGGTGATGAGCATGTCGGCAACGGTCCTCATGGGCGGGGTGGGCGCAGTCATCATGTACGTCGGCGCCCGGCAGATCACGGCGCATCAGATGACGCTCGGAGATTTCGTCACATTTACCGCGCTGCTCGCGTTTCTGATCCAGCCCATGTTTCAGCTCGTCATCATCGGAACGCAGATTTCTGAGGCTCTGGCCGGATTGGAGCGGACGCGCGAGGTGATGCGCGAGCGGCCCGAGGATCAGGACCCACTCCGCACGGTGGCCTTGCCGCCGATCACCGGACAGGTCATTTTCGACAACGTGAATTTCGCCTACGACGGCGGAAAGGCCGTCTTGCACGACATCTCGTTCCGTTCCGAACCGGGGACGGTGACCGCACTCGTCGGCCCTTCGGGCTCGGGCAAATCAACCATCATCGCCCTGATCGCGGCGTTCCATGGGCCGGCGTCAGGGAGCGTTTTTGTGGACGGCGTCGATCTTTCCACCGTTCGGCTGGATTCCTATCGCACGCAGCTTGGCGTGGTGCTCCAAGAAACGTTTCTGTTCGACGGCACGATTTGGGAGAACGTCTCGTTCGCGCGGCCCAGCGCGACGCCCGAGCAAATTCTAGAAGCGTGCCGCATCGCGCGGGTGGACGAGTTCGCCGAAAGCTTCGAGAAGAAATACGACACCATCGTGGGCGAGCGCGGCGTGAAGCTCTCCGGCGGCCAACGCCAGCGCGTATCGATTGCGCGTGCGATTCTCGCCGACCCGCGAATCCTGATCCTCGACGAAGCCACTTCGAATCTCGATTCCGAATCGGAAGGCATGATCCAGGAAGGCCTGAAATACCTGATGCAGGGCCGCACGACCTTCGTGATCGCGCATCGGCTCTCGACCATCCGCCGCGCCGACCAGATTCTGGTGGTCGAAGCGGGACGCATCGTCGAACGCGGCACGCACGCCGAACTGTACGCCGCGCAAGGCCGCTACTACGATCTGTACACCAAGCAGCACGGTATGGAAGCGAACTTATTCCTCGCGCCGGGTGAAGGCGACGAAACCCAGCCGGCTGAAAAAGCCGCCCGCGTCGCCGGTGCGCCGGGAGCCAACGTGACTGCTGAGATGATGCGGATGTTCCGCGGATGAACCGGCCGACGATTCAGCGCTTCCGGATGGCGCCGTCCAGGCTGAAGGCGCCCGGCCCGGCCGTTACCAGATACAGGTAGAAGAAGCAGTAGAACACGGTGATTTCGCCGCGGTTGATTAGAGGGAACATCCATGGCCCCATGTGAACGTGCGCCGTGAAATACGCCACGGCCATTTCGCCGCACAAAATGAACGCCACGAAGCGCGTAAACAGGCCAAGGAAAATCAGCGGGCCGCCGATGATTTCAATCACTCCCGCAATCCACAACATCGAGTACAACGGCGCTGCGTGGCCGCGCAATCCTCCCAGCCCGCCAAACTTCTGGATTCCGTGCAGCGTGAACATGAATGCAGCCACGATGCGCAGCAATCCGAGCGCATAGGCCTCAAGCGAAGAAGTGGACCGAGCCAAATAGCCTCCTGAAGAGACTATTCTCCACTTTGTTGGAGCAGTTTGGCTACTAGCGCCGTCCAGCCGGTCTGATGGCTCGCCCCCAGGCCCGCGCCGTCGTCGCCATTGAAATACTCATAGAACAGGACATGATCGCGGAAATGCGGATCGGATTGGAACTTCTCGGCGCCGCCGAAAACCGGACGCCGTCCATGTTCATCGCGCAGGAACAGACGCGACAAGCGGCGGGAAAGCTGGCTGGCGACTTCGCTCAAGTTCATTCGCACGCCGGATCCGGTAGGAAACTCAACTTTGAAATCGTCGCCGAAATAGTGATGGAAGCGCTGCAGCGACTCGATCATCAAGTAATTCACTGGGAACCAAACCGGCCCGCGCCAATTTGAATTTCCGCCGAAGAGACCGGTTCTGGATTCCGCCGGTTCGTACGACACCTGGTATTCCTGGCTGTCGGCGCGAAAAACGTAGGGGTGATCGTGATGGTAACGCGACAGGCCGCGAATGCCATAGGGGGACAGGAATTCGTTTTCATCCAGCATGATCGGCAAGATGCGTTGCAGGCGGGAAGGACTCACCATGG
>JBJKQB010000007.1:0-13389 GCA_046705825.1 Candidatus Acidiferrales bacterium
TGCCGTCCACATGCGTGACTGCCGGAATGACGCTGCGCTTGTCCTCTTTCACCTGCGCGGTCAGGATCATAAACGGTGAATCCGTCGCGGACTCCAGGTATTCGCCGGCCGTCCCCGCCAGCAGCGAGGGCGCAAAGGGCCGCCACCACTCGCGGAACTTCACCGCATTATTCACTTTCTCGGTCATCTGCGGATCGCGCGGGTCGGCCAGGATCGAACGGTTGCCCAGAGCGCGCGGCCCAAATTCCATGCGTCCCTGGAACCAGCCGACAATCTTTCCATTCGCCAGCAATTCTGCGGCAACTTTCGCCGGGTCGGAAACGCGCGTCGCGCCGAGCTTATACGTCTCGACAGCTTTTTGGATCTCCGCGTCGTCGCTGGACGAGCCCCAGTAGGCGTGCCGCATTCGCTGAACCGGGAGTTTTCCGCCTCCATCGAGACAGGGCGCCAGCGCGGCGCCGAGGCACGCGCCGTCGTCCCCGGAAGCGGGCTGAATGAAAAGCTGGTCGACGATTCCGGACGCCAGGATTTTTCCGTTCGCCTTCGAGTTCAGCGCCACGCCGCCAGCGAGGCATAGATTGCGGCAGCGCGTTTGCTCCACGGCCATGCGTGCCAGCGTCATCATGGCCTGTTCGCACGATTCCTGCACAGCGAACGCGAGGTTCCGGTGGCGCGCGCCGATTTCCGATTCCGGGAGGCGCTTGGTCCCGAGTTTGGCTTCGATCGCGGCGGTCGGGGCCGAATCCTTACCGATCAGAAGGCGAGCCGCGACGCGATACGGATTGTCGTCCGGGATGATGAATTCGCGCAGATTGATTCCGGGTTCGCCGTAGGGCGCCAGGCCCATCACCTTCCACTCGTCGCTGTAGGGCGCGAAGCCCAGATACTGTGTGAATTGCGCGTAAAAGAGTCCCAACGAATTTGGCCAGGCAATGGTCCAGACATGCTCGAGCTGTCCGCCGCGCCCGCGCCAGAGCGAGGTTGCTTCCCAGGCGCCGCGGCCATCGAGCACGAGCACGGCTGCGTCATCGAATCCCGAGAAGGCGTATGCGCTGATCGCGTGCGCCACGTGGTGATCGACATAGCGGAATTTTGCTTTTACCGGGCCGTACATCTGCCGGAACCGGTTTTCTCCGCTGCGCTGGTGCCACATGCTGACGAAGTGGCGCGTGGTGTTGAGCAGCGCGCGAGAATCCACCGGCTGGCGCCCCGACGCATAGCTGCGCAGGTCGTGCAGAAATCCGGCGCGCGGCACGGACCAGCCCTGACACACGAAATCGACCTGCTCAGGCCGAATCCCGCTGGTTTCCAGGCAAGCTCGAATTGCCAGCATGGGAAAGCGCGCATCGTGCTTGACGCGGCTGAGGCGCTCCTCGGCCACCGCGAACAGCACTTCGCCGTCGCGCACCAGGCACGCCGACGAATCATGCATCTGCGTGTAGTTGATCCCGATCGAAATCATCGCTGTGCGTTCAGAAAACGCGCCGGACTGGGCCGCCTGCCGCAGCTACTGCACACGATAAACCCTCTGGTCCGGCCGCTCAAACACCAAAGTCAGCCCAGGCAAATCCTCCGGAATGTGAAACTCACTGCCGTCGCCGCGAACGTCCAGCACGTGCGAGATGTGCAGTCGCGACATCCTCTCGACGTCCGTGATCAGCTCGTTCGGGTCCCTCACCGATTCCGTACCAAAAATGCCGATCGGCTTAAGATAATCTTTGTCGCAGTAATAAGTCGGCACCGACAAATCCGGAACCAGGACTTTGGTCACGGAAGGATGCGTGTTCAGATAATCGAAGCTCTGGATGAAGGGAATCTCCGTACGATCACGCTGACGTGCATAGGACGGAGACACCACTGCATGCAATTCGTCCGCTCTGGCGACGCCGATCATAAACAAACCGTAGGTCACCGAACAAATGAGCACCGCAAACGTGAGAGCCCGCCCGAACCGCGGCTCGAGGCTGAACACATGGGAAATCCCCAATGCTGCGAATACGGCAAAGATAACGTAGACATCGATCAGGAATCTCGACTCCTGCTCTGTCACAAACCACGCGCCCGTCAGCAGTACAGCCAACATCAATAACCTTTTCGCGAACCGCTCGCGCCACGCTGCGAACACCCCGAACGGCGCTAGTGCCAGCGGTGCCAGCCCGATTCCACCGGCCCCGTTGAAGTCGGCAGTGTGGTAGGTCAGATTGAATGGAAGCAGCAGAAAAGAGGATAAGGACCGTCCCATGCCTCTGCCTCGCATCCAGATGTATCGGTGAAAGCCCTCGATCGCTTTTGCCGACATGTATTGCACCCGGAAGACGTGCGCGACGCCGGGCGGAGGGGGATAAATTGGTGAGCCCAAGACGACCCAGTTTCGCGCGTACGCCGGAACGGCAATCACGATCGCAACGCAGCATGCCAGGGCCAACCTCTCCAAGGCAGGCAGGCGCGCCGTTCGGTCCTTATCCCGAACGATGGCAATTACCATCAAACCCCAAATCAACGCTACCGCAATGATGCCGGTGTATTTGGTCCCCATCGCGAAACCACACAAGGCGCCGAAAACTGCGTACTCCCCCATGTTTCTCGCATCGAAACCAATCCTCGCAGCACACAAAACGAACGCCGCATAGATCGCATCGATGAAGCCGTCGAACGACCCTCGGTACACCGCTGGCATTGTGGCCACAAGAGCCGCCGCCCACCATGCCGCTGCCGGCCTCGCGCCCAGCCGACTCGCTAGCCCTCCGGATATCAGCAGCAGCGCGAGCAGGCCCGTCAGCGCAAACAGTGCGGGAGCGCGCGAGCCGCCCAAAGACATCAGCGCGCCATACGAACTCTCGACGAGAGCCGGAAAGGCAGTGTACGGCTGATCAATGACAGGGCGAATCGCGCCGTCGCGCAGCCACACCTTCGGTCCCAGATAGTGATACGCAATCGAATCATTTCGTAAATCTCCGGTTGGCTTGGCCAATCCAGCCACGCCGGTTACGGCCAACACGCATCCGACGATCAAAGCGGGCCAAAGTGGTGCGCGAAGCGTCCGGAAACTTCTGCCGCGAAAAACCGAGCGGCGCCTGAGCAACGCCGCGCACGCCACAATTCCAAGCCCGACCACGGCCAGCGCTACCGTCCGAGAGAACCGGAACTGGCCCAGGTCGAACAAAAGTGTCCCGCTGATTCCGAGACCGACAAGCAGAATCATGCCGAGACGATCGGCAAGGCAAAAGCTCTCGGGAAAAAATCGCTCGAGCGTCATGCCAAAGCCCGTCAAGCTTGCTAGCAGCACGATGTTTGCGGCGATCGCGTTCAGCATTTAGTGCACCAGCGCGGTCCGCGCGATTCCGACAAGATGATGAAACAAGTTCGATCCCAGAAGACGAATGAGGACGAATCCAAGCAGCACGACTAGGATCCATAAATCGGTCAGCACACCGAACAACTTCGCGCGAGATAGTCTAGGTACTCCAACTGCTTGTTTGGTCCTCATCTAATCCTGCTTATCTCGATCGCGTCAGCGGTGTCCGCACTGCGACCGGCCAAACCGGAGATCATTCCCGTCAGCCCTTCGCCTATGGACAAACGCTCAGCGCACATTTCCAGTTCTTTCGCGCCCCGCACGGATCGATATCACTGCACAAGCGGCTCGCTACCGTTCGGACCCACCCACCCCTGCCCCCTTTACAGCGTGTAGTTGATCCCGATCGAAATCATGAAGCTGCCCTTCTCTTCAGACGAGATTCGCCTTCATTTCGGCGAACACGCTACTCGACACGGTCTGCGCATTCCTATGTCGCCGTTGCCTTAGTAGATTCGCTGGCTATTTGCTGTTGCTGACCGCCGCTACAGGCCCTGTTTCTGGTTGCCGGAGCCGGCGGCTTTCAGCGTTCCCCATCGCCAAAAGACGTTCGAGCTGCTTTCTTGTCCCTCCGCCTGCACCCTCATGGACAGCCCTTCTTTCGGCTAGCAACGTCGGTGCGAGGAAGGCAAGCTGGAACATCTCCTCGCAGCGCGCCACAACCCGCTTCCACTGCGTTCCGGCCACGTCTTTCGCGAAGCCTGCAGCCGATAGGACCCACGTGGTCAGAGCGTAGCGCACAGGCAAGTATTTGGTGGCGATGAGTAAGCGCCCCCTCACGATCCCGCGGAACAACAGCAACTTCTCTTCCGTGCTTCGAGACGAAGCCCCAACTCGATGCCAGCAAACCGCCTCAGGCACATACACGCTCTTCCAGCCGCAAAGCCGCGCGCGCCAGCAGATGTCGACATCTTCATAGCTCAGGGGCAACCGCTCGTCGAAACCTCGCAGCGCCTCGAAAAAAGACCGGCGTACGAGCATGCTGGCGGCCGACGCCATGAACACTTCCCTCGGCCTCTCGCTCCGTTGCTGACACAGGAATAATCCGGGAACGAGCTCGATGGCCATCTGGGACCGCCGGGTTCGAGCGAGGGTGGTCGCCAGGTGTCCTTCTGCCGTTCCGTCCCAATTGAATTGCATTCCATCCGCGGCGAAGACGCGTGCATCGCTATCCAGGCAGGAAACCAGATGCGCCACAAAGTGGCGATCGAACCTCATATCGTTGTTGATGAAAAGCAGGAGTTCGCCTTCCGCAATCTGGGACCCGCGATTCAGGGCCGGGGCCAATCCCATGTTCTTTCTCAGCGGCAGCCATTTGGCTCCAAATTCACGAGCTACGGCTTCGGAAGCGTCCGACGATCCGTTATCCACAACCACGATTTCGACCGGCTGATCGGACTGTGCGAGAAGGCTCGGCAGACAGACGCGCAGGTGTTCCGCGCCGTTTCGATTAGCAATGATCGCGGATACTTTGGGTTTCATTCTCACGCCAGTCGTGAACCTGACCTGAATTTTGTGCCGTTACCAAACTCTCGAGCCCAGTCCACGCCCGACCCGATCGCACGCCAGTCAGATAACGAATAAGTGCTGGCGACACTCTCACACGCTTGGAAACGTCCAGCTCCCGTTTCCGCAGATCCCGCATTTCCTTTTTCCCGCTGACACACCGACTGGGCTGGGAACAGCTGCCGTTAGATTCTATCGATCTTGGCGGCCAGGATGAAATCGCTTTCGGTCAGGCCGTCGATTTTGTGGGTCCAGGTGGTGACTTCGGCCCTGCCCCAGGTCAGGAAGATGTCGGGGTGATGGCCCTGCTCCTCCGCGATATTCCCCACCTGGTTCACGAACGCAAGCGCCTGCTTGAAATCAGGGAACTTGAATTCGCGCGTGAGGTGGTGCCCGTTCACCACCCTCCATTGCGGCACTTCCTTCACCAGATTCTCCAATTCCTTGCCCGCGAGCGGCGGCACTCCTCCCCGGCACGGGATGCATGTCTTGCTGGCCAACTCAGCCATGGCGGCACCTCCATTGCCGAATTGTACCGGAATTGAGCGGCACGGCGGTACCAGCGTCAAACGATCACGAATTCCGCTCTGTCTTTGTTGACATTTGCGAACGTTGCGTGCCAGTAACGCGATAGGACTTCGCGCAAGGAATCATTGAGGGCGAAGAATCAGAACCATCACGGCTCACGCTAAGTTCTCGCCGCAGAAGAGCCTGTCGCGGTGGATTGGGCGTGACTGGCGACGTACTCCCGTACATATGCAGCGAAGGCGCGCTCGAGTTTGTGCACGATGGGACCGGGCGCGCAGGCGATCTTGTGGCCGTTGATCTCGCCGACTGCGATCATGCTGCGGTTCGTCGAAGAAATGAAAACCTCGTCCGCGGCATAGAGGTCCTCCGGCCTCAGCACCTTTTCGTCGGTTGGAACTCCTACGCTCGCGCCAATCTCGAGCAAAATATCCCTGGTAATGCCTTCGAGGCACCCGGAATCGAGCGGGGGCGTCGATACGCGCCCTCCGCGCGCGCAGAAAACGTTTGCGGCGGTGCATTCGGCTACTTCGCCGCGCTCGTTCAGCAGGACGACTTCGTCGCACCCGGCCTGTTGCGCTTCGTAGAGGTTCCAGACGTTGTTCAGCCAGGACGTCACTTTCACGCCGCTGAGCGGGGACGCAGCGTGCCGGCCGTGCGCACGCAAGGCCAGCCGAGCGGGCTCGCGATAGGCCGGCAATGGCGCCGTATACAAAATCAAATCGACTTGAGGGAAATTCTCTTCGCTGCGCCAGAACCCGATTTGGTTGTAGATGACGTAGACTCGCGCGCAACCCTCGCGTAGGCGGTTTGCGCGAATCACTTCGCCCAGTTGCGCCCGCACAGCATCCCTCTGGAAAGGAAACGGGCAGTGCGTGCGCGATGCGTCGCGCTCCAATCGTTTCCAATGGCGCTCAAAGGCGAAGGGGATTCCCTCCACGATGCGAACGGTGGTGAAGATGCCCCATCCATTTAATACGCCGGCTTGTCCCGGCGACAACCGCACTTCCTCGACGGGCAGGATGCGGTCATTGTGGAACACGAATCGGTGAATCATGCCATCCTCGCAACTGCAACGCGCCTCATTCTAGCGCAGAATGGCGGGCTCACGCAGAATGGCGGTGCGGGAAGCGCCGCAGCGGTCCTCCAGATTCTCGCCGCCCCATTCCGCAAAATACAGTAGAATGTCGCGGGAAAATCGGTGCGCAAAGGGCATCTGCGAGCGCATTCACCCTGCTCCGTGGCCAGTGCGCTTGAACCCATTTGCGGTTTCGGTGGATACTTCTCGGTTCGGCAGTCTTCACCAAAGCGGTGAGTGCCTTTTTCGCAGAGAGGCGCAGACTGGTTCTCAAGTTCGGGCGGCAGGAGCGAGGAATGAACGGATGATTGTTGGCGTCCCTCGAGAAATCTATCCCGGCGAGCGCCGCGTCGCGCTCACACCTTCTGTTATTCCCAACCTGAAAAAGGCCGCGCTGGATGTCGTCATCGAGCAGGGCGCCGGGCTCGAAGCCGGATATCCGGACGCGGAGTACGCCGCGAAGGGCGCGGAAATCGTGCCGAGCCGCGCGGAAGTTTTTTCTGGTGCGGACATTATCCTGCAGGTGCTCTCCTACGGATCCAACGACAAGAACGGCCAATCCGATATTCCTTTTTTCCGCCGCGATCAGATTCTCATCGGTTTCCTTCGTCCCTTGGGCGCAGCGGAAACAGTTCAAGCCATCGCGCGTGCGGGAGTCGTCTCGTTCGCTGTCGAGCTGATGCCGCGCGTCACGCGCGCGCAGAGCATGGACGCGCTTTCGTCCATGGGCACCGTCGCCGGCTACAAGGCCGTCCTGATCGCTGCCGACATGCTGCCGCGCCTGCTCCCCATGATGACGACCGCCGCGGGCACCATTACGCCCGGACGCGTGTTCGTGATTGGCGCCGGCGTTGCGGGGCTGCAGGCCATCGCCACTTCGCGGCGACTCGGCGCGGTCACCTCCGCGTACGATTTGCGACCCGCGGTGAAAGAGCAGGTGCAAAGCCTCGGCGCGCGCTTCATCGAGTTGCCCGTGGAAGCCAAAGATGCGCAGGACGCGGGCGGCTACGCGCGCGCGCAGGACGAGACGTTCTATCAGCGCCAGCGCGAATTGCTCACGCGCGTTGTGGCCGAAAACGATGTGGTGATTACCGCCGCCGTCATTCCCGGCAAGAAGTCGCCAATCCTGATTACCGCCGACATGGTGAAAGGCATGGCGCCTGGGTCGGTGATCGTCGATCTGGCTGCGGAACGCGGTGGGAATTGCGAGCTGACGAAACTCGGCGATACTACCGTCCAGCACGGCGTCACCATTGTGGGCTGGTTCAACCTGGCCAGCACGGTCCCGCACGATGCCAGCCAGATGTACGCGCGCAATATGTTCGCTTTCCTGACGCACCTGGTGAAGGAAGGCAAACCGCGGATCGAAGCGGACGATGAGATTATCCGCGGAACGCTCGTGACGCGCGGCGGTGATATCGTCAACGGGCGCGTGCGCGAATTTTTCCGTTTGCCGGCCCTGGCCGCCAATCAGCAAGCGCGCTAGGCGCTGAAAACGAAGCGGTAGGAAAGCACCGCGAGGAAGGAGGAAACGGAGTGCCCCCGGATTTCATCGCCAATCTTTTCGTCTTTATCCTGGCGGGCTTCGTCGGGTTTGAGGTCATCAAGCGCGTCTCGCCGCTGTTGCACACGCCGCTGATGTCCTTGACCAACGCCCTGGACGCCATTGTCGTCGTTGCCGCCATCATCATTGCGGGCTGGCATAGAACCACTCTTTCGACGGTGCTTGGCGCTCTGGCCGTAGCCGCTTCTTTCAGCAACATGGTGGGCGGCTTCCTGATCACCGACCGCATGCTGCGGATGTTCAAGACCGGCAAGCCCAAAAAATCATGACTCCCGCTGCCGTCGCTCAGCTCATCGACTTTGCCTACATTGCCGCCGCGATCCTTTTCATTCTTTCGCTGAAGTGGCTTAGCTCGCCGACTACCGCGCGTCACGGCGTAATCGCCGGCGAAATTGGCGCGACGATCGCGGTCGTCGCGACGTTGTTCAATCCCGACCTGATCCAATACAAATGGATCGTCGTTGCGCTGATTGTTGGCGCGGCCATTGGCGTACCCCTCGGCTTGGTGAAGATGACCGCTGTTCCCCAGCGAACCGCGCTCAGCCATGCCTTCGGCGCTTTTTCGGCGAGCGTGATAGGAATCGCGGAGTACTACATCCGCGCGCCTCACGTCTCGAAGTTCGACATGGTCGAGATCGCCCTCGAAGTGATCATCGGCTCGCTGACCTTCACAGGCAGCCTGATCGCCGCCGGCAAACTGCAGGAGATTCTGCCGCAGCGCCCCATCGTCTACCGCGGCCAGAACTTTGTGAGCCTCGGTGTGCTTAGCCTGGCCGCCATTCTTGCCATCATCCTCACACTACGTCCGGAGTTTTTGTTCCCGTTTCTTTTTCCGGCGATGGTCGGAGTCGCGCTGCTCTTCGGGATTTTGCTGGTCACGCCCATTGGCGGCGCCGACATGCCTACGGTTATCTCGCTCTTGAACTCCTACGCCGGACTCTCCGCCGCGCTGCTCGGTTTTGTCCTCGACAGCAAAGTCTTGGTGGTCGCCGGCGCGCTGGACGGCTCTTCCGGTTTCATCCTTTCCGTCATCATGTGCAAGGCCATGAACCGCTCTTTCACCAACGTTATGTTCGGCGCGTTCGGACAGGTGCAGAAGGGAGCGGCGGCCGCCGTCGAGGAGCGCACCGTTCGCAGCGCCAATGCCGAAGAAGCCGCCTCGATTCTCTCCGCGGCCAGCAAGGTTGCCATCGTTCCGGGCTACGGCATGGCGGTGGCACAAGCGCAGCACAAAGTGCGCGAGCTTTACGACATTCTCACCAAAAAAGGGATCGACGTGCGATTCGGAATTCACCCGGTCGCCGGACGCATGCCCGGCCACATGAACGTCCTGCTCGCTGAGGCCGATATTCCCTACGACCGCCTGACGGAAATGGACGACATGAATTCCGAGCTGCCGCAAACGGATGTGGCCCTCGTCATTGGCGCCAACGACGTCACCAATCCCGCTGCGCGCACCGATCAGTCCAGCCCCATCTACGGCATGCCCATCATTGATGTGGACAAAGCGCAGACCGTCATGGTCATCAAGCGCAGCATGAATCCCGGTTTCGCCGGCATCGACAATCCGCTTTATTACGAGGATAGGACACTGATGCTCTTCGGCGACGCGAAAGCCTTTGTCGGTGACATCGTCCGCGAACTGAGCGGCTCGCATCACTCGTAACGAAAAGGGCTAGCGGAGCCGTAGCGCTTTGTTTCCGGTGCTGACAGGGTTGGAGTCCACGCCTAGATTCGGCGGAGTGACCGAGTAGGAGGAGTTTTGCGCTCCTTCTCCCGCTTCGTGCTGATCGCGCTCCTCTGCAGCGGGATGAATCTGCCAATCCCTCCGCTCCAGGCCGCCACGACGCGGCCAAGCGCGCAAGCCAGCCCAGCGCCGTTTGCGGTGATCATCCTTGCCAATAAGGCCCACGTCGACCATGCCACTGCTTCGATCGGCACGACGCTCTATCCCGGCGACGCGCTGGACACCGAGCCAGAAGGCGAGCTTCGCCTGACCGCAGCGGGCGGTCAAATCTATCTCCTCTCCGACACGGCAGTGACGCTAGGACGCTCGGGCGCTGTCCTGCAAGCGACGCTCGTGCGCGGCACGGTCGGCTTTTCCTCGCTGACCGATCAGCAATTCCAGATTCTGGCACCCGAAGGTTTGATCGAGGCGCTGAATGGCCCGGCTTACGGCCAAGTCACCATGACCGGGCCGGAGAAGGATATCGTCATCTCGGCGTACACGGGCGAACTGGTCCTGCATCGCGGGGATCAGACGTTGATCGTCAAGCCGGGCCAGTCGTACTACGTTTCTCTGGTTCCCGATGCGGAGCCGCAGGACCAGAAGAGCAAGCGGCGCAGCAACATCTACCCTTATCCTCACCATCTCGAATGGCGCCTCATCGTGATCGGCGGCACGACCGCGGCTACCATTATCCTCTGGAAAGAATTGATGGAAAGCCCCACCGATCCAGAGTGAGCAGAGACCTCGATCAACTGAATTGTGGTATTGGTCGGACTGAGGACAATAGAAGCTTAGGGGGAAGACCGGCTGCGGATCTGGAAAGTGGCAAATCCGCAGCCGTATTGATCCAGTGGTTCGCTGTGCCGCAGCGCGATTTATTTCGCGAAGCTTTGGACCGCGGCCGACTCGTTCTCGTAGGTGTCGAACACGGTCATCAACTTGGTGACTTGCAGGACTTCGCGGAACTTTGCGCCCAAATTGGCGAGCTTCAGGGTGGCGCCCTGCGATTTCGCGCTGTGAAATGTCGCCACCAGCGTGCCCAGCCCGGCGCTGTCGATATAGCTGACGTTCGCCATGTTCAGCACGATCTTGCGCTTGCCCGCGGCCAGCAGGCCTTTCACTTTCTCTCGAAACGAGTTGCTTTCCTCGCCGAGTACGATTCGCCCTTCGATGTCCACCACGGTAATTCCGTTTACATCTCTCTCCGTCATTCTCAGTGCCACGTTCGCGCCTCCTGGACGTCTCTTTCTTCGCTCTTGAGCTTGCGTTCTTGAAGAAGGACCGTTGGTTCCCGATCCGGGCGACCCGGCTCAGTAAAAATCCGAACACGACATATAATACCCGCAAGACGTGCAGATCATCTTGCAGCTGCGCTGCTCCAGGCGGCACGAGCACCGCGGACAGTAACTCGCCGGCGACTCCGCGTCCTGCTCCCGTTGCGATCCAGACGGCAAGCGCCGCGGTTCGGAATCGCTCTGGTTGGCTCGACCTGCGCTATATTGCGCCGCCATCCGCAGGGTCCTCGGACGGACGTTTATAGCACATTCGGTGCATGTGGCAAAGCAAACCTGCGCCGGTCTCGCCCGCTGGCTCCCGCTGCAGCTGACATCGCGGTACAATCCTGCTGTAACCGGTAGGAATCCGCCCGCATCTCATTGGGTAGAAAGAGAGGCTCGCCATGGACAGCAATCGCGCGCTTCTGTTTGCAGGTGTATTCGCGCTCTTGGCCGCGCCCTCAACTCTCCGGGCCCAGCGAGTGCCAGCCAGAGCGGGAACCTCGGTGCCAAGAGTTGCACCCGCACCCACCTCGCGGCCGATCGCCGTGCGCCCTGCTCCGGTTTCGCAGCCATTCGCCACTCTTCCGATGCGCAGTATCCCCCGAACCGGCATTCGTGTGAACACGGCCGGTAATTTCAACGCGACAAATGGCGGCGCGAACGCCTTCTCTCCACATCCGCAAGATCAGGAAAACCTTGGATTCGTGGGCGGAGCACCGGTAAGCTTGGAGCAGCTCCTGAACATCACGCCGGCCAACGGGTTTAATTGGCAGCACGTCAATGCCATCAACCAGGATCTGGCCCAAAAAGCGCTGATCGATCCGGTGACGCAACTGGAAATCGCTCAGGCTGAGCGCTTGTTGCGCAGCGGCGCCGGCGCGTTTTCGGGCGCATACATCTTGGGCGGCGGCTATGGCTACTACGTGCCGGAACAAATGACGGAAGAGCAAGTCTATCCGCAACCGGGACAGGCGCAGGGCACGGCGCAGTCGGCGGGAGGCGCGGAACCTCGCGTCATCGTGCTGCAGCAGGCGCCCGCTGCAAAAGCGAATGCGGAAAAGACCTCTGCACAACCGGAGGAGACGGCGCCGATCATTCCCGGTGCGGATGAGTTCACGCTGGTCCTGCGCGATGGACAGCACATCAAGGCTGTCGCATTCAGCCATGTGGGGAAAGAGATCGTTTACATCACCCCGGACGGTGCACGAAAAACGATCGATGCGGGCAACCTCGATGCCGCGGCCACCGTTCAACTGAACCAGGAAAAAGGCACACTCCTGCAGCTGCCGCTGTAGCCCCCGTCAGAAGCCTGCCCCTTTGGAAACGGGTCTGGCGGAAGCGCCGAGTTTTACTCGATGAAAAAACGGACAAATCTGAAAAAGACAAACTGCCACTAGCTTTCCGGGCCTCCGGTCTCCGATGGGTGCGCCGGTTCGGGCATGTAGGGCCCCGCCTCGGCCGGCAAACCTGCGCGCTCGAACTGCAGCGTTGTGTGCTTGATGTGGAAGTCGTGCTCGAGCACATCCTGCAGGTTCGCCAGGATTCGCTGGCTCTGCTCCATGTGCATGTCCGGAATGCGCACATGGCAGGACAGCGCGACGAGATCCGTCCCTAACGTCCAGATGTGGATGTCGTGAACCTCCTGTACTCCGGGCACGCGCAGCATCGACGCCGCAACGTTTTCCAGGCGCATTCCGCGCGGCAATCCTTCGAGCAGGACGTGCCCGCTTTCCTTCAGAATCGCGATCCCCGACCACAGCACCATCACGCCGATGCCGATGCCGATCAGCGGGTCGACCCACATGGCGCCCGTCCAGCGAATAGCCAGGGCGCCCGCAAAAATGGCGACGTTGGATAGCGCGTCGCCCAGGTTATGCAGCCAGACGGTGCGCACGTTCAAATCGCGCCGCCCGCTGTGCACGGCCAGCGTGATTCCGCCGTTCACCATCAGGGCAATCACGGAAATCCACAGCATCACCGCCGTGTGCACTTCGACCGGATGAAAGAAACGCGTGGCCGACTCGTAAATCACGAACAGAGCCACCAGCCCCAGCAGCCCGGCGTTCACAAACGCAGCCAGGATTCCGGCGCGATGGTATCCGAAGGTCTTCTCGGGTGTGGGAGGCCGCAGCGCGAGGCGCATACCAATCCAGGAAATCACCAGCGTGGGAACGTCCGTGAGGTTGTGGATCGCGTCGCTGATCAGAGCGATGGAATGGCCCAGCAGCCCCGCGACCAACTCCACCGCGACGAGAAGCAATGTCGCGGCGACCGCTGCTCCCAAAAGCCCGGTCATTCTCTGTGTCGCGCCCACCCCGTGCGTGTGTTGCTTGTGCTCGTGCGCGAAGTGCTCGT
>JBJKQB010000008.1:0-14886 GCA_046705825.1 Candidatus Acidiferrales bacterium
ACGCTGAAGCTGCCGCCATCGAGGGTCAGCGGGCTGGAATTCGTCATCCACAGCGCGCGGAGGGGATGCGGCGAGCCCGACGCGGCGTTCCACAGGGAAACCTTCTCGACCTTCACGTGAGTCTGGACGATGGGAACCAGTGCGGACTCGTTTTTGTGGATGGTGACGCGATCCTTCAGCTTGTACTCGAACAGATCGCCGAGTTCCTGGCCCCTAGCGGCAGCCGTGGCATTAGCCATGGCGCTTGCGAAGTCCACCCCAATGTTTGAACCAACGCCACCGCCCGTGCCGCCCGCGACTCCCGCGGGGAACGCCTTCGCGTAGGACTCGACGCGGGCGCTGGGAGCGGATCTTAGCTCCTCTGAAATCGCAGGGGCCGGGGGTGGCGCGGGTGGCCCCGCTCCTACACCGCTCTGCATGGCGCTTTCGTGGGTCTGCGGCGTGAGTTGCGCCATCTGCGGAAGCGGCACGACCGGGCGACGCGTGTAGTAGGGCTGGGAGAGCTGCTCGATGAAAGATTGCGGCGCCCCGGCCACCAGCGACAGCTCGACATTGTCCCAATCTTCGCCAACGGTATTGTCGACGATGGCCCAACCTTGCAGCAGGGGTTCGTCGCCGGCCTTCGAAGGCAGGACGATGCGATAGGTCGTCTTCCAAACAGGAACTTCGCTGATGTAGCTGACAAACAGCTGGCGTTCGCCCGAGCCGGAGGTGGCGATGCTCATGCGGCGCAAATCCTGCTGGCGGACGGAGGAAAGCAGGCTGAGATAGCGGCCGACTTCCTTGTTGACGTCTCGATCGGCCAGCCGCACGCTGACTCCGGGGGTCAGGTCGATGCTGCGCACGTCGCCCGCGTCGCTGACCAGCGTCAGAACGTTCACTTGCACAGCCGTTCGATCCAACACGCGCGTATCCTGCTGCACGCTGAGCAACCGGCCGGTGATGACGCTCGCGCCGCTGCGCACCTCGAGGCGCGCTCCGCGGAGGGCCCCGTAGAACTTCGCGACGTCGGTCTGCTCGGTCAATGGAAGGCGCAGCATTCCGAGACGCTGGCTGAAGGGCGCCTGCGAGTTGTAATCCACGCCGGTAATGCGTCCGCCGCCCAGGTCGAGGACGGTGAGCGACTGCAGCACGTCGTTGAGCTGGCCGCTGGTGAAATCGATGGCGACGGTCTGGTCGCCGGTGACTTCGCCGAGATGCTCGAAATAGCCGACGCCCGTCTTGTAGAGGATGACGCGGCGGATGGGGAGCTTCGCCGACGCGACCGGCGCGCCTGCGGAATCGGTTTTGGAGCGCCCGGCCGTTGCCGTTGCGCCGGCTGACCTCGCTTTCGCCGGAATCGCTTGATTCGGCGGCAGCGCCGCTGCCGCGACCGCAACCACGCCTAAGGCCAGCACACACGCGCACACGTCAACCGTTCGCATGATCCCCTCCTCGTTGCGGATGTTCGACTGCGTATTATGCCGTGATGATTCGCGGTTTATGAGAGTGCGTGTTTATCGTGTGTCGATGCGCTTATGGGGACGGAGAAGCGGCGAACCTCCCGTATGCCCTGGTGCATGCGCGGCCGCATGGATGCTTAGAGACCGGCGGCCGTCGTTTTGTTGCCGGGACACTGCGCCTTTTCTGCACGCCGGCATACCGCGCGCTTGCGTGTGAACGGAATTGCTGCGAGAATTTCCGCTCCAGCCGCTGACAAATGGCAACCATCGACACCGAAATCAAGGTCACCCCGCAGATAGCCGCCGAGCACGGATTGACCCCGGAAGAGTACGCGTGCATCCAGAAGATTCTGGGGCGCGATCCGAACATCACCGAGCTAGGCGTCTTCAGCGTGATGTGGAGCGAGCACTGCTCCTACAAATCGTCGCGCGTGCATTTGAAGCGCTTGCCGACGCGCGGCGCGCACGTGGTGCAGGGCCCGGGGGAAAATGCGGGCGTGGTGGACGTGGGCGACGGGCTGGTGGCCGTCTTCAAGATTGAATCGCACAATCACCCGAGCTTCGTCGAGCCGTTTCAGGGCGCGGCGACCGGCGTGGGCGGAATTCTGCGCGACATTTTCACCATGGGCGCGCGGCCCATTGCCGTGCTCGATTCCCTGCGGTTCGGCCCGATCGCGTCGGGCCCAGCCGCCGGGAGTGCCACAGCGGAAGAAATCCATCGCAACCGGCAGATTCTCGATGGCGTGGTGCGCGGAATCGCGTTCTACGGGAACTGTTTTGGCGTGCCGACGGTGGGCGGGGAAGTCGCGTTCGAGCCGTGCTACTCGAACAATCCGCTGGTGAACGCTCTGGCGCTGGGAGTAGGGCGTCGCGACGAGCTGTTTTTTGCGCGCGCGAGCGGTGCTGGCAATCCGGTGATTTACGTCGGGGCGAAGACAGGGCGAGACGGCATTCACGGCGCGTCGCTGTTGGCCTCGGCTGAATTCAGCGAAGAATCGCAGCAGAAGCGGCCAAACGTGCAGGTTGGCGATCCGTTCATGGAGAAACTGCTCCTGGAAGCGTGCCTGGAGGCCATGCGCACGGGCGCGGTGGTCGCGATTCAGGACATGGGCGCGGCGGGACTCACCAGCTCGAGTTCGGAGATGGCCTCGCGCGGCGGCGTGGGCATCGAGATCGATCTTTCGCGCGTGCCCCAACGCGAAACGGGCATGACACCGTACGAGATGCTGCTCAGCGAATCGCAGGAACGCATGCTGCTGGTCGCCGAGCGCGGCCGCGAACACGAAGTGTTCGCTGTGTTCAAGAAGTGGGGGCTGGACGCGGTCGAAATCGGGCGCGTGACGAACGACGGCATGCTGCGCGTTTTGCACGAACGCCGCGTCGCGGCCGAGATTCCGGCGCATGCTCTGGCCGAAGAAGGACCGCGATACGAACGTCCCATCGCAAAGCCGGCGCGAGCCGCGGGGGAACCGGAGGCGCCGCTCGTCGAATTTGCGCGCGAAGGGGCGGACCTCAGCGGGAATTTCCGGCGGCTGCTCGCTTCGCACACCGTCGCGTCGAAATACTGGATCACCGAGCAGTACGACTCGATGGTGCGCACGAACACGCGTGTCGGCCCCGGAGCGGGCGACGCCGCGGTGCTGCGGCTGAAGGGCACAAAACGGGCGCTCGCCATCGCGACCGACGGAAACGGCCGCTGGGCGCATCTTTCGCCGCGTACGGCCGCGATGCACGCCGTCGCCGAAGCGGCGCGAAACGTGGCGTGCGCGGGAGCGCGTCCCATTGCCGCGACCAACTGCCTGAATTTCGGCAACCCCGAAAAACCGGAAGTGATGTGGCAGTTCACGGAAGCAATCGAAGGCATGTCCGAAGCTTGCCGCGCGCTCGAGACCCCTATCACCGGCGGCAATGTGAGTTTCTACAACGAAACGCTGGGCAAGCCGATCTATCCAACGCCCGTCATGGGCATACTGGGCTTGCTCGAGGATGCCGAATGCGCGCTGGGATCGGGGTTCCCCCATGAAGGAGACGCCATCGTCCTGCTGGATGCGGGCTCCGCTCCTGCATCGCTGGATGAAGCACGCCGTGAGTTCTCTTCTTCCGAGTACGCCAAGGCGATTCACGGGATCGTCGCGGGCGCGCCGCCAGCCATCGATCTCGCCGCCGAAAAGCGGCTGATCGAATGCCTCGCGCAGTTGGCCGCCGAAAAGCTGATCCACTCGGCGCACGATATAAGCGACGGCGGCCTTGCGGTGACGCTTGCGGAGTCCTGTTTCGCCGGCAACGGCCTCTCCGCGCATGTGCAGCTGGGGCCGGAATTTTCTGCGGAGCCGGCAGAGGCCGCGCTGTTTGGCGAGCGCGGTGCGCGCGCCATAGTATCGGCGTCTCCCGACCGGCTTGCCCGGATCGAGGCAATTGCGCGACAATGGAAGGTGATAGCTCTTCAGGCCGGCAAAATCACGCGGGGTGAATTTCGCATCGAATACAAGGGCGCGCTCGCCGTCAGAGGGGATTTGGAGTCCTTGCGGAAGGTGTGGGAGCAGTCTCTGCCGGAGGCGCTGGAAAGCGCATGAATTGTCAGCAACACGATTGGGACGATCGCTTCCACGACGAATGCGGCGTGTTCGGTATCTTCGGGCACACGGAAGCCGCGAAGCTCGCCTACCTCGGACTCTACGCCTTGCAGCACCGCGGGCAGGAATCGGCGGGCATCGCCTCCACCGACGGCCTGGACGTGCACGCGCATAAGGCGCTCGGGCACGTGCAGGAGATTTTCACCCCGGACGTGATTGCGCGCCTCAAGGGCGAATCGGCCATCGGGCACACGCGCTATTCGACGGCGGGCGACAGCTCGCTGCTGAACGCGCAACCGGTGGTGATCGATTGCAACCGCGGCAAGCTCGCGCTGGGGCATAACGGCAACCTGACTAACGCGCTCGAAGTGCGCCGGCGGCTCGAGCATCGCGGATCGATTTTCCAGACCACCAGCGACACGGAAGTGATCGTGCATCTGATCGCGCGCAGCGCCGCGCGGCACCTTTCCGGCGCGATTGCCGACGCTCTGAACCAGGTGGAAGGCGCGTATTCGCTGGTGATTCTGACGCGCGACGAGATTTACGCCGTCCGCGACCCGCGCGGCTTCCGCCCGCTCAATCTCGCGCGTCTCGGCGCCTCCTGGGTGGTGGCTTCGGAAACATGCGCGTTCGACATGATCGACGCGGAGTACGTGCGCGAGGTCGAGCCGGGCGAGATGGTGCGCATCTCGCGCAGCGGGATCGAATCGATCCGCTTCGCGCCCGAAAAGCAGCACCAGTACTGCATTTTCGAGCATGTCTACTTTTCGCGCCCCGACAGCCTGATCTTCGGGCGCAGCGTGAACCAGAGCCGCGAGCGGCTGGGGCGGCTGTTGGCGCGCGAGCATCCGGTGGAAGCGGACATCGTCACGCCCGTCCCCGACTCGGGCGTGCCGGCGGCTATCGGCTACGCGGACGAATCCGGCATCCCGTTCCGCATGGCCCTGATTCGCAATCACTACGTGGGCCGCACATTCATCGAGCCGGAGCAGGCCATCCGCGATTTTGGCGTGAAATTGAAGCTGAACCCGGTGCGCTCCATGCTCGAGGGCCAGCGCGTCGTCCTGGTCGACGATTCCATCGTGCGCGGCACCACCAGCCGGAAAATCGTGCGGCTGGTGCGCGAGGCCGGAGCATCGCAAGTGCATGTGCGGATCAGTTGCCCTCCGACGATATCGCCCTGCTACTACGGCGTGGACACTCCGCGGCGCGATGAGCTGATCGCGGCGCGCCAGAAGGTCGAGGAGATCCGGCAATATCTGGGCGCGGATTCGCTGGGTTACCTTTCGCTCGAATCGCTGCGCGCCGCCGTCGAGGATACCGAAGGAAAGTTCTGTACGTCGTGCTACACAGGCAGCTATCCCACCGAGCTGGTCCAACTCGAAGTGGAAGCGCACCGCGCCAGCTGACGCGGTTTGAAGGCCACGCCTGGCGGCTGCGGCTAAGCCCGAAATCGGAATTTTTCACTCCGGCACCTGCAAGCGCCGATCTTTCGCTACAATGAGCAGATAGGGGAGTTTTTTGTGAGCTCGAAGGCAGAAGCAAACACGATTGCAGCAACGAAGGCAAAGGCGCAGACCACCGCCACCACCAAGGATCGCGTCTGGCGCGAAGTTCTTTCCTGGGTTTGGGTCATCCTCGCATTTTTCTTCATCGAAGGGACGCTGGTGCAGGCGCGCGTGATTCCCAGCGGGTCCATGGAGAACACCGTCCTTATCGGCGATCATCTGATTGTGAGCCGGATCGGCTACAGCGCGGGTGTTCCGTTCACGGCCATGAGCGAGCCGTTGTGGCGCGAGCCGAAGCGCCAGCAAATCATCGTGTTTCGGGCGCCGCTGCCGCAGGAAGGCGATCCGGATTTCATCAAGCGCGTAATCGGTGTGCCGGGCGACCAGATCAAGATCACCAACGGGCAAGTGGTGGTCAACGGGATAGCGCTGAAGGAGCCTTACGCCTTGCGGCAACCGGGCGTAGTGGGCCTTCCCATGGACAACTTCCCGCCGGCCAGCGACGCGTACGCGGCGGAGAGCCAGCTCACACCCTCGTGGGCGGCCGAATTGCCGCAACACGTGCAAAACGGAAAGCTGGTGGTGCCCAAGGGCGAATACTTCGTGATGGGCGACAACCGCGAAAATTCGTTCGATAGCCGCTACTGGGGTTTCGTGCCGCGCGCCAATATCATTGGAGTTCCGGTGATGATCTACATGTCCATCCGGGCGCCGGAACAGGTATGGAACCCCGGCCATCTCGGGGAGCGCTTTGAGACGTATCTCAAGGTATTCATTGATCCCGGCGAAGTTCGCTGGAAACGCCTGTTCCACACGTTCTAAACTGAGCTTGAGCCCCAGCCGCGTGAAAAAACGAGCAAAGCGCATGCGGTACGCCGACGCGGGCGTCAACATTTCCGTTGCAGAAGAAGCGAAGCGGCGAATTGCCGCTGTCGCCGGAAAAACCTTTCGGCGGGGTGTGCTTGCACCCATCGGGGGGTTCGGCGCGCTATATCAGCTGGACACCAAGCGCTGGCATGAGCCGGTCCTGGTAGCCAGCACCGACGGCGTGGGCACCAAGCTGAAAGTCGCATTCGCCACCGGCATCCATTCCAGCGTTGGCGCGGACATCCTGAATCACTGCGTCAACGACATCCTCACGCAAGGGGCCGAGCCCCTGTTCTTCCTCGATTATCTCGCCATGGGGACTATGGATCCGCGCGTGATCGAGCAGGTGATTGAAGGAATGAGCCGGGCCGCCAAGCAAGCGGGTTGCGCTTTGATCGGCGGAGAAACCGCGGAGATGCCCGGTTTCTACCCGCCGGGAGAATACGATCTGGCGGGCTTCATCGTGGGCGCTGTGGAGCGCGCGCGGCAACTCGATCCGCGGCATGTGCGCCCGGGCGACGTTTTGATCGCGCTGCCCTCGAGCGGGTTGCACACCAACGGCTATTCGCTCGCGCGCAAGCTGGCCTTTGACGTTGCCAAACTCGAACCGGACGCCTATGTCCCGGACATTGGCAACAAGATTGGCGCCGAACTCCTCAAGCCGCACCGCGCCTACTGGCCCCTGCTGAAGAATGTTCTGGCGCACACTTGGCTCTCCTCCATGGCGCACATCACCGGCGGCGGGATCACGGGCAATCTCCCGCGCGCGCTGCCGCGCAACGTGCAGGCGGTGGTGCAGCTTGGGTCCTGGCCCGTCCTTCCGATTTTCCGCTATCTCGCGAAGGTGGGCGCCGTGGACCGCGACGAAATGCTGCGCACCTTCAACATGGGCGTGGGCATGATCTTAATCGTGCCCGCTCGCAATGTGGCGCACGTCGAGGCTGAACTCAAACGGCGGCGCGAAAAGTTCTATCAGATCGGGCGCATCGAAGGCACCACACGGGGCACGCCGCGCGTCGTCTATTCGGGTAGACTTCCAATTTAACGGGTTATCGCTGTGATGAGTCTGCATCGGGGATAAAAACGCGAAGCTGCGCCACAACGACGAATTATCTCCGGTCTTGCTTCAGCCGATTCATCCCCACACTGTTTGCGGCTTCCCGGAACTGTGCTAATTTCGGTTGCTTATGAGCAAACGAATTGGCGTGCTGCTGTCGGGGCGTGGCTCGAATTTCGAAGCCCTGGCCGGCAGCATCGCCGCGGGACGCATCCCCAACGCGGAAATTGCGATCGTGATCAGCAATCGCGAAGCGGCGCCGGGCGTCGCCAGGGCTCGCGAGCGGAACATTCCGGCGCAGGTGATCCCTTCGACAGGCCTGCAGCGGGAAGCCTACGACAAATTGGTGGTGGAAGCGCTGCGCGCGAAGAAAGTCGATCTCGTTTGTCTGGCCGGATACATGCGGCTGCTTTCGCCCTATTTTGTCTCGGCCTTTCCGAACCGCATTTTGAACATTCACCCCTCGCTGCTGCCGGCCTTTCCCGGCTTGGAAGCGCAGCGGCAGGCGCTCGAACACGGCGTGAAATTCACGGGCTGCACGGTCCACTTTGTGGACGAAAATCTCGACGCGGGCCCTATCGTCATTCAAGCCGTTGTGCCGGTGAAGGATTGCGACACGGTGGAAACGCTTTCCGAACGCGTGCTGCGCGAGGAGCATCGCATCTACTCCGAAGCGGTGCGCATCGTGCTGGAAGGACGCTATCGCGTCGAAGGGCGCCGCGTGCTGGTCACGCCCGCGGAACCGTAGGCCGAATCTCAGATCCGTCTCCGGAACGGAATCCAATGTCCGCCACAAAATTCAAACCCGTCGCTGAACAGCTCGCGTACCTGAGAAAGGGCGCGGTCGAAATCGGTCCCGTAGAGGAACTGAAGCAGAAGCTCGAAAATTCCGGAAAAACGGGCAAGCCGCTGCGCGTGTATCTGGGCGTCGATCCCACCGCGCCCGACATTCACCTGGGCCATACCGTCGTGCTGCGCAAGCTGAAACACTTTCAGGATATGGGGCACACTGCGATTTTCCTGATCGGCGACTTTTCGGCCATGATTGGCGATCCCACAGGGCAATCCGAGACGCGCCCGCCGCTTTCGCGCGAGCAAGTCGACGCCAACGCCAAGACGTATCTCGCGCAGGTCTACAAGATCCTCGATCGCGAAAAGACCGAAGTCCGCTACAACAGCGAATGGCTGGGAACGATGTCGACCTACGATGTGGTCCGGCTCTGCGGTCACTATCGTCTGGCGCGCATGCTGGAGCGCGAGGACTTTCGTTCGCGCCTGGACAAGAATTTGCCGATTGCGGTTCACGAGCTGTTATACCCGCTGCTCACCGCAGTGGATGCGGTGAAACTCGAATCCGACGTCGAGATCGGCGCCACGGAACAGAAATTCAACCTGCTCGTGCATCGCGACATCCAGCGCGAGTACGGCTTGCCGGGCGAAGTCGCGTTCACCATGCCCATCCTTGTCGGCACGGACGGCGAACGCAAAATGTCGAAGAGCCTTGGAAATTACGTCGGCATCACCGAGCCGCCCGGCGAAATGTTCGGTAAGGTCATGTCCATTTCCGACGAGCTGATGTGGTCGTACTACGACCTGGTCACGGATTTTCCTTCGCCCGCGATCGTCCGCCTGCGCGAGGACGTGCGCACCGGCGCTCTGCATCCCATGGACGCGAAGATGCAGCTCGCCCACGTGATCGTCCGCGATTTCCACGGGGAGGAGGCGGCCACCAAAGCGAAAGAGCAGTTCCAGCGCGTCTTTCGCGACCGCAGCGCGCCATCCGAAGTTCCCGAGAAGAAATTGCCCGCAGGCACGCGGCCGCTGCATGCGTTGCTTACCGAATCCGGCTTGGCCAGCTCGCGAAGCGAAGCCGAACGCCTGATCAAGCAGGGCGCGGTCGAACTGGATGGCCAGGTGGAAAAGGACGTGAAGCGCGCGGTCGCCTTGAGCCCCGCTGCGCCGGTCTCCCTGCGCGTCGGCAAGAGGAAGTTTCTTCGCTTGTCAACGAATTAAGGAGCACTGGGGGGAGCAAGCGGACGCGCCGGCGCCCCTCTTCACTGAATCTCCGCCAGCACCAGGGAGACATCGTCCGAAGGAGGGCCTGCGCGCCAGGCGCTCACGCGCTCGAGCAGCGCGTGTTTCATTTCAGTGAACGGCAGCGTGGCCGCCTCGCGCACGAACTTCTGCACGCCGGGAACGCCCAGCATTTCGCCGCGCGCATCGAAAATATCTGTTATGCCGTCGGTGTACAGAACGATGCGGTCGCCGGGCTCCACGCGCGCCTCGATCGACGGATCGCCATCGACCGCATTCGCCAGGGCTCCCAGCACGATCGTGCGCGACTCCAGCAGCCGCGGCTCCTGGCCCGGCGTGACAATCATGGCCGGCGGATGTCCCGCACCGGCAAACACCAAGCGCCGCGCTTCGCGATCGATGCGCGCGGCTGCGGCCGTAAAGAAAAACACCGATCCGCCCAGATTCTGCAGCACGAAGCGGTTCAATTGCCGGAACATCTCGCCGAACGGCGCTTTCGCGGCGAGCTGCGCCATCGTCGCGGTGTAGAGGCGGTTGGCCACCAGCGCCGCGCCGATTCCGTGCCCGGAAACGTCGAAGACCAGCAAATTCAGGTGCTCGTCGTCCTGCGGGCAGACCAGCCCAAAATCCCCTCCAATGCGGCGCACGGGATGGTAGTAGGCATCGACGCGGACGCGCCCCCAAATCATCGGTTGCGGCGCCAAACTCTGCTGCACGCGAACCGCAAGCGTCAGCTCTTCCTCGATTTGCCGGTAGTGCTCTTCCAGCTTCGAGTTGGCCGCGCGCAGCTCCGATTCGGCGCGCTTCTGCTCGGAAATATCGGTGAAAGTGATGACGGCGAAGAAGCGCCCGTCGGGATCCTCCAGCCCGCGCGCGCTGATGATCACGGGCAGGCGGGTGCCGTCCTTCTGCGGAACGACGAATTCGAAGCGATTGTGGCCGTCGCGCAGGCCGCGTTCGCGGTGGTCATTCAGCACCCGCATTTCGGCGGCCGTGTAGAACTCGGAGACCAGTCGCCCGGTCAGCAGGTTCTCCGGAAAGCCCGACATTTCCGCGAACACGGCGTTGCTGAAAATGATCTGCTGGCAGTCGTCCACGACGATCACGCCCTCGTTCAGCGTTTCGAGGATGCTCTCCATCTGGCTGAGCCATTCCGGCTTTTCGACTTCCACGGGGCCTCTTTGATCGGATCCGGTCAGGACCGGTGCGCAGGCGTATGTTAGCGAATCGTGCGGGGAAGCACCAATGCGAAACGCCCGCGCTTCTGCCGGATTGGATTCAAGCGCGCTGCTTCCGGGTTCAGCGCCTTCGTGAAGTAAAATAGGCGGGCGAGCCGCCGCGATTCCGTGCGGCGGGACTGAGTTCAAGAGATGGCGACCGAGGCGATCGCTGTGAACAAACCGCCGAAGCTGCCGGGGCCCAAGGGGCTGCCGGTGCTGGGCGTCTCGATACGTCTGGTCCGCGACGCGCTCGAACTCCTGCGCAGCATGGCCCGCGAGTACGTCGACATCGTGCGCTTCCCGGTTCTTACTGGGACGCGCGTCCTGCTGAACCGTCCCGAGTACATCCAGCAGGTGCTCGTCTTCCAGCCGCAGAAATTCCATAAGAGCAAGCTGAGCAAGGAAGCCACCGAGCGGCTGCTCGGGCAAGGGTTGCTGATCAGCGAAGGCGATTTCTGGCGCCGGCAGAGGCGCCTGGCGCAGCCGGCGTTTCATCGCCAGCGCATCAACGAATATTCCTCGACCATGCTGGAATGCGCGCAGGCGCAAATGCGCGGATGGCGCAACGCCGAAACGCGCAACATGGCGCAGGAAATGATGGAGCTGACCCTGGAAGCGGCCGTGCGCACGCTGTTCGGCACCACCCTGCCCGGCGAAGCGCAGCGCGTGGGCCGCGCCATGACCTTCCTGATGCGCTATTCACTGAGCCGCGCGCGCAAGCCGGTCCACATTCCCGCCACCTGGCCCACGCCGAAGAATCTGCGCGCCAACCGCGAATACGAGTTTCTCGATTCGCTGGTCTACCGCATCATTTCCGAGCGCAAGCAGCAGGCCGGATCGAATCATCGCAACGACTTGCTCTCGCTGCTGATGGGCGCGATGGACGAAGATGGCTCGCAGATGAGCCCCAAGCAGCTTCGCGATGAAACCATGACGCTGTTCCTGGCGGGGCATGAGACGACGGCCATCACGCTGTCGTGGACGTGGTATTTGCTTGCGCAGCATCCCGGCGTCGAGAAGCGCCTGCACGAAGAATTGCGCGGGGTTCTAGGCGGCAGGCCGCCCGAAATTGCCGATCTGCCGCGCCTGCCCTACCTGCACGCGGTGATCAACGAGGTTCTGCGGCTCTATCCTCCGGCCTACATCCTCGCGCGCGTGGCGATCGCGCCGTTTCGCATTGGCGAATACGATTTCCCCGCTGGCGAAACGGTTTTGCTTTCGCAGTGGGTCATGCATCGCGATCCGCGCTTTTTCGACAACCCTGACGCGCTTCAGCCCGAACGCTGGCTGGGCGGGCTGGCCGACCGACTTCCCCCTGGCGCGTACTTCCCCTTCGGAGACGGCCCGCGGCGCTGCATCGGCCAGGGATTCGCATTGCTGGAATCGGCGCTGGTGATCGCCAGCATCGCGCAGAAGTTCCGTTTCCGCCTGGCGCCGGGCCGTACGGCGGTTCCCGAACCGCTGGTCACGCTGCGTCCCAAGCAGGGCATCTGGATGACGCTTCACAGCATTTGAAAGCTCCGCGCGTTTATCCCTTCTGGTGTGCCGCGGCGACACTCTTCCCGTGTAACATAAACGATTTTGTACGCGTAAATAGCTATGTGCGCGCGAATGAGGTAACCTCAGGGTCTCGCAGAAACCGGAGTTCAGAAGTCGTATGCTGTCGCGCTGGCTCGCGGGGGCAGGCTGGCGAAGGAATGATCGGCGCCTCGCAGGCGCCTGGACAGGAGAAAACGCGATGTCCCATTTTCGCCGGTTGTTCTGGATCGCCCTCGTTGCCTTTGTCGCCGCATCCGGTGCCGCAGGCCAGCAAATTCCAAAAGCCGCGTGGAGCCGCGGGATCGGGGAGCCCTTAGCCAATCCAGGAGTGAAAACTCAAGACACGAACGTCGATGACGGCTACTGGCAGGGCTTGCCGATCGGAGGATTCGGCTCCGGATCGATTGGCCGCACCTATCGCGGCGATTTTGCGCGCTGGCATTTGAAAGTTGGCGTGGATAAGTACAGCTCGGTGCCACCCGACGTTTTTGCAGCCTACGAACAGGAAGAAAGCGGGCAGCCCGTCGCTGTCGTCCTGCGCGCCGGCAAACCCACCGGCAAGCAGAGTCTCCCGGCCTGGAATTGGAATTATCCCGCGGGCGCGGGCAAGTATTATGCGCTCTTTCCCAAGGCGTGGTTCAAGTACGACTATTCCGCTTTTCCCGTGCAGCTTTCCTGCGAGCAGTTCTCTCCCGTCCTGCCCAACAACTACCGCGAAACCAGCTATCCCGTGGGCGTCTTCGTCTGGCGCGCGAAAAACACCGGAACGAAACCGGTGAAGGTGGCCATTCTGTTTTCCTGGGCCAACATGGTCGGCTGGTTTCATTCTTTCGATCACAGCGTCGATTTGCGATTCGGCTCGGGCGATTACGATTCGGCTAAAGACGAAAAGCTGGCCAGCGGCGGCGTCATGAAAGGCGTCGTATTTCAGCGCGTCGAGCCCGGCGCACCGCAAACGGACCAGGATGGGCAGTTCGCCATCGCCACGCTCGCAGGCGACGGCGTAACCGTGACCCGGCAAACCACCTTCGACCTCCAAAGCGACGGCTCGAGCGTGTGGAGCACTTTCTCGCGCGAGGGCACTCTCGCCGAACCTGCGAAGAACTGGCTGAGTTCCGGGTCGAATCCGATCGGCGGAGCGATTGCCGCGGAGTTCACCATTGCGCCCGGAGCGACCCGGGAAATTCCCATGGCGCTTTCCTGGGATTTTCCCATCGTGCAGTTTGGCAGCGGCCGGCGCTGGTACAAGCGCTACACCGCCTTCTTCGACAAGAGCGGCACGAATGCGTGGGCTATCGCGCGCACCGCGCTCGAAAATTACCGCGCGTGGAGCAAGGAGATCGATGCGTGGCAGCGGCCGATCGTCAACGACAGTTCGCAGCCGCTCTGGCTGCGCGGCATGCTGCTGAACGAGCTGTACGATCTGGTTGATGGCGGAACGTTCTGGGAGAACGGCGAAGTCGGCAAACCCGCCGCGCCGGGCAATTCTGCTGCAAGCACGCATCACCTCTTCAGCTATCTCGAATGCTTCGATTATCCCTTCTACGACAGCCTGGACGTGCGCTTCTACGGCTCCTGGGCCCTGCTGAAGCTGTGGCCGCAGCTGGAAAAGCAGGTGATGCGGCAGTTTGCGGATACCGTCCCGCTGGATTACGGGCAAGAACAGCAAGCGGAAGCTACGGGGAAAATCGCGCCGCGAAAAGAGGCGGGCGCGCTCCCGCACGATCTGGGCTCGCCGCTCGAAGATCCCGTCGAGCGCGTCAATCAATACAACTACCAGGGCGTGAGCATCTGGAGGGACCTGAACAGCAAGTTCGTCCTGCAGGTGTATCGCGACTGGTATCTGACCGGCGCAAACGATCGGGCTTTCCTGAAGTACACCTGGCCGTCGGTGAAGATGTCGCTCGATTTCCTGAAGAAGTTCGACACGCGCGGCGACGGCCTGCCGCAGAACGAAGGCATTCCCGACCAGACCTACGACAACTGGCCCATGCGCGGTACCAGCGCCTATTGCGGCAGCTTGTGGCTCGCGGCGCTGAAGGCCGGGGTCGCGATGGCCAGGCAAATGGGCGATAGCGCGGCGCAAACGAAATACCAGGCATGGTACGACAAAGCGCAGCCAAACTTCGTCAAGGAACTCTGGAACGGCAGCTATTTCAACTACGACACCGGAAGCCCGTACAAGGCAAACATCATGGCCGATCAACTGGTCGGCGAGTGGTACGCGGACTTGACCGGGCTGGGCGACATCGTCCCCGACAGCATGACGCGCAAAGCGCTGGAACAGATTTTTCAGCACAATGTGATGGAATTCCAGAACGGCCAGATGGGCGCGGTGAACGGGCTGAATCCGGACGGCAGCGCCGTCACCATTTCCGAGCAGCCCCAGGAGGTCTGGTCGGGCGTCACCTTCGCGCTGGCCTCGCTGATGAAAGCCGAAGGCATGCCGCAGGAGGCGGACAAGACTGCCTGGGGCGTCTACAACGTGGTCTACGTCAAGAAAGGCTACTGGTTCCGCACGCCGGAGGCGTGGCGCGCCGACGGAAATTACCGCGCCTCGCTCTACATGCGCCCGCTAGCCGTCTGGTCCATGGAATACCCCAAATTAAAGTAGCCGCGCGGCGATTCACCTGCGCGTGCTCTGCG
>JBJKQB010000009.1:0-6382 GCA_046705825.1 Candidatus Acidiferrales bacterium
GGAAAGGCAGGGGCGTAGTGGAGTCGGGCGCCGAATGCCCGACACGCGGAAAATAGATCTCGAAAGTTGTTCCACGGCCGGGCTCGCTTTCCACCCAAATGAAGCCGCCGCTTTGTTTGACGATTCCGTAGACGGTCGCCAGGCCGAGCCCGGTTCCCTGCCCCAGTGCTTTGGTGGTGAAGAAGGGCTCGAAGAGGCGGGCCTGCGTTCCCTTGTCCATACCCGACCCGGTGTCGTGCACGCCGATCATGACGTAGGAGCCCGGCTTCATGGGGGAGCGGCGCAGGGCGTCATCTTCGTCCAGGTCTCGATCGGCGGTTTCGATGGTGAGCTTACCGCCATTCGGCATGGCGTCGCGCGCGTTGAGGGAAAGATTGATAATCACCTGTTCGAGCTGGTACAGATCGGCGAGGATGAGGCCGACTTCGGGGCTCAAGCGCAAGGCGAGCTCGATTTTCTGACCGAGCAGGCCGTCGAGCATTTTGCAGGAATCGTAGACCACTTCGTTGAGGTCGATGACCTTGGGCTCCAGCACCTGCTGGCGCCCGAAGGCGAGCAGTTGACCCGTGAGGGCGGCCGCGCGTTTGGCCGCTTTCTTGATTTCCTCGACCTTGTGGCGCCAAGCCACTTCCTGCGGAGGCATCTGGTGAAGCAACAAGTCGCCGAAACCGATGATGACGGCAAGAAGATTATTGAAGTCGTGGGCCAAACCCGCCGAAAGCTGGCCGACCGCGTTCATCTTCTGCGATTTGCGCAGGGCTTCCTGAAGATGGCGGAAGTCTTCCTGGGCCTTCTTCCGGTCGGTCAAATCGCGAATGATACCGATGAAAGCGGGCTCCTCGCCGGCCAGAGGACGAAGCAAGATTTCGATCGGGAACGTCTGCCCGTTCTTCCGGATGGCGGTACACTCGGTGGGCTCTTCGTCGGCGCGCGAGGAGCTTGCGACAAGATTGCGAATGAGGCGGCGCGTGACACGGTCACGGTCGCTTGAGGCGATCAGGCGAAAGAGGCTGCGGTCGGCCAGCTCTTCAAGAGAATAACCGAAGAGGGCGAAGGCCGAGCGGTTGGCGGCAACGATGTTGGCTTGTTCGTTGACAACAAAGATGGCGTCGAGTGTTGCGTCGGCCATGGCGCGTTCGAGCGCCCGACTGGCGTCATCTTCGTCAATGTTCCTCATGATTTCGTTCGTATCAACCATAATTTCAGTTTCCAAGGGCTGAGCCTGAAACTTCTCCTTTGTGGTGAAGTGGAGGTGCGTAAGCACGGATACTGTATGCACGATGGTGCAAGAATGAAGCAGTTCAGCACGGTTGTCGTTGCCGAGCATCAATCCCGTGTTTGCGCAGGAGCAATCAGCAATGGCGGGAAGAGGAGCGGCGAGCGCGCAGGCTTAGATTTCGGAGGAAAGAAGGTGCTGTGGAGAACGGACCAGAATGGCGCCGCGCTTCTTTTCGATGAAGCCGCGGCGCTGCCATTCGCTGAGATAGCGGCTGGCGGTAAAGAGGGTGATACGCGCCATGCTGGCCAGCTCCTCGTTCGTAATGTCGATTACGACACCACGCGGCACGGCGCGGCCGATGCCGTAGCTGAGATCCACGATGGTCTGGCGAAGCCGGTGAGCCGCGGACTGGCAATTCAGGTTGAGATGAACACAAATCAAGCGCATAAAGCCGTCGTACGTGAGCTTGAGCGTGTTTTCGATGAGCCGGGGAGTCCGGAGAGCCAGGGCGCGGATGCAGTCGCGGTCCCAGGTCATGGCGGAACCGCTCTCGACCATTTCCACATCGATGAGGTAGGAGTGCTGTTCGGCCATGATCGTGGCCAGGCCGAAGCAGTCGCCGGGCACGATCCAATGAAGGATGATCTTTTCGCCCTCGTCGGAAATGATGAAATACTGAGCGCGCCCGGAGCGAAGCAGGCACAGCCGGGAAGCGGGATCGCCCGCGTGCTGGATGACCTGGCGAGCAAAAAACCGGCGCACCTTGCCTGCCGCGAAAACCTCCGCGCGTTGAGCGGGTGAGAGGCCTTCGAGGAGCTGGGCCTTTGTCTCGGGCCGCGCGACGAATGCGACTGCCGCTTTCATGCGCGTTTCCCCTCGTTCGGTGCCTGCGGTGATATCACGGAACGGCGGCAGCGGCAAGAAGAAGTTCGGAGGCGGTAGCGTGAAGCACGGCTTGCGTTGGGACTTGGCGATAGGATATTAATGAGGGCCTGAGTTGCGAGCAGAAACGAAGATGGAAGAGTGGGGACACGCTGCGATTGAGACGGCGAGGCGGCGCGGAGCAAGTTATGCGGACGCGCGCGTGATGGACATTCGCCAGCGCGAAATTTCGGTGAAGAACGGCGAAGTCGGCACGCTGGCGGAGAGCGAATCGCTGGGCATCGGCGTGCGCGTGATCGCCGACGGCGCGTGGGGCTTCGCGTCAACGGACCGGTTGACGCGGGAGGGCGTGCAGGCGTGCGCGGCGCAGGCGGTGGCGATCGCGAAGGCCTCCGCACTGGCGAAGCGCGAGAACGTCGCTCTGGCGCCGGAGAGCGCGTACGTGGACACGTGGCAGAACCCGTTTTTGAAGGACCCGTTTCGCATTCCGGTCGAGCGGCAGATTGACGTGCTGATGGCTGCGGACAAGGAAATGCGCAAGGTGAAGGGCGTGACGGTGGCGGAAGGGTCGATGTCGTTCCGGCGGATCGAACAGGTGTTCGTCTCGAGCATTGGATCGGCGATACACCAGATCAAGATGCAGTCGGGCGCGGGAATCGTGGCGACGGCATTTGCGGGCACGGAAATTCAGAAGCGGTCGTATCCGAACAGTTTTGGCGGGCAGCACATGCTGCGCGGATACGAATTGATCGAGGAACTGGACCTGGTGGGGCGCGCGCCGCGGGTCGCGGAAGAGTGCGTTGCGCTGCACTCGGCAGCGCAATGTCCCGAGGGGCAGAAGTCCATCATCCTGGACAGTTCGCAGCTCGGGCTGCAGATTCACGAATCGATCGGCCATCCCATCGAGCTCGATCGGGTGCTGGGGATGGAAGCGAATTTTGCGGGAATGAGTTTTCTGACGGTGGACAAGCTGCGGAAGCTGAAATACGGCTCCGATATCGTCAACGTGGTGGCGGACGCGCGACTGACGCACGGGCCGGGTCTGGGGACGTTTGCCTACGACGACGAGGGCGCGCCCGCGCAATGCACGCCGATCATCACGAACGGCCTGTTCACCGGATACCTGAGCAATCGGGAGACGGCGGCGGCGATCGGGGAGAAACGGTCGAACGGAACGATGCGCACGGAGAGCTGGAACCGTCTGCCGATCATTCGCATGACCAACATCAGCATCAACCCGGGAACCTGGAAATTCGACGACATGATTGCGGACACGGACGATGCGATTTACATGGAGACGAACCGGTCGTGGTCGATCGATGACCGGCGATATCACTTCCAGTTCTCGACCGAAATTGGCTGGGAGATCAAAGGCGGCAAAAAAGCGCGCATGATCAAGAATCCCAGCTACAGCGGCATCACCACGGAATTCTGGAACAGTTGCGACGCGATCTGCTCGCGCGATCACTGGACGCTGTGGGGCACGCCCAATTGCGGCAAGGGCCAGCCGATGCAGACCATGGGCACGGGACATGGGGCGTCGCCGGCGCGGTTCCGCAATGTGAAGGTGGGCGTGGCATTCGCCAAGTGATAAAGAGAATGGAAAAGGGGAAAACGAACAAACGTAGATCGAAAAGCGAAACGCCGAGGACACAGAGAACAGCACGAGGACACAGAGAAGAGGCCTCGAGCGGAGTGATCCAGATCTGAAAATGGAAAAGAGAAAAGGGAAAACGGGAAAGACGGCGGCGAGTTCTGCGGACCTCGAGGCTATTGCGGAGCGGGTGCTGAAGCTGAGCGAGGCCGATGAGACGGAAGTCGAAATCGGGGCGACGACCGACGCGCTGACGCGTTTCGCGAACAACACGATCCATCAGAACGTGGCCGAGCAAACGCTGGCTATTTCGGTGCGGGCAGTGGTGGACGGACGCACAGCGCGCGCGAGCACGAACAAGACGGATGACGATTCGCTGCGCCGCGCCGCGGCAGCCGCGGTCAGCCTGGCGCGGAACGAGCCGCGCAATCCTGATTTGCTGCCCATGCAGCGCCAGCAGAAATATCCGAAGGTCGCGCGATTTTTCGCCTCGACGGCGGAAACGACCCCGCAGGACCGCGCGCGCGCGGTGAAACGTGTCTGCGAACTGGCGGAGAAGAACAAGCAGACGGCGGCGGGGATTTTTTCATCGGGGTCGATGCAATCCGTGCTGGCGAATTCGAAGGGGCTGTTTGCGCGCTACGAGCAGACGCGCGCTGAATTTTCGGTAACGGTCCTCGAGCAGAACTCGTCCGGCTGGGCCAAGGCCAACTCCCCGGATGTCCGCACCATCCACCCGGACGCGCTGGCTGAGCGCGCCAGCCGGAAGTGCGCGGAGTCGCGCAATCCGCGTGAAGTTCCCGCCGGGAGCTACACGGCGATTCTCGAGGCGCCAGCGGTGCTCGATCTGGTCGGGTTCCTGTTCTACGATTTCGCGGGCACAGCGGTTCTGGACAAGCGCTCCTGCTTCACCGGGCGCATGGGAAAGAAACTGCTGGGGGAAAACATCACGCTCTGGGACGACGTTTATCATCCGCTGCAGACGGGCGCGCCGTTCGACGGAGAGGGAGTGCCGCGACAGAAGGTCACGCTCGTAGAGAAAGGCGTGCCGAAGAATCTGGTTTACTCGCGCGCGACGGCAAAGAAAATGAAGGCGAAGCCAACGGGGCACGGCTTCTCGCTGCCGAACGAATATGGCGAGGCGCCGATGAATCTGGTGTTCGCGGGCGGGGACAAAAGCGTCGAGGAAATGGTGCGCTCGACCGAACGCGGAATTCTGGTGACGCGCTTGTGGTACATCCGGGAAGTCGATCCTTACGAAAAGGTCCTGACGGGCATGACACGCGACGGCACGTTCCTGGTGGAAAGCGGGCACGTGGCGGGAGGCGTGCGGAATTTCCGCTTCAACCAAAGCGCCCTCGAAATGCTGGCGAACGTCGAAATGCTGGGCGAACCGGTGCGCTCGGCGGGCGAAGAATCCTTCGAGATGGTGGTGCCGGCGATGAAGGTGCGCGGCTTCCACTTCAGCGAAGTGACGAAGTTCTAGGACTTCTCGCGCGCTTGCCGCGCGATGCTTCCCCGGAAGCTCGATCATTTTGAACAGTTTGCACAGAGAGATACAGTTCCCCTCCGGACTTTCCTCGCATTTCATACATCTCTTGACCGATGGATTCTTCTGTGCGGCGGACGAAAAATTACACGTGTTTCAAGGGTGCTTACTGGCGAGTCAGTGTAGAAGGTTCGGCGGGAAAGCGCCGGATAAGTGTCCTTGAAACGGCCCGGCGAAGGCGTCCCGCACGGGACAGCCGGGAGAATTTCACGATATCAGGAGACAGTTATGGCTAATTTGACGCGCCAAGAGCATTGGTTTCAGGATCTGTTCGATCTGCGACGTGATTTCGATCAAATGTTCAACCGCTTTTTGACCGGCTCGCGGCCAGGCCAAGGCCGTGAGGAATCGAGAATGACTTCGTTTGCTCCCGCTGTCGAATCCTATCTGGACCGCGACGGCAAGAAGTTTGTGTGCCGCATTGCGCTGCCGGACATCGATCCGAAGAACGTGAACATACAGGTGCAAGGGAACATGCTGAGCATCAGCGGCGAGCGCAAGTTCAAGGAGGAGCACAAGGACGCGAATTTCGTCCAAAGCGAACTGGTGTACGGCTACTTCCAGCGGGACCTTCCGCTTCCGGAGGGAATCGACAGCAACAAGGTGGATGCCGAGTATCACAATGGAATCCTGGAGATCACCGTTCCTGTCTCCGCGGCGGCGCTGCCGAGGCGGATCGAAGTGAAGTCGCGGGAAGGAACGCGGCAAATGGGCGCGACGGCGTCTGGAAGATAAGAGCAGCTTCAGGAGTTGAATGCAGCGCCGGACACAGGTTTTGATGGACCAGTGCGTTCGTCGTGCCGACCAAGCGGAGAGCCCGCCCAGGAGCATTGTCGTTGAGATGATCCTGGACGGGCTCTTTTCGTGTTTGCCGAATTGGTCGCGCAGATTTCGAAGTGTCAATAAATCACTGCGTCGCGAATTGAATGCTGGAAATAGCGCGAGCGATGACATTCTCCTCGATTTGGACGAGGTCGGTCTCGGCGTAGGTCATGCCAAAGATCGTGAACACCTGACGGCCGCGCGGAATGAGCACGATCACGCCGGACCAGTCGTGCTGATCGACCGTGCCGTGAAAGCGGCGTTGGATGGCCGGGCCGCCGGAGATGTTCAGCTGCGTTTCGGCGAGAGGCTGGAA
>JBJKQB010000010.1:0-16662 GCA_046705825.1 Candidatus Acidiferrales bacterium
ATTCCCTCGGAAGGCGGGTTTTCCAGGAGTTGTTGAGTGCAGGCGCGGAGGTGCGATACAAGTGTGGCGTTCTTTCCGCTGAGGAGGAGGCGATGCAAAGGGGAATGGCTGTGGTTGGGGTTGCGCTGGCGTTTGGCTTGGTGTCGCTATCGGTGACAGCTGAACCGGGGCGGGGACGAGTGCACGCGGCGAAATACGCTCCAGCGTCCGTGCGGCCAAACGAAACGGCGCAGGGAGGCGCGGCTGCGCAGCACGGCGGACGCAATTCGGTGTCTAATGCATCGAGCGAGTTGCAGATCCGGCAAGTGCTGACCGAGCAAGTAGCCGCCTGGAACCGCGGCGACGTCGAGGCGTTCATGCAAGGCTACTGGAAATCGCCGCGCACGCTGTTTGTGGGCGCAAATGGAGTGATGCGGGGCTGGCAAGCGGTGCTGGAGCGCTATCAGCGGTCCTATCCGAATCGCGAAGCGATGGGCCACGTGACGTTCTCGGACCTGGAAGTCCAGCAGGAGTGCCCACGCGCGGCGCTGGTGATCGGTGAATACCACCTGCAGCGCGCGAAGGACCATCCCTCGGGCGTGTTCACGCTGAGCTTTCGCCGATTTCCGGAGGGCTGGCGCATCGTCGTGGACCACACGACGGCATTTGCGGCCGGGTCCGGCGCGCCTCACAAGTAAGGCCATTGTTCCGTTATTCCTGCTTTTCCGTTCCTGTTTTCGGCGATAATAGGGGCCTTTGGAGCCAATGAGACGATGAGAGCAGTGGTGACGGGCGGCGCGGGATTTCTGGGTTCGCATCTTTGCGATTACCTTCTGGCCAAGGACTGGGACGTTCTGTGCATCGACAATCTGGTGACCGGCTCGGAAGAGAATGTGGAGCATCTGCGTTCGAACCGGCACTTCCGCTTCCGGCGCGCCGACGTTTCGGAATACGTCGAGGTTGAAGGGCCGGTCGAGGCGGTTCTGCACTTCGCCTCTCCCGCCAGCCCTCCCGATTACCTGAAGCTGCCGATCCAGACGCTGAAAGTGGGCTCGCGCGGCACGCACAACGCGCTGGGGCTGGCGCTGGCGAAGAAAGCGAGATTCCTGCTGGCCTCGACGTCGGAATGCTACGGCGACCCGGACGTCAGCCCGCAGCCGGAAAGCTACTGGGGCCACGTGAATCCGGTGGGGCCGCGCGGCGTGTACGACGAAGCGAAGCGTTTTGCGGAAGCGATGACCATGGCGTATCACCGGTATCACGGTGTGGACACGCACATCGTGCGCATCTTCAACACCTATGGCCCGCGTATGCGCCTGAACGACGGGCGCGCGCTGCCGAATTTCCTCTACCAGGCGCTGAATGGCGAACCCATCACGGTTTACGGCGAAGGGAAGCAGACGCGCAGTTTCTGCTACGTTTCCGATCTGATCGAGGGCATTTACCGTCTGCTCGAATCGCAGGAGCACGAGCCCACCAACATCGGGAACCCGCACGAAATCACGATTCTGGAGTTTGCCGAGCGCGTGCGCGATCTTGTGGGCAACAAGAATGTGCCCATCGCCTTCCGCCCGTTGCCGCAGGATGACCCCAAGCAGCGCTGTCCCGATATTTCCAAAGCGCGGCGGATTCTGGGCTGGGAACCGAAGGTCAACCTGGCGGAAGGCCTGCGGCTGACGCTGGAATATTTTCGCGCGCGGGTGCACAGCGCTTCATCGTAGTGCGCGTCTCCGGCCGCGCATGGCAATGCGGGATGAGGAGGCGAGGTCCAGTTTCGTAAGCAAAGATCGCAAGCTACAGTAAACCAGAAAACGCGGCGGTGCGTCTAAACAGCCGGTTGTTACCAACGACGTGCACTTGGCGTTCCAGGCAGCACCGGGCCGGCCAGGACGCAACCTCTGAATTCGCGCCCCACCACGGCGCGCCGTTCCAAGCGGGTGATGCACATGCGGTATGCGATCTCCTTCAGGAGTTCGACTGACGTTCCCGCCCCGGGAACGGAGACTCCGGCCGAAGCAGGTCCGCTCAGCAGGCCGGAGGTTCCGGCGCCAACCCCGCCTCGCAGCATTCGATCCTTCCGAGTTTGGATTCTGATCGCCGGGGCCCTGATTGTGGCGGCGGCAGGCTGGCTGGCCGCGCGGCACCATCTCTCCGAACGAACCGCGGCCACGGGATCCGAAACGGTTGCAGCGCGCGAAGAAAGTTTCGTGAACACCCTGCGGCTGACGGGAACCACTGCGGCCGTCCACGCGCGGCCTATTCTGGTGCCTACGCTGGAAGGCGCTCAACTGAACGCGCTCGTGATCACCCAGGTTGCTCCGGCGGGCGCGCAGGTAAAGAGGGGCGATGTTCTGGCCGAATTCGACCGGCAAGCGCAGTTGAAGGATGCGCTGGACAAACGCGCCTCCTACCAGGAGCTGGTCGACCAGCTGAACCAAAAGCGCGCCGCTGAAGCCGCCGCGCGCGCGAAGGACGAAACCGAACTGACGCAGGCCGAGGATGCGTTGAAGAAAGCGCGGCTGGAAGTGGGGAAGAACGAGATCGTCTCGAGGATCGACGCGGAGAAGAATCGCGAGGCGCTGGCCGAAGCGATCGCCACGCTGAAACAGCTGCGGCAAACGTTCCAGCTGAAGCGCGAATCGGCAGCGGCGGATATTCAGTCGGTCGCGATCAAAGCGGAGCGGGCGAAACAGACGATGCTTTATGCCGAGTCGAACGCACAGAAAATGCGCCTGCTTTCGCCCATGGACGGAGTGGTGGTGCTCAACACGGTGTGGCTCGGCGGGCGGATGGGCGACGCGCAGGCTGGAGACCAGGTGCGGCCCGGGCTGCCGTTCATGAGGGTGGTCGATCCGTCACGCATGAACGTGTCGGTGGAAGTCAACCAAGCCGATTTCCTGAGCCTGCACGTGGGGCAGCGCGCGCGCATTCACCTGGACGCGTATCCCGCGCTCGTTTTTTCGGGACAGCTCGAGGAGCTTTCGCCGCTCGCGCATGCTTCGCAGTTTTCGGACAAAGTGCGCACGTTCTCGGCGATGTTCGCCATCGACGGCAGCAATCCGAAACTGATGCCCGATCTTTCGGCGGCGGTGGACGTCGAGCTGGACAGCGTCAAGAACGCAGTGACCGTACCGATCCAGAGCGTCGCCGATGAGGGCGGGCAGGAATACGTTTGGATCCGGGACGACGGCGATTTCCGGAAGCGCAGGGTGACGCTGGGGCCGCGGAACGATCTCGACGTGGTGATCGAATCGGGACTGAAGGCGGGAGACGTTGTGAAGCGGGACGCGAGCGGGGCGGTGGCGGCGGGAGTTTCGTGAAGATGGTGCGAGCGCATCCGTTTCGAGGGCGCAAGAAACGCGTTGTGGCGGTTTGCGGCGGGATCGCGGTGTTGTTGCTGATCCTGGCGGCCTTCCGGTTCTCCTATTCGGCGCCAAAGATTCCGACGGCGGTGGTGACGCGCGGCGATTTTGTCGACTACCTGCAGCTGCGCGGCGAGGTCAAAGCGGCGAAATCGGCCGGCATCAATGCCCCGTATGAAGCGGGCGAACTGCAAATCCTGAAGATTACGCCGAACGGAACAGCGGTGAAAAAAGGGCAGGTGGTGGTGGCGTTCGACACGACCAGCCCGAAGCAGACACTGGCGCAAGACCAGACGGACCTGAAATCCGCCGAGGCGGCCATCGAACAGGCGCGAGCGAAGGCGCAGTTGAAAGAGCAGCAGGATTTGACCGATGTGATGAAGGCGCGCTTCGACGTGGAGTCGGCCAAGCTGGACGCCAGCAAGCAGGACATTCTCTCCAAGATTGACGGCGAGGAGGCGCAGCTGAAGCTGGACGACGCGCAGCAGAAACTGAAAGAGGACGAGGTCAAACTCAGCTCCGACAAAGCGTCCGATGCCGCGGGCGTCCAAAACAACGTTCAAAAGCGCGACCAGGCGCTGTTCAAGCTGCGGCAAACGCAGCGGACTCTTTCGGTGCTGGTGCTGCGTGCGCCTACGGACGGCATCGTCACGGTGCTGAGCAACTGGCAGGCGGCGGGGCCGTTCGGCAACGGCGCGCCCTTCAAGGCGGGCGATCGCGCCTGGCCCGGAGCGGCCATCGCCGAAGTGCCGGACCTTTCGACGCTGGAGATTTCGGCGCGCGTGGACGAAGTCGAGCGCGGAAGGATCCAGGCGGGACAGGCGTTGACTATCCGCATCGATGCGATTCCCGACCGCGAATTTACCGGCCGCATCACGCACATCAGCACGACGGCGAGCACCGATTTTTCCGCCGGCTGGCCGTTTCCGCGCGATTTCACCGTGCGAATCGCGATCGATCATCCGGACCCGCGTCTGCGTCCCGGCATGCAGGCGAACCTGCGCATTGCGACCGAGCACGTCCGCGGCGGCACTCTCATGCCGTCGCAAGCGTTGTTTCACGATGCGGGACAGACCGTGGCGTACGTGCTGAAGGGCCGGAAATTTTCCGAACGAGTCATTGAAGTTGCGCGGCGCAATGCCGATCAGCTCCTGATTGCGAAGGGGGTTGAGCCGGGCGAACGAGTGGCGCTCGAGAAGCCGGCGGCGCGATAGCGAAGCGTGATGCGACAAAACGCCCCAACCCCGTGGATCGCTGTTGCCGTCCTGTTGGGGACAGCGCTCACTTCCTGCGCTGGGCGCGGCGGTTTGCGCGCGGCCACGCGCGACATTCCCGTCGCCCCGGTGAAAGAGGTGAATCTGCAGCTGGAAGTGAACACGACGGGAGAACTGCGCGCGACGCGGAGCGCGCAGATGACCGCGCCTCCGGTCGGCGGCGGAACACTGCAGATCATTCAGCTGGCGCACACAGGGCAAGCGGTGAAGGCGGGCGTGGTCGTGGTCGCGTTCGATCCCAGCGAACAGGAGTACAAGCTGGCGCAAAGCCGGTCGGACCTGGCCGAGGCGCAAGAGGAGATCGTCAAGGCGAAGGACGATGCGGCGGTGCAGACGGCGCAGGACCAGACGAATCTGCTGAAGGACAAGTTCACGGTCCGGCAGGCGGAGCTGGACGTCAGCAAGAATCCGATTCTGAGCGCGATCGACGGGCAGAAGAATCTGCTGGCGCTGCAGGAGGCGAAACGCGCGCTGGCCCAACTCGAGCAGGACATCCAGTCGCACAGCGCGTCGAACCAGGCCAGCATCGAGGTGGCGCAGGAGAAAAGAGCGAAGGCGCAGCTGGCCATCGCGGAGGCCGAGAAAAATATTCAGAACATGCAAGTGCGGTCGCCGATCGAGGGACTGATCGTCGTTCGTGAAAACCAGAATGCCAGCGGAGGAATGTTCTGGACCGGAATGACCCTGCCGCCTTATCAGGAAGGCGACCAGACGTATCCCGGCAGCGTTGTGGCGGAAGTGATCGACCTGCAGCACATGGAGCTGGACGCCACGGCGAAGGAGAGCCAGCGGGCGACGGTCAAGCCAGGACAAACGGCGGATGTTCGCGTGGACGCGCTTCCCGGAACGGTATTCCACGCCAAAGTGCAATCCGTGGCGGGAATGGCGGCCAGTCCGTGGTTTGGCGGCGCGAGCCAAAACTTCAGCATCTCGCTGATGCTCGACCGCCCCGATCCGCGGCTGCGGCCCGGGTTTTCGGCGCACGTGATCATCTACGGAGAGAACCTGAAGAACGCGCTTTCGATTCCGCAGCAGGCCGTCTTCAACATGGAAAGCAAGCCCGAGGTATACGTCGAGACGAGCGGCGGGTTCCGCCCGCAGGCCGTAAAGATCCGCTATTTGAGCGAGGGAACGGCGATTGTCGAAGGGTTGAAGGCGGGGACCAGAGTGGCTCTGGTCAATCCGCAGGAAAGCAGCGCCGGCAGCGCGAAGGCCGGCGCCGGCGGAATGGGCCTCCAGTGAGCGCGAGAACAGGGCGGATGGCGAGCACGCAGTTTGCGTATCGCCGAAGCCTCCGCCAGTACCTTCCCGATTTCGAGCTGGGCCTGGAAAATCTTCTCAATCACAAGCTGCGTTCCCTGCTGACCATGCTGGGCATGATCTTCGGTGTGGCCGCGGTGGTGTCCATGTTGTCGATCGGAGCCGGCGCGCAGCAGAAGGTCATGGCCTTCATCGAGCAGATGGGCGTGCGCAATCTGATCATCGAAGCGAAGGAGCCCGGCAACGACGCGGCCCTGCAGAAACTGCGGCGCACGACGGCGGGGCTTTCGTTCGACGATTACCGCGCGATTCGCAAAGACGTGGCCGGGATCGTGGCATCGACACCGCGCAAGCGTTTCGCGCCATCCGAATGGTTTCCCAAGCCGCAGCAGGACGCGCCCGTCATTTACGGCGTGACTCCGGCATACGAAGAGATCGCCGGGCTGCGCGCGGTGGAGGGACGGTTTTTCGATGCGAGCGAAAACGCGGACGCCGCCCCGGTATGCGTGCTGGGCTCGGCCGCAAAACTCAATCTGTTTGGCTCGGCCGATCCGATCGGCAAGTACGTGAAGGTGGACACGCAATGGCTGCACGTGATCGGCGTGGCCGCGCCGCAATTATCGGCGCAAACGGAGATCGCGGGCGTGCCCAACGAAGATTCGAACAATCTGATTTATGCGCCTCTGAATGCCGTGGTCCTGCGCCTGGCGGATTCGCAGAGTTATCTGAAGGACGAGATCGACGGCATCTATCTGCGGCTGGCCTCCGCGAGCGAATCGCCGAAGACGGCGCAAATCGTGCGCAGCCTGCTGAACGTGGCGCATCACAACGCGAACGACTTCAGCGTGATCGTGCCCGCGGAATTGCTGGCGGAGCAGCGCCGAACCGAACGGCTGTTCAGCACGGTGATGGTGGCCATCGCTTCGATTTCGCTGCTGGTGGGCGGAATCGGAATCATGAACATCATGCTGGCCAGCATTTTGGAGCGCACGCGCGAGATCGGGGTGCGGCGGGCCGTCGGCGCGCGGCAATCGGATATCGTACGGCAGTTCGTAGTCGAATCCGTGCTGATTTCCTTCGCCGGCGGCGTGCTGGGGATTTTTTTCGGCTTCGGGATGTCGCGGCTGATCGCACTGCTGGCGGGCTGGTCCACGATTGTGACCGCGCGGTCGATCCTGCTGGCCTTCCTCGTTTCGATTTCCGTGGGCCTGATATTCGGCATTTATCCAGCGGTGAAGGCCGCCCGCCTGGATCCGGTGGAAGCGATTCGTTACGAATGACCGGGCTGCCGCGGCCAGCCTGTTTCCAAGGGGGAAAACATGGGATACGTGCGCCGGCGCTCGATCGCTCTTCTTGTGTGTGTGGCATGCGCGCCCGCGGTGATGGCGCAAATTGCGCCTCGGGCTCCGGCCGCGTTTCAGTTCGAGGGCCGCTTGCGAAGGGGACAGATTCCGCAGCCGCCCAAAGGCTTCGAGGAGCACGTCGTCAACGGCAAGCTGACGTTGTCGCTGGATGATGCGATCCGCCTGGCCCTGGCGAACAACACCGATATCCGGATTGACGAGCAGCAAGTGCAAACAGCTAAGAACGCGCTGGAGCGCACCCTTGCGCCCTTCGATCCTACCGTGTCGGCCTTGTTTGACTCGCAGCGCCAGCATGAAAACGCCTATTCAGCCCTGCTGGGCGGCCCGCCGATCCTGAACCAGTTGAGCCAGCAAACCGAGGTCCAATTCACTCAGGTCTTGGAAACAGGCACAAATTTCCAGGCGACTTTCGATTCGTTCAAGAACACGTCGAACAGCGCGTTCTATTTTTTCAGCCCGGCGTTTTTCACCACCCTCCAGTTCAGCCTAACGCAACCGCTGCTCAAGGGAAGAGGCTTTGTGGCGAATCGCGGGCCCATCATCGTGGCGCAGCGCGGGCTGTCCCAATCGCGCGCCACGTTCGAGGGCAAGGTGAACGACATTCTTCTGACGGTAATCCGGGATTATTGGAACGTGGTCCAGGCACGCGAGACGCTGACCGTGCAGCAGGACTCGCTGGACGAAGCGCAGAAAAGCTACGATCACGACAAGCGCGCGCTCCAGCTCGGCGCGCTTCCTCCGCTGGACATCTATCGCTCCGAATCGCAGGTAGCTTCGCGGCGCGTGTCCGTCATTCAGGCCGAGTATTTCTTGAAGCAGCAGGAAGACCAGTTGCGCCGCGACTTGGGGGCGGACATCGAACCGAACGTTCGCGCGCTGCCGCTGAGTTTGACCGAGAATCCCGATCCTTCCGGCGCTTTGATGTCCGCCGACGTTCCTGGCGCGCTGCAGAAGGCGTTTGCCTACCGTCCGGAAATTGAGTCCATGCGGGAACAGCTTGCCGCGGACGACATCAACGTGCGCGTCGCGCACAATGGCCTGGAGCCCGATCTGTCGTTAGTCGGCAGATACACGACGACGGGCCTCAACAGCAACATCGTCAACGGGAATTTCACGGCCGGCACTTACGGCAGCGCTATCAACCAAATGTTTGGCTTCGGGTACCCGACCTACGAGTTCGGAGTCAATTTGAAATACCCGTTCCGCAATCACCAGGCGCAAGCGGCAATGGGGGATGCGCTGGCCGCGAGGCGCGCCGACCGGTATTCGGACCGGCAGCTGCACGAGCAGATCACGCTGGCGGTGAGCAATGCGGTGCACGCGCTGGACGAATCGAAGCTCTCGATGCAGGCGGCCAAGACCGCTCTCGATTTATCGCAAAAAACGCTGCAGGCCGAGCAGCACAAGTACGAACTGGGCGCCGAAACGGTGTTTTTCGTGCTCGAAGCCCAAACGGAACTTACGCAGGCCCAGGAGAGCTTGGTGCAGGCGCAGGTGAATTACCAGGTGGCCACCGCTCAAGTCGACCACGACACCGGCAATCTGCTTCAGCGCTATCAAGTGCAGATCGCGGGCCTGAGCGACTGAAAATCCAGGCGGCGGGCACTCAGTCCGCAAATTTCCGGCGAATGCGGACGGTGCGGTCCAGGTCGTCCACCGCTTGCAGAATCTTGAGCCGCAAGTCGGGCTGGATCGATGCGCTCTGCAAATAGCTGTGGACCTCGGCATCGGCCGCGGGAGACTGCTGGCCGTCGATGAAAGCGTCCAGCCAAGCCACCAGGAAAAAGATTTTGCGTTCGCGTTTGACTTGGGGCAGAGCTTCGAGGGCCGGCTTCAGGTAAGGCTGCGTGAGCGCCGCCTGATTCCAGGAATTGAACGGGCGCAGGCTGAGCTGGATCCAGTCCTCCGGACGCGAAGGGTCGTGGAGATATTCGTTGAAGTATTTCTGCTTCGTTTGCGCCGTGGGAGTGGCGGCTTCGGCGACGTAAGCGAATTTCTGCCCTTCGCTGGTCGCGTCGCGTTTACGCTCCGCTTCGAAAATCGCGCGAGCGTCCGGATCGTTGAAAGCGATCAACGACGTCACCATGGTCCAGCGATCGAGAGAGCGCAGTTGGACGCCGGGAATGGCCAGCTGCCCATCGAGCAGAGCCTTCAATTTGGCAAGTCCCGCCGGCGTTTCCGCCATGGAGCGCAGCCCGCGAAACCACAGAATGCGCAGGTCGTGGTCTTTGGCGTCCATCATGCGGCTGGCCGCCAGCGTTTCGAAGCGGGGGACAAATTCCATTCGCGTCTTGGCACTGACGTAGCGGTGCAGCGCTGTCGTTGAACTCGCAAGAATGGTTTGCACCAGCGACGGATCGGTTTCCTGCGGCAGCAGCCGGAGCGAAAGGCTGAGATACTCGCGCGGCGCGAGGTCGGCCTGGCGCACCGAGTCCCACAGCGAGCCCCACAGCAAGGCGCGAGTGAAGACGTCGCGAACGGTGCCCAGATGCGCGAGGACGTAGCGCTGGCTCTTGGCATCGAGAAGAAACCGCCCATAGGCATAGTCGTCGTCATTCGCGAAGACGAATGCCGGGCAGGCCGCGTGCGGGCCGACGGGAACTTCCGCGCTGCGCGTGTGAAACTCCACACGAAGAGCCGAGGTCCGGCCATCGGCATCGCTCAGCAAAACCTCAGTAGCGATTGGCCAGACGGCGTCTGTGCCCAGCACATCGTGCTGCGCGAGAGAAAGCCGCGCAAGGCGCCCTGCGCGGCACGACCAGGAAACATCGACCTGCGGCATTCCGCGATGGCGAATCCACATGCCGGCCCAGGCAGCGAGCGGCTTTCCCGAGGCTTGTTCGAGCGCGTGGACCAGGTCGTCCCATGTGGCGTTGGCGTACGCATGCTGCTTCAAGTAGATGCGCAGGCCGTCGCGAAAATTCGCGGCGCCCAGATAAAACGAGAGCTGCTTCAGCACGCCCGGGGCTTTCGAGTAGACGATTGCGCCGTACGCCGACTTCGCGTCGTACAGGTTCGGAATGTTCTGATAGATCGGCGTGGTGCCCTGCGTCGAATCAATTTCGTAGGCCGCGGGCTTGATCGTTTCGTAGAAGCGCTTCCAGATGGGCTCGTTGGGCTTCAGCGAGGCCAGCGCCTGGTAGGCCATATACTGCGCGAAACCTTCTTTGAGCCACAGATCGTCGAACCAGCGCATGGTCACCAGATCGCCGAACCATTGGTGCGTCAGCTCGTGCAGCACCAGAATGTCGCGTCCAAGAAGGTCAAGACGCGTGGGCGCGGTGCGAAACAGGACGGATTCCTCGCGCAGGAATGTGGAGCCCGCATGTTCCATCCCGCCGTAGGCGAACTCCGGAATCAAAACCATGTCGTATTTCGGAAAAGGAAACGGCTGCGCGAAATAGGCCGAGAAATACTTGATTCCCTGCGCCGCGATTTCCTGCACCTCCGGCGCTTCTTTTTGGGCGCGCGCGAATTGCGATTTGCGGACGTAAAGGCCCGGCAGTCCGGGCGTGTCATGAACCTTACGGAACGGCCCCGCAGCGAACGCAAAGAGATACGTGCTGATGGGCCGAGTCTCGTGGAACATCGTTTGCTTGTGACCGAGATTGCCGGCGACGACCTGAACAGCAGTATTCGAAATGACAGTCCAATCCATTGGCGTCCACAGGGACAGTCGAAATCGCCCCTTGATGTCCGGCTGGTCAAAGCAGGGGAAAGCCATGCTGGCGTCCATGGGGACAAACAGAGTGTAGATGTACTCGGCGCCGTCATCGCGATCGTCAAAGTGGATCAGCGGCTTTCCGGCGGGCGCGACGTTCGACACGAATTCGGCGTCGATCGCGTTTTCGCCCTGGCGCAAGGCGGAGGCGGGCAGATCGATGTGGCCGTTATCGAGCGCGGTCGAAAGCGGCGTGCCGTTCAGCGAGATCGAGATGAGCTCTCCATCGCGATAGTCCAGCAGAAGAGGCCCGGGAGTGCGCAGGTCGAAGCGCAGCTCTTCCCGGCCCTTGGTCGTGGCCGCGTGCGGCACCAGCTCGAAATTAATGCGGTAGCGCACGTTCGAGACGCGTGCCGCTCGCTCGCGAGCCAGCTCGCGAGGAATTCCGCGCGGCGCGCTGGCGTAGGCGTTGGCGCAGAGCGTGAGTGCAATCAGCAGGGAACTCGACCGGATCATTGCGCGAATGAAAATCATGGCGCGCGGAGTATAGCTCAATATTGCGGTGAGCGGCTGAGCGCGGAAATGCTTGCGCGCCAGAGCGAATTCGCGGAACGAAGCGCTACTTCGCGGCCGCCTTGCTCTGCTCGCCCGATCGAAACTCCGTCCACGCATATGCAGGCATGTCGTGGAGGATGGGCGCCCACCAGGAGTATTCGGGATGCGCTTTCAAGAACGGCTTGGCGTAGAAATTCGTGCCGCAGGGATGGCCGAGATGCGCGATCAATTCCATTTTCGCCGCCATTTCGCTGTCGGTGACTTTTCCTTGAACCGCGCCGCCCGGAAAGTACGGGCCCCAATCCCAAATGGAAACGCCGTGAGGATCGGTATCGACGTGCCCGCAGAGCGTGCGGCTATCGGCTCCTTCCTTTTTCGTGTACGCGTCGAAGTGGTCGGATTCGAAGCGTTCGGCAAGCTGCGTGTCGATCTTGCCCTTGTACTGGGCCATCAACTCGTTCCAGCGGACGTGCCGCGCGTTGGCGGAGTTGGACGCATCGTGCACGTTGAAGGTGGTTTCGTCCTTGATGACCTCAGGATCGCTGGGGAAATTGGAGCCCACGAAGTAACCGTCTTTCGTGCGCCAGACGCGCGTGTGCTTCAGCCCTTCTTCGAAGCGAGCGACCTCGCCGGTCTTGCGATCGCCCAGCAGCCAGTCGTTCGCATAGCCGCCGTTGTTGCCGTCGTTCATGATGCGGACATAGTCGTCGATCGAGCCGGCGTACTGCAAGGCCTTGCGTGCGCGCTCGAATTCGGGAATGCCGTTCGGATTCCAGCCGTAGAACTGGGAAATGGTGGTCTCGGTGATCATCAAACCGTCGGAATTGATGCCGAAATCGTCGTCGCTGGCGATCGCTCCGGGGAAGCCGTCCATCAGGATGCGATAGCCGTGCTGCGGTACGATGTCGAAAATAATGCGCCAGCGCTCGCCTTGCGCATAGTTCGTCCAATTGTTATGCGCGATCACGATGTCGTGCGTCTTGGTGTAGCTGCCGGTGGCGACGAACGCGCTGCAGTTTCCCGGGCTGGTGAGCCGCGCGGCGTGCGCGACCTTGTGCGTCTTGTTGTACCAGGGGACGTAGTAATCGGACAGCTCGGAGAACGCGTTGAAGGCGACGATGTCGTCCAGATCGATCGACTTCACCCCGTGCGCGCGCAGACCTGCGACGATTCCTTTCAGCTCCGCTTGATATTCCGGATCGATTTTCGGCCACAGCATGTCATGCGCAGTCTTCTGGAAGAATGCCCACTTCTTGTGCGTCTGGTGCTCGTACTCCAGGCGATTCGCGTTGAACGCGTCGACGATTTCCGGCGCGAGCAGGTAGCCGTGCTGAAATCCGATCTGCTCCGGCGAGCCGTGCAGATGAACGTAAATCCAGCCGTGCTCGGTGAAGCGATAGGCTCCCTCCAAGCGTGGGTGGGCGGGCGGTTCCGCGGCCTTCGACGGAGAAGCGATCGTCGCTGTCGTCGCCGCGCTTGCTTGCGGGCCCTTTCGAAATCCCCAGCCGAAGATGACCAGCGCTATGAGTACCGGAAAAAGTACGGATATGAGCACTTTGAAAGCCAAGCGCATTGCAGGCCTCCGAAAAAAATTCCGCGGGTATGTTAGTTCACTCTGGGAGGCAATGGAAGGCGCGATGTCGTTTCGTTACATAACTGAATGTACCTCCCTTCGCGCCGGATCGGCGCGGCCGTGGATCGTGGGCAAGCTTGACCCGGCGTCCGGCGCGTCTATAATTCGTGCGGAATAGAAGGTCAAAACGTCTGCCTTAGAAAAGAGGCGCCACTTGCCCGCGCTCGAAAAGTTTTTCCCGTCATCATCGGCGATCCTAAAGAAGCTTCCGCTGGTTGGCCTCGTTTTGCTTCCGTTTGTGTTCGCGGTATCGGCGCGGGCTCAGACTCAGCCCACAGCGCAGGAGATCGCGCGCTGGCAGCGCGAGGAGAACGACGTCACGATCACGCGCGACAATTGGGGCATCGCTCACGTCCACGGCAAAACGGACGCCGACGCGGTTTTCGGCATGGAATACGCGCAGGCCGAAGATGATTTTCACCGCGTCGAGATGAACTACATCGAGGCGCTAGGCTGGCAAACAAAAAGCGAAGGCGAATCCGCACTGTACGACGATTTGCGCATGCAATTGTTCATGGACCCGGCGGTGCTGAAGGCGAAGTACGCGTCCGCCCCGGAATGGCTGAAAAAGCTGATGGACGCCTTCGCCGACGGACTGAATTTCTATCTTTACAAGCATCCGCGGGTGAAGCCGCTGGTCATCATGCACTTCGAGCCGTGGATGGCGGTCGCATTCAGCGAAGGAAGCATCGGCGGCGACATTTATCAGGTGGACGTCAAGCGTCTGGCCGCGTTCTACGGCCAGCAACCTGATCCGGCCCGCAGCGTCGCACAGGCGCTGCCGCCTCCGGAACCCGGCGGATCGAACGGGATCGCCATTGGGCCGTCGGACTCGGCCGATCATCACTCCTTGCTGTACATCAATCCGCACGTCTCGTTCTATTTTCGGGCCGAGCTGCAGATGTCGAGTGATGAAGGACTGGATGCGTACGGCGCGGTCACCTGGGGCCAGTTTTTCGTCTATCAGGGCTTCAATCGCACGACCGGCTGGATGCACACGTCGAGCGGCGTGGAAAATGTGGAGCAGTTCCTCGAAACGGTCAGCAAAAAGAACGGCCGCTACTACTATCGCTACGGCACGCGCGAACTGCCGGTGAAAGAGCGTTCGATCACCATCGATTACAAAACTGCCAGCGGTATGGCGCACAAGACCTTCACCGCGTATTACACGCAGCACGGCCCCATCATCGGCCGCATCGGCGACAAATGGGTGAGCATCAACCTGATGCAGCGCCCCATTCGCGCGCTGACCCAGGATTTCACGCGCATGAAGGCCAAGGATTACGCCGCGTTCCTGCAGACCATGCGGCTGCACACGAATTCCTCGAACAACACGATCTTCGCCGATTCGGAAGGCCACATCGCCTATTTTCACTCCGACTGGATTCCTCGCCGCAGCGACGCCTTCGATTGGACCAAGCCCGTTGATGGCAGCAATCCCGCCACGGCGTATCACGGCTTGCTGACGCTCGCGCAGACGCCGCACCTGCTCGATCCCGCGGATGGCTGGCTGTACAACTCGAACAACTGGCCGTGGTCGGCGGCGGGGCCTGAGAGTCCCAAGCGGACCGATTTTCCGAAATATGTCGATCGCGGCACCGAAGAGAGCCCGCGCGGCTACCACGCCCTGCGATTATTTGAGGGGCATCGCGGCTGGACGCCCAAGTCGCTCACGGCCGCCGGATTCGACAGCTACTTGCCCGCGTTCGCGAGGATGATTCCCGTGCTGGTGCGAGCCTACGATGCCGCGCCGTCATCCGATCCGCTGAAGAGCAAGCTGGCACAGCAGATGGCAACGCTGCGCAAGTGGGACTACCGCTGGGGCGCAGATTCAGTGGCCACATCGCTCGCGATTTTCTGGGGCGATGACATCTACCACGCGGTTTCAGCGACAGCGCGCCAGGAGGGGCTTTCGCCGGAAGATTACGTCGTGAAACGAGCGACGCCTGCACAGCTGCTCGGCTCGCTCGCGGCTGCTTCCGCCAAGCTGAAGTCCGATTTCGGAAGCTGGCAGACGCCCTGGGGCGAAATCAACCGATTCCAGCGCCTCGACGACAGCATTCTTCATCCGCATTTCGACGATTCCAAGCCGAGCATCGCGATTCCGTTCACTTCATCCATCTGGGGTTCGCTCGCGGCGTTCGGCGCTCGTCCTTATCCCAACACCAAGAAATGGTACGGCACGTCCGGCAACAGTTTCATCTGCTTGGTCGATTTCGGCCCCACGGTGCGCGCCTGGGCCGTCACCACGGGCGGAGAGAGCGGCGATCCGGCTTCGCCCCATTTCGACGATCAAGCCCAGCGCTACGCGAGCGGAAACCTGCGCGTCGTTTATTTCTATCCCGAGCAGCTCAAAGGCCACACCGAACGCGAGTATCATCCCGGCAACTGAGCCGGCCCGCGCTGCCGGCGACGTGAAGCTTGCTTGGTTTTGGCGCTCGGACGTAACCAAACAGTTGCGGCAGCGCATGGAGGAAACAATGAGATACACCCTGGGCTGGACCCGATTGATCTTCCTCGCGTGCTTGTTTGGACTTCTCGCTGTATGCGCCGGCGCGCAAATGGAGAATCCCGCAATTGACCGCCCCGGCCAGCCTTTCAGTTATATCTGGCCGTCCACGGACGAAATGACGATCCGCGGTGCGCCGCTGGGAACGGAAATTACTCCCGAGGGATATCTCTACACGGGCTACGGCGAACTCATGTTCCTTGTCGGAAATCCAGCGCGGCCGGTTTCGCAGCGAATTCGGACTCTCGAGCGCGGCTATCTGCCCATCTTCCACTACGAATATTCTGATGGCGCGGTGAAATACGACGTCACCACGTTCGCGGCGCCGCTGAAGGGAAGCGCGCCGCCGAATCAGCTGGTCAATTTCATTCGCGTGGTGGCCACGAATTCCGGAAAAGTCGAGCGCACTTCTTATTTCAACGTGGCGTTCCGCTACGACGGCCCCGTCGATAATGCCGATGGAAACGGCGATCACCGCTTTGGCCGTCCAGTAATTCCAGACAAGCCGGGCGACTATTCGCAGCCGGGTGTGCAGTTCGATCCGAATTGGACGTATGAATTCTCGGGCGATCTCGCTGTTCGCTCTGGAAAAATCGTGTATGAGTTCCCGGCTTCATCGCAGCCCGCACTGTGGCTGACACGAAACGATTTGTATTCACAGGCCGCCAAAATTCACGTGCTTCCCGACACTCCTGTGCTGCTGACGCAATTCGAGCTGCATCTGGCGCCGGGCGCTTCGCGCACTTTGATCTTCAAGATGCCCGTGCAGCCTATCGACGCGAGCGACTCCGCCGCGGTCCAGGCACTCCGCCAGGAAAGCTTCGACAGCGCGTTCCAGCGCACGGCCGATTACTGGCAGCAGATGCTGGATCGGGGCATGCAGGTCGATTTGCCCGAGGCCAAAGCAGCCGACACATTTCGCGCCAGCCTGCTCTACGACTTGATGTCGATCGATCACACCGGCGATGACTTCATTCAGACCGTCAACTAGCTGCAATACCACGCCTTCTGGATTCGCGACGGATCGCACATCCAGAAAGCCTACGACCAGACCGGGCACATTCG
>JBJKQB010000011.1:0-3074 GCA_046705825.1 Candidatus Acidiferrales bacterium
ACTCGTCGCGGGTGGAGAGGCGCTCGATGCGGGCGCCGAGCTTGCTGAGTTTTTCTTCGATGCGCTCGTAGCCGCGATCGATGTGGTAGACGCGGTCGATCAGGGTGGTGTTCCTGGCGACGAGGGCGGCCAGGACGAGTCCCGCGCTGGCGCGCAGGTCGGAAGCGGTGACGGGAGCGCCGGTGAGCGGCGTGGGTCCGGTCACCACAGCGAGATTATTCTCGATTGCGATGTTTGCGCCCATGCGCATCATCTCGACCGCGTGCAGGAAGCGATTCTCGAAAATGGTTTCGCGGATGCGCGAGACGCCTTCGGCTTGCGTGGCCAGCGCCATGAACTGCGCTTGCATGTCGGTGGCGAAGCCAGGGTATTCCTCGGTGGTCACATCGGCTGCGGTCAGCTTCGTTCCGCGGCGGACGCGCAAAGCGCGCGGGCCTTCCGCCTTGATTTCGACGCCGCATTCCTTCAGCTTGGCCATGATGGCGCCGAGGTGATGCGGCTCGCAGCAGGTAAGCGTCAAATCGCCGCCGGTGACGGCGCCGGCCACGAGGAAGGTGCCCGCCTCGATGCGGTCGGGAATGACGGCGTGCGTAGCGCCATGAAGTTTTTCGACGCCCTGGACGCGGATGGTGGCGGTGCCGGCGCCTTCGATCTTCGCGCCCATCTTGGTGAGCAAGTCGGCGAGATCGGCAATTTCCGGCTCGAGCGCGGCGTTTTCGAGGATCGTTTCGCCCTCCGCCAGCACCGCAGCGGTGAGAATGTTCTCCGTGCCGGTCACGGTAATTTTGGGAAAGCGAAAGGTGGCGCCGCGCAGGCGGTCCGCGCGCGCTTCGATGTAGCCGTGATCGACAGAAACCCGCGCGCCGAGTTTTTCGAGCGCCTGGATGTGCAGGTCGACGGGACGCGCGCCGATGGCGCAGCCGCCGGGCAGGGAAACGCGGGCATAGCCAAAACGTGCGACGAGCGGGCCCAGGGTGAGGATGGAGGCGCGCATCGTTTTCACCAGGTCGAAGGGCGCTTCCGCGTGCGAAACGGTCTAGGCCTGAATGGTGAATTCACTGGGCGGCAGGTCGGGGCTCTGCACGCTGCAGCGCATGTGCGCGAGCAGCTTGGCCATGGTGATGATGTCGCGCACGTGCGGAATGTTCTGCAGGCGGACCGGCTCGGCGGTCAGCAGCGCGGCGGCCATCGCGGGCAGCGCAGCGTTTTTCGCGCCGCTGATGCGCACCTTGCCTTCGAGGGGAACTCCGCCGGCGATTTTGAAATGCTCCATGCTATTTTCTCCGCGCGCGCACTCGATTTCGGCTTGCCCGTACGACTTCAGGGGTTGAAACCCTGGAGAAATGAGAGTCGCTTACGGCGGGGTTCCCTTCGTGCCTCAGGGCAAGAAAACCCCGCCCTCCTGCCGCCGTGCTTTTGTTCAAAACGCCTTCCAGGGCTTCATGCACATTTCCGCCCGTTTGGCGCAAGCGGCGTTGCGCCTCGGCGGCGCTCAGGCCCGTTTTTAGCATGACGAGAGCCAGGGGCAAATTGTGTCGCGTTTGCCGCAGCGCGTGTTCGGCGGTAGACGCATCGACGCCCGCTGCGTCTTCGAGGATCCTGGCCGTGCGGCGGCGCAACTTCTCGTTGGTGGCTTCCATGTAAATCATGCGGTTGCCGTAGACGCGTCCGAGTCGCACCATCGCGGCGGTAGAGAGCATGTTCAGGACGATTTTCTGCGCCGTGCCGGCTTTCATGCGCGTCGATCCGGCAATCACCTCAGGCCCCGTTTCGGGCACGATGGCGATTTGCGCGTGTTGGGCCAGGGGCGAGCGCGCATTCGAAGCCACGGCGATCGTCACAGCGCCCTTTTGCCGCGCGAAGCGCATCGCGCCGAGCACGTACGGCGTGGTGGCGCTGGCGGCGATGCCGACCACAGCATCGCGGCGCGTCAAGCCCGCCTTCGCCAGATCGCGCGCGCCGTTTGCCGCTGAATCCTCCGCGCCTTCGACGGCATGAAGCACGGCGCGCCGGCCGCCTGCGATCAGCGCGCGAACCATAGCGGGCGGCGTGCCGAAGGTCGGCGGACATTCCGCCGCGTCGAGCACAGCGAGGCGGCCGCTGGTCCCCGCGCCGACGTAGAAGAGGCGTCCGCCGCTGCGCAGCGCTTTCGCTATGGCATCGACAGCGCGGGCGATCTTGGGCAGTTGGCGACGAACCGCCACAGCCACGCGCGCGTCCTCGCGATTGATCACGCGCAGGATTTCGAGCGATTCCTTGCGATCCAGCCCACGCGACCGGGGATTGCCTTGCTCGGTTTTCAGGTGTTTCACCGCACGCCCTGGCTCAACGGATGATTATAGCTGGACGCCCGCGTGAGTTCCTGGTGGTGCGAGGAGAAGATGTGCCGATGAAGTTACGGCGCGCGGAAGGCGAAGAGAGATTCTTCGGGCCGTGAGGCGGCCCTCAGAATGACACGCATTTTTTTGGGCGGCCCTCAGAAGGACAGGTCGGAACAGCGGAGCAGGTGGGGCTCAGAGTGACACCTCGGGCCAAGCCCGAGAGTGCGATCGTATTCGGGCGCTACTGGGGGGCGGCGGCGAGGCCGAGGGCCTCGCAGACCGCATTGTGCACGGCGGGCCGGACTTCGCGGATTTTCTCGTTGGCGCGCGTGGGATTGACGCGATTGGTGAGCAGGATGACGAACAGGTCCCTGGCCGGATCGATCCACATGGACGTCCCCGTGACTCCGAGATGGCCGTAGGCCTCCGGGGAGAAGTACTTGCCGGCGGACGATCCCGGTTCCACCACCACATCCCATCCAAGGGCGCGGGCAGAGTCGCCGATATCGTCGCGCTTGGTGAATGTTGCGATGGTGGCGCGATCGAGGATGCGTGTGTGGGCGTAAATGCCGCCATTCAGCATGGCCTGGGCAACGATCGAAAGATCGCCGGCGGTAGAAAAGAGTCCCGCATGGCCCGCGACGCCGTCCATGGCCCAGGCATTTTCGTCATGCACTTCGCCCCAGACCAGGCGATGGCGGTAGGCCTCATCGAGTTCGGTGGGCGCGATGTTGGGGCGCAGGCTGCGCGGCG
>JBJKQB010000012.1:0-3191 GCA_046705825.1 Candidatus Acidiferrales bacterium
TCTTGGCGATGTCAGCACCCGCGCCATTGCGCTGGACCGTTGGGGCCGTAAATCGCCACACGGCGAAACTTCCCGTAGAAGTCACGGAGCAATACCTGCAAATGCGTTTTCGCGATCCGCAGCTTCGCGCCGTTTTGGCGTCACAGTGGGCAGATTATGGATTACCTCCAGGCCACAGTGCTTTCGCCACGCATGCCGTGATCGCGACTCATTATCTCAACGGTGCATGGTATCCAAACGGTGGCGCTGGCGAGGTTGGTAAGGCGACTGGTGCTGTAATCCGAGCCGCAGGCGGAGAACTGCTGCCTAATCATGAGGTCAAGAGCATTCTCCTCGAGGACGGCCGTGCAGTGGGAGTTGAAGTCTCGGTCAAGAAGGGCAAGCAGGGAGCCCATGCGGAATTTCGAGCGCCTATTGTTGTCTCAGATGCAGGTGCGTGGAACACATTCACGCGTCTGCTGCCCTCTTCAGCTTTGCTCCCATTTCGCGACGAGCTGAAAAACCCGCCCGCCGGTTTCGAGGTCGTCGAACTCTTCCTCGGCCTGCGGCGCGATCCTCGCGAGATGGCTTTTCAGGGAGAGAACTACTGGATATTTACATCTTTTGACCACAATGAAATGTGGGAGCGGCGGAATGAGTTACTCGATGGCCGAGCCATGATGGCCTATCTGTCGTTCCCATCTCTCAAAGACCGCCGCGCGGCACGGCACACGGCAGAAATCATCGCCCCGCTGTCTTATCGCTCCTTGGAATCCTATCGCAACAAGCAGTGGAGGCGGCGCGGCGCCGACTATGAATCTGCCAAGAACAGGATCACGAAGGCGCTGCTCGATCTTATCGAGCTTCACTACCCGGGATTTCGCGATCTTGTTGAGTACTCCGAACTGGGAACGCCCCTGACCTTCGAACACTTCACAGCGGCCCCCTCGGGCTCGATTTATGGCTTTCCAGCCACGCCGGAAAAGTATCGGAAACATTGGCTCGGCCCTAGCACACCAATCAAGAACTTGTATCTGACGGGCAGTGACGTCGCGTCGCTCGGAATCATGGGTGCGCTGATGGGTGGTGTCCTTACCGCGAGCCGGCTCCTCGGCCCGTTGGGTTTCTTGCACATTATGCATGCGGCCAGTTCGCCTCGCGTCGTGCAGCAGTCATCCGCGGCGCGTTCCACAAATTCTTAAACCCGCATTCAAACGCTATCCAGCGCAGTAGAAGTGTCAACACGGGAAGTCAGACATTGGACATGGGGCGAGGCGATGCGCAAGCGGAAAAACTATTGCCCTTCCGGCGGTCCCAACCGCAAATCAGTCAGCTTCCGCAGCAAATCCTGCTCATCCGCGCTGAGCCCGCGCATGAACTGCGGATCCTCGAGCGCCGCCTGACGTTGTTCCGGCGTCATCCCCGATAGCACCCGCATTCTTCCCGTCAGCAACTGCTTGCGCTCCGGCGGCAGCGCCTTCCATCGCGGAGCCAAATCCTGCACCACTTCCTGCCGCTCCTCCGGGCTCAGCCTGCTGAAAATCCTCTCCCGATTGATCAGCGCCTGCTTCTCTTGCGGCGATAACCGGCTCCACATCAGCAAGCGCCGCCGAATCTGCTGCTGCCGCTCGGGAGGTAAATTCTGGAATCGGCGGTTGTTGCGCATGAAACGCTCTTGCTCTTGCGGCGACATCTGCTGCAGCTTGTCCATCCTCTTCGAAGGCAATCCCATCGCGCCGCGCACGCCCGGCTTGTTCTCTTGTTTTTGAACTTGCCGCTGCGCCTGCTTCTGCTCGCGCCGTTCCTGCCGCCCTTCTAGACGAGAAGCCGGCCGCGCCTGCGCCCGCCTCTCCGCCCGCCGTTCCTGCCGCACCGCTTGACGCGCCTGCACCCGCGCCACTCGTCCGCGCTGCCAAGCAAATCCGCGCGCACTCGCGCCCGGCGCCGCAACGAGCATCATCAGCGCAACGCTCAGCACGCATCCGAATTGGAAGAATCTCTTCATCAGCTCGTTTTACTTCATAGCCCTCGGCTTGCGTGCAATTCCGAAAATCCCATCGCTGGATTATTCCAGCTCTCGCCCGTTCCCGGAGACGTCGCCGGCTTCTGCTGCTGCGGCTGCTCCCCTTGATCCGACGTTTGCTGCGCCGCCGGCAAATCGGAAAGCGCGTCAAAATTGCTCAGCACATCGTAATTTTCCAGCACGCCCAAATCCTTGATCATCTGGAACTGCTCTTCGCTGTTCACCGCTTGATTCCCGGGCGCCGCAGTACGATTTGGCCGCAGCGAAACAAACACCGCCAACCCAACGAGCAGCGCCACGGAAGCCGCCAATCGCGGCGAAGGCGCCAGCCACGCCCACGCTTTTCGCCGAGGCTCCGCAGCAATTCGCTGCCGCAATCGCGCGTCGAATCCGAAGGACGGCTCAATCGCCGGCGCTTCCGCCATAGCGCTCCACAGTCGGCGGAATTCCTCCGCGCGCTCGCGGCATTCCGCGCAAAGTTTCAAATGCGCTTCAACTTCGCCACGCTCGCGTCCGCTCGCTCTTCCATCCAGATAACTCACCAGCGATTTCGAAATCTTTTCGCAGCTCATAACGGCTTCCCTTCCCCCGCGGGCTGCGCCGCCGGCCTCACGACCAGCAACGCCAACTGTACCCGCAAACTCTCGTACGCCCGGAAAAGCAGCGACTTCAGCGCGCTCTCCGAACATCCCAAAATTTTCCCAATCTCCGCATAATCCATTTCCTGATATTTGTGCAAAATCACCGCCGCCCGCTGTTTTTCCGGCAGCGCCAGAATCGCCCCGCGAATCATGCGATTGCGTTCGCGCTCGATCAGCCGGTCGTCAGCACGCGGCTCCGTCGCGGCAATTTCGATCACCTGCTCATCCTCGTCCCGCGGCGTATCAATCGAAATTTGCATTTGCCGGTATTTGCCGTCGCGTATCGCGTTGAGCGCCAGATTCGTCGCAATGCGGAAAAGCCACGTGGTGAACTTCGCGCTCGGCGAATACTCTTTGCGCGCGCGATACACGCGAAGAAAAACTTCCTGCGCCAAATCCTCCGCGGCAGCTTGGTCCCGCACCATTCGGCAGAGGAAATTGACCAGCGGCCTCCGATACTTCTGCAACAGCAGCTCGAAGGACGTATCGTCCCCAGCCTTCACGTCCAGCATCAGTTGGACGTCGGACCTGGCCATAGCCTCCACAGT
>JBJKQB010000013.1:0-4209 GCA_046705825.1 Candidatus Acidiferrales bacterium
CGCTGATAGTGTTTATCACGGCAGAGAAGTCGCTGTAGCTAGGGATCGTGACATCGATAACAGCAGCACCTAGTTGTTGGATTTCGTCTAACGCCTTTTCGAACGTGCTCAGAACTTCCGGCTGCCCAACGCTCGCGAACTTGCGATCCACACCGATACGGAACCCCTTGATGCCCGCACGGAGATGCTGCGAGTAATCCGGCACGGGCTTTCGTGCTGTCGTACTGTCTCCCGGATCGTGCCCAGCCAGCGCTTGCAGCGCGAGTGCGCAGTCTTCAACCGTCCTCGTCAGCGGCCCCGGATGATCCAAGCTGTACAAACGCGGGAAAATCCCTTCCAAGCTGATGAGACCGTGCGTGGGTTTCATGCCGACGATTCCACATAACGCAGCCGGAATGCGGATAGAGCCACCATTATCTGACCCAATAGATAATGCAACCAACCCTGCTGCGACTTGCGCTCCCGAACCCCCGCTTGAACCGCCGGGCGAGAAATTCGTATTCCACGGGTTTCTGATCTTCCCGAAATCAGGATTGTCGCCCGATTCGCCGCTGGCAAAGCGATTCATGTTCGCCTTGCCCATCAGTACCGCGCCTGCTTGCTTCACGCGCCTGACTGCGGGGGCGTCTTTGGTGGGTACGTTGCCCATCCGTGATCTTGCGCCCGCCGTGGTCCGCACGCCAGCCGTATCAATGTGATCCTTGATGCTGATCGGGATTCCGTGCAGCGGGCCGCGATACTGTCCATGAGCAAGTTCGGCATCCAACTTCTTAGCGCCGTCCAAGGCTCCATCCGGCAGGAACGTAATGTACGAGTTCAACCGATTATCCAGTGCTTGCGTGCGCTTAATCGCAAGGGTTGCCAACTCGACGCACGACACATGCCGCTGCCGGACTCGTTGCGATAGGTCGGTTAGGCTCGCAAATGCGAAATCAGTGCTCACACGTCCGTCTCGGGGTCGAAATCGGCTTGAGGCTGTATTGTGGGATCAACTTTCGCTGTGAACCTGTTGGAATTAAATGATGCAAGCACCTTCGGCGCGTCCTTGGCCTGCGTGTCCAGCCCAGCGACATTTCGCACGAGTGCCACCAACTGCTGCTGGGAGATGCCGCCTTCTTTCGACATTTCGCACGAGGCGAGTGTCGCTCCCGCCGCAGAGGTAATCAGTAACAGTAGCGCGTCACGACGTTCCACGGGCGCTCCTCCAGCAGCTTGGGCCACCGACTGTAGCACGGAAACGGGCGGCCGAGATAATCCTCTGTCGGCTCAATCTTCATCCTGTCCACGCGATGCTCATCACAAGTCAAGGCGCGACCTTCAACGGCTTCGGCGGACTGCAGTATGGCGGGGATCTGCGCTGGGCCACGCCGCAGCGCATTAAATGCGACTGCGCGCCGCCCCGCATCCGCCGTATGTGCTCCAGCGCCTGCTTCATCGCCCGCGTATGCTATCGGTCGAGTCACTCGCGCGGCAACAACGATTTTTCAAATCTGGAAAAGCAGCGATCCAAATTGAACGGGAAATGCCTTCGGCTTTTCGGTGGGCACAACGGGACGATGAGTCAGGCCTGTGCCAAAACGGAGCTGCACCTCTGTGGGTCGTAGCTTTAGCTACGACATAAGGGCCACCCGCGCTCGCGTCCAGACACACCACCACGCGGGCAGCGGCGCCAGCCGCTTCCCTCGCTCGCATCAGTTTAGCGAATGGATTTCAGCGCTTCTTGCGGCGTGCGCTCTTCTTGGCCTTCTTCGCCGGCTTCTTGGCGGCTGTCTTCTTTTTCGGTTTCGCCTTGGCCTTTTTGCGAGCGGGCTTTGCCGTCTTCCTGGCAGGACGCGGTGCGCGCCGTGCGGGAGCCGGAACAGGCGCCGGAGCTTCCTCTTCTTCGCCCGTCCCTACCTCGATGATAGTCTCTTCGCCTTCCTCCACGAGTTCTCCGTCGTGGGGCTGCTCCAGGCCCTCTTCCTCTTCCTCGTAACGAGGCAACTCCTCGTCGTCATCGTTCATTTTCGCGTAGAACATTCGCTTCCTCCGGTCGCTGGCCTGGCGGAAGGCCTTTGACTGTCTCTCGGGCGCTTATAAACGGGTTCTCGGAACTTTGTCAAGAAGCAAACGACAAGCTTGGGCGCGAGGTGGCTCGCCAATGGGAAAATCGACTCCCGCCTGCCCTCCCGCGCGGGTCCAAAGCGTACACATCGTCCTCACGCGTGTCTTCGTAAGCCATAGGAATGGTTCGTCTTATCCTGCAGGATGGGGTTCAGACCGCTACCGCTGGATCACCAGCACATCGCCCGTTTCCAGCTCGCGGCTGGCCAGGAACGGGTTCGACTGCTTCAGCGCCTCCACCGTCGTGCCGTATTCGCGCGCGATCGAGTACAGCGTCTCTCCGCGCCTCACGCGATGCCGCACCGGATCTCCGGCGGCGCTCTGCGTTTGCGCCGACACGTCTCGTATGGCCGTCCTTCGCCGCGGGCGCTCTTCCGGCATCGGCTCGCCGTGCGTATACACGCGCAAGCGCATTCCCGCGCGGATGAAGGTCCCGCGAATGCGGTTCCAGCGCTTCAGGTTCCACACGCTGACGTGCAAACGCCCCGCGATCGCCCCCAGCGTGTCGCCCGGACGCACGCGGTAGTACGTCATCAGCGGCGTCGGAGGAACCGGCACATTCAGCCAGAAGCCGTCCGGGACGGCGGCGTCCTCGTTCAGATGATTGGCATGTTCCAGCGCCGCCACGCTGACGTGGTAGCTGCGCGCGATGTCCCCCAGCGTCTCTCCGTCGGTCACCTCGTGCAGCCGCCAGCTCGTCCACTTGTCTTCCGGCACCTGCTGGATGTTTTGTTCGAATTTCGCCGCCGTGCCCTCGGGAATCTTGAGCTTGAACTGCGCATCGTTGGGGGTCACGTTCCGCAGCAATTCCGGATTCAGCTGCCGCAGGTCCTCCACGGCCGTCCCCGTCGCGTCGGCCACCAAATCCAAATTGATCGACTGCCCCGGCTGGATCGTATCGACCGGTTCCGGCTTTTGCGGGTCCACCTGGATGCCGTACGTCGCGGGGGCTTTGGCTACCAGCGCCAGCGCGATGATGATGGGAACGTAGTTTTCCGTTTGCCGCGGCAGCGCGTGCAGCTTCTCCAGCTTCCAGAAATCCGCGTAGCCCGTCCGCTCGATGGCCCGCGAGACGTTCAGCGGCCCGGAATTGTAAGCGGCCATGGCCAAGTACCAGTCGCCGAACATTTTGTACAGGTCGCGCAAGTGCTGCGCCGCGGCCCGCGTGGCTTTTTCCGGGTCGCTGCGTTCGTCAACCCAGAAATTCCGGTCGAGGTCGTACTCCTCGCCCCGGAACGGCATGAACTGCCAGATTCCCCGCGCGCCCGCCCGCGATACGGCGTCCGGCAGAAACGCGCTTTCCGCCTGCGCCAGGTAGATCAGGTCGGTGGGCACGCCCTCCTGCTTCAACACGGACTTCATCATCGCCGTGTACTGCGCGCCCCGGCTCAACCCGCGCGCCACCACCGCGCGCCCGCGCGGCGTGGTAAAGAAGCTCAGGTACTGCAGAACGTAGGGATTCACCGTGAGCGGCAGGTCGTGCGGCACGCGCATCAGCTCGTCTTCCGCCGCGCGCGCCAGACGTGGATCCCCGGGCGGCAGCGTCAGGTCGGCGATCTCGTCGATGGGCGCCGGGTTGCTCGGCGCTTCCGCTTCCTCCTCCTCCGCGCTTTGCGTCTCGTCCAGCTCGTAGGAGTGCATGACCTCGCCGATCTGGTCGAACAGATTCGACAATTTCGCGTCGAAATCCACCTGGAACCCGCTCGCCACGATCAGGTTCATTCCCCGCTCGAAGTCCGCCTTGGCTGCGTCCTTGTTCCCCGCTTTGTATTGCTTTTGCCCCTCTTCGTAGGCCTGCTGCACCTTCTCGATCAGGATGTCGACCGCTGGGCGCGGGTCCTGCTGCAGCGACACATACTCCAAGGGGCGGTTGGGAAACGGCAGCGCTTCCCGCAGCACGTTCGGCGTTTGTTGCGGCGCAGGCGCAGGGGGCGCCACATGGACTTGTTTCACAGCGGTTTGCTCGCACCCGGCAGCAAAGATCACCCCCGCCGCCAGCGTGACGATGAATGTCGCGCGGTTTCTCTTGCTCATAGAATTGTTTGCCCGGTTCGTGGCCCGGCCCACCCTGGCTCAGGCGCCGTTGGGCTTCGGCCGCCCGGTCCT
>JBJKQB010000014.1:0-3474 GCA_046705825.1 Candidatus Acidiferrales bacterium
CTTTTGGTAGTGGATGTCGACGTTCGCGTATTTCACGCCCTCCCGCTCTGCATGAAACCGGACATTTCTACTTTGCACAAACCGGACATTCTCACTTTGCAGCGACAGCTACCCATCTGCCCTTTGACAGTTGCCCGCAGAGCGCGTACCTTTGGGCCCACTTCTCTTCTTTGTAACCGGCGCTTGCGAGGCGTCCGTTTGCCGTGATGCTCCTCACAAGCCCGGCACGGAGCGTATAGCGGAGGGCCCACTCGTGAAGCCTCTGAAGCGCGTCATCCTTGGTGTGGCTGTAATTTTGATCGCGGCCTCTCTCTCCAGGATTCCAGCCTTTGCGGCGGACGGCTGGCTGCCCGTCGATCCCGCCGACCTGGCACTGAAAGACAATCCGAAGAATCCCGGCTCGGACGCCATGGTGCTCTATCGCGAGCGCCAGGTGAACGAGCCGATGGCCTACGTCCAGGAGTACACGCGCATCAAAATCTTCACGCGGGAGGGCGTGAAATACGCGAACGTCGACATCCACTACCAAAAGGGCCTGGACCATATCCTGGATATCCGCGGGCGCACCATTCACGCAGACGGCAAGATCATCGATTTCGATTCCAAGGTGCTGGACAAGGTGGTGGTGAAATCCGGGGGTGTGAAGGTCTACGTCAAGTCGTTTTCGCTTCCGGACGTGCAGCCGGGTTCGATCATCGAATACCGCTACCAGGACCAGCTGGATGAACAGCACTACTACATCGGGTGGGAACAGTGGAGCCCGCAGGGCGAGCTGTTCACGCGCCTGGTGCACTTTTCCATCTTGCCGCTCTCCGGCTTTCAAGCGGAGGGACTGCAGCTCGCCTACCGCAGCTCCCACCTTTCCGAAAAGGTCACACCCCAGAAGCAGCCGAACGGCTACTTTCTGATCGAACTGCACGACGTTCCCGGGGTGGCGGATGAGCAGTTCATGCCGCCCGATGCCGTCATTCGCCCGCGCGTCGAGTTTTATTATCGCAACAGGAACGAGCCCGCCAACGAGACCGAAGCGCAGTATTGGCAGCGCATCGACAAGAACTGGGACCACACGCTCGAAAAATTCGTGAATAAGAGGGGCGCATTGGAAGCGGAGCTGTCGCGCATCACGAGCCCCGGCGATTCTCCCGACCAGAAGCTGCGCAAGATCTACGCGCGCGTCGAGCAGATTCGGAACCTCACCATGGAGCCCGAAAAGACCAAGAAAGAGGAGCAGAGCGAGTCGCTCAAATCGAACTCGAGCGTCGAAGACGTGTTGAAACACGGCTATGGGAACGAGGGCGAGGTGAACCTGCTTCTCATCGGGCTGGCCCGTGCAGCGGGCTTCGACGCCTCGCAAGTGTTTGTGGCGCCCACCAATACCGACGTGTTCACGCCCATCACCGAGGAGGCGAGCCAGCTCACCGACGACGTCGTCTGGGTCCGTGCAGGCGGGCGTGAGTACTACCTGGATGCGGGTGCGCACTATTATCCGTTCGGCCTGATGCCGTGGTTCGAGGCGGGCACCGACGGGCTTCGTCTAGGCAAGGACAAGCCCGAGATTGTCAACGTGCCGGAGGTGCAAAGCTCGGACGCGACGCTGGTGCGCAAGTGCGATATCGTGCTCGGCACCCATGGCGATGCCACCGGCACATTGAGCGTCGATTTCGCCGGCGAGTTCGGGGGGATCTGGAGGAGCCAGGAACGAAACGAGGACGCCGCGGGGCGCAAGAAGGATTTCGGCGACGAAATTCGCCCGTGGTTGCCCGCTGGGACAACCTTCGAAGTCACCTCCATTTCCAACTGGGACGATATCGACAAGCCTGTCCACGTAGAGGGCACCTTCAAGATACCCGCGGTGGGCCTGCCCGCCGGAACTCGCGCGCTGGTGCCTATCACGCTGCTCCGCACGCGCCATGCGGACGTATTCAAGTCTTCGGTGCGGACCAACGCTGTCGATTTCTATTATCCCTATGAAGAAATCGACGACATCACCTATCACGTTCCAAACGGCTACACGGTCGAATCCATTCCCACCATTTCCAAGGTCGACCTCGGCTTGGCGGTTTACGAGGTGACGGTGGCGCAGCAGCCCGGGAGCGTCGAAGTGAAACGCCATCTCAGCATGAAAGGTGCGTATTTTCCGGTGAAGTACTATTCCGGATTGCGGTTCTTCTACAACAAAGCGGAATCCGATGACGAAACCCAGATCGTTTTGCAGACTGCCCAATCCGCCAAAGCGAACTGACGCGGCGCCCTGGCTGTGTTCGCTCCTGGCCGCGGCAGCCGTTCTGACGGCCTTTTCCCTGCGTCCCGCGCGACGCGTTCTCGCCGCGGACAGCGCGCCGGATTGGCTGCGCGCGCTGGCCCAGGAAAAATTGCCGGCTTATGCGGGCGATCCGGTGGCGGTCGTCCTGCTGGACGACGAGCAGACCACGGTGAAGGACAACGGCGATATCGAAACACGCTATCGCTATGCCTACAAGTTGTTGCGCCCGGAAGCGACGCGGCGCTACGGCACCGTCGTCGTCCCCTTCGATAACGAGACCCGGATCTCCTCGCTGAAAGGCTGGACCATCACGCCGCAGGGAACGGAATTCGAAGTAAAGGAGAAGGATGCTTCGGAAATTTCGCTCTCCGACTTCGAAACCTTCAGCGACGACCGCGCGAAAGTGCTTCATCTGCCTGCCGCGAATCCGGGCGCGGTGATCGGCTACGAATACGTGCAGAAACACCGGCCGTTCATCTTCGAGGACGATTGGGACTTTCAGCGGCGCATTCCCACGCAGAAGGCAACGTTTTCGCTCGAACTCCCGGCGGGCTGGGAGTTCAACACCTTCTGGGCCAATTACCCGGAGCAGAAGGAACAGACGTCCCAACCGACGCTGCACGTATGGGAGGTCCACGACATTCCCGCCATCATTTCGGAGCCGGACATGCCTCCCTGGGGCGCGGTCGCCGCGCGCATGGCCATCCGCTATTTCCCCAGCAATCCGGCGCTGCGCGCGAAGACGACGGGGAGCTGGAACGATCTGGGGGGCTGGTACGCGAAGCTGACTTCCGCGAGCCGCGCGCCCACCCCGGAAATCCAGCAGAAAGTGGCGGCGCTCACGGCCAACATGACCGATCCTCTGGCCAAAATGAGGGCTCTCACGGCATACGTGCAGCAGCAAGTGCGCTACGTGGCCATCGAAATCGGGATTGGCGGGTTCCTGCCGCATCCGGCGGGCCAGGTTTTTGCCAATCAATACGGCGATTGCAAGGACAAAGCGACGTTGCTGAGCGCCATGCTGAAAGTGGCGGGCATCGACTCCTATTATGTTTTGATCGACACGGACCGCGGCGAAGTGAACGCCAAGTTCCCTTCGCTCGAATTCAATCACGTGATTCTGGCCATTCGCCTGCCCGCGAATATCGACACGACGGCGCTGTACGCCACGCTCGACGATCCAAAACTGGTCCGCTTCCTGCTTTTCGACC
>JBJKQB010000015.1:0-34750 GCA_046705825.1 Candidatus Acidiferrales bacterium
GCCCTGTTTTGATGCTATGATGGTGTCCGCTCGTTGTCGCGGTTCGCAAGCAAGGCGCGGTAGCCAAGTGGTAAGGCGAAGGTCTGCAAAACCTTTATCGGCAGTTCGATTCTGCCCCGCGCCTCCAAAATCAGCCTGCCGTTGAAAGTTGGAGCGAGGCCCTTGGCCTCCTAGCCTGCCTGAGCTAAAATTTCTGTTTTCGTCGAACCGGGAGATCAGGCCATGCTGGTCGTCATGCACGCGCACGCCACCGAAGAGCAGGTTCGTGCGGTGTGCGAGCGCATCGAATCGCTGGGTTACAAGGCACTGCCGGTTCCGGGCGCGGGCCGCACGGCGGTGTGCATCACGGGCAACAAGACCGTAGTCGACGTGGGCTCCCTAGAGTCGATGGCGGGCGTCGCCGAATGCATACCGGTTAGCAAGCCCTACAAGCTGGTCAGCCGGGACGTCAAGGAAGAGAACAGCGTCATACGCATTCCGACGCCGCTGGGCGATGTGGCGTTCGGCGACCGCACGTTGGCGATCGTGGGTGGTCCGTGCGCCGTCGAAACGCGCGAGCAGGCCTTCGCGGTGGCGCGCGGGATCAAGGCTGCGGGCGCGCGGCTGTTTCGCGGCGGCGCCTACAAACCGCGCACCTCGCCGTACAGTTTCCAGGGGCTGGGCGAACCGGGGCTGGAGATCCTGAAGAACGTGCGCGAGGAATTCGGGCTCGGCATCGTCACCGAAGCCATCGACAACGAATCGCTGGACTTGGTCGAAAAATACGCGGACGTGATCCAGATCGGCGCGCGCAACATGCAGAATTTCTCATTGCTGAAGCGCGCCGGCCGTTCAAAAATGCCGGTGCTGCTGAAGCGGGGGATGTCCGCCACGCTCGACGAATTCCTGATGGCCGCCGAGTATGTGATGTCCGAGGGCAACTACAACGTGATTTTGTGCGAGCGCGGCGTGCGCACCTTCTCGGATTTCACACGCAACACGCTGGACCTGAGCATCATTCCCGCGGTGCAGAAGCGCAGCCATTTGCCGATCGTCGTGGATCCGAGCCATGGGACGGGCAAGCGCCACAAGGTGCTGCCGCTTTCCCGCGCGGCCGTGGCGGCCGGCGCGGATGGTCTTCTCGTCGAGGTCCATCACGACCCCGACCGCGCTCTCTCCGACGGCATACAGTCCATCCTGCCTGAAGAATTCGCGCAGCTGGTTATCGAAGCGCGCGAAATCGCAGCTGTCCTCCACCGAACCGTCAACTGATCGCACGCCTGCGACTCGCGCTCGGTGGGTTTCAGCCCCTTCGGCCAATTTGGCGGGGCGGCCGCGAGCCGAAAAAGATCAAGCCGAGACCCAGCACGAGTTCCGTTGCGCTGGCCGCTCGAGGAATCGAAATGATGCGGCGGGTCTCGACCAGCACTCGCTGATTCGCGATCGTTTCCTGACGTTGTTTGGCGGGCAGCGCCCAAGTGGGATGAATCAACGCAATGACGGCCACGATCACCAGGAAGATTCCAAAGACCGTATAGAAGGTAATCTTCAAGCGGGACTCTCTCCTGACTCAGTTTGAGCGAATCGAAATCCGCCGCGCGAGTCTAACTTTTCCGGAGCGGGATTGCACGAAGAAAGGCGAACATCGGCGACCATAGAGGCTTCAAGCGCACCGATGCCGAAACCCGCGCGTCAGGAAGCGTTTTGAAGCAGCACGGATTCTGCCGCGCCCGCGGATTTCAATCCAAATACAGCGGGTGATCGAGGACGAGTTCGAGCTTCGTATTCTTCTCCAGCGTCAGCTCATGTCCCAGCCCCGAGCTGATGAGAAAAGCCGTGAGCGCTCCCGTGGCGGCGCCAATGGCTGCTCCCTTTCCGCTGCGCGCCACGACTCCCGGAGCAGCGCCGACCAGCGCACCCGCCGCCGCTGCTTGCGCTTCTTCCTGGCGCTTACTGCTGGTGCTCTCGATTTCTCCTTCGCGCTCGTAGACGGCGCGAACGGAGCGAATTCCAGGGACATCGGAAACAACCGCGACCAGCGGCTGCCAGCCGCGGGCGGTGGCGATATCGTCGAAGGCAAGCCAGATGCGGGCGCGGCCCACGTCCTGCGCGCGCTCGACTTTGTCGATGTGGCCGCGAATCTCGGCGCCAGGGCGAAGGACCTGCCCGTCAGGGGTGGTCAGCGGGTCGAGCGTATGTGCTTTGAAGGCCGTCCCAGGCTTCGCCGTCTTGGTGCTGATGGCGCCATCCAGCCGGACGAGGAAGCGCGTTCCCGGCGACACGACGCCCGGTTGATCGCTCGACGACTGCGCGAGCTTGACCGCGACACCCGGCGGGCGAGTCTTTGCGCAAAGGGAGGCCGCACTGGCCAGCAAAGCGACTGAAAGGAGCAGCGCGCCAGTAGCTTTCATTCTCCCTCTCCTGACTGGTGGTCTGGGTCTAGAGCAGGTGAGATGTAGGTTGGGGAAAGAAGGTGGCTTTCGGGCCGGTTCCGTTTTGGGAAAACAGCCATTCCCAATCTTGCACTGCATACGAACTATTGCGATTGCGAGGATCGGTAGAAATGCGAGCTTGTTGGCCGGTTCCATTTTGGTCCAAACTGTACGCGTTCACTCCCTGCGAATAAGCGCTAAATGGCTTGGAATCATAAGGGACAAGAGCAGCGCCGGGCGGCCGATGGAAGTTCCATTGCATGTGGGAGAAGTACACGCACAGTTAAGATGAAGGACGGCAACTGTGGCTAATGGTGCGAGTGCGGTTACGGCCAAAGAACGGCCGGCAGCGACGGTCCTGATTGTGGACGATGAGGCCGCCACCCGCCAGCTCTGCACGGACATCGCGTATGATGCGGGCCTGGCTACGCGGACGGCATCGACGACGGAAGAGGCTGTGGACCTTTTGGAGCAGTATCCCGTCGAGATCGTGATCACGGACCTGCGCGTTCCCGCACTGGGCGGGCTTGAACTGCTGAAGCAGATCCGCGAGCGCTATCCGGATACGGCGGTCATCGTGCTCACGCAGTACGGGACGATCGAGAACGCGGTGGAGGCGACGCGGCTGGGCGCCATGGATTATGTGACCAAGCCGTTCCACGTGCCGGAACTGCGGGGGAAGCTGGAGCGCGCCGTCCGGCTGCTCGAGGTGGCCCAGGAGAACCGTGTGCTGCGCGAGCAGTTGCGCACGCGTCCGGGTTTGGCCGGGCTGATCGGTGTCTCGCCGAAAATGCAGCGCGTGTACCGGCTGATCGAGAAGGTGAGCCAACACACGTATCCGGTCTTGATTCTGGGCGAAAGCGGGACGGGCAAAGAGCTGGTCGCGCGCTCGGTGCACTTCCTGGGCCCGCGGCGGAACCGGCCGTTCGTGCCGGTCGACTGCTCGTCACTGGCCCCGACGCTCATCGAGTCGGAACTGTTCGGGCATGTGAGGGGCGCGTTTACCGGAGCCACGCACTCGAAGCAGGGGCTGATGGAATCGGCCGAGGGGGGCACTCTTTTTCTGGACGAAATTGGCGATCTGCCCGTGGACCTGCAGGCCAAGCTGCTGCGCGCCATCCAGGAAAAGGAAGTACGGCCGCTGGGATCCACGGAACGCATCCCCATCTCCACGCGGGTGATTGCGGCGACGAATCGGAACCTGGAAGCGGCCGTCCGCGAAGGGAGATTCCGCCAGGATTTGTACTTCCGGTTGAATGTGGTGCAGATCAAGCTGCCCTCGCTGCGCGAGCGGAAAAGCGACATCCCGCTGCTGGTGAACCATTTTCTGGAAAAATTCTCCGACGGCGAGCGCGGCGTGCGCACGATTTCCGAGGATGCGATGACCTGGCTGATCGGCTACAACTGGCCGGGAAACGTGCGGGAACTCGAGAACGTCGTGGAGCGAGCGGTTGCACTCGGCTCGGGACCCGTCTTGCAGATTGCGGATTTGCCCACGAACCTCCATTACGGCAGCGGTGAGGGCATGGCGCCCACGGACGAGCTGGTTCCACTCGAAGAGCTGGAAAGGCGCGCGGTCCTGCGCGCGCTCCGCGAATCGGGCGGGGACAAGATGGCCGCGGCTCGCTTGCTGGGAATTGGAAAGACGACCCTGTACCGCAAATTGAAGCAATACGAAGCAACGCCCAAGAACGAACTCACGACAGCCCGCTGAACGGAGTTTCGCGCATACAGAAAGTGAGAAGTGCATCCCGCCGCATTGCCTTTACTGCTCCTCGTCGAAACGGAGCAGAAACATCGCCCACACTCTCCTTAACGAATTGAGTTTCCGCGCCCGTTAAATTCAAAGACGTTGCGTTGGAAATAGGGGCGTATTCCTAGAGAGAAACGCATCCGTTTCGATCTGGGAAGATCTGCGATTCGACGTTCCTCCAGAGTCCTTCAACCCTAACGATTGGCGTTAGATAAGGCCTTGTTTTTGGCCAGCTTCATGCAAGGGGAAGGCTGGTGCTGGTCCAAGAAGCCAACACGAATCGAGCGTCTGCCGAGGAGTGCGCGGCGGCCAAGGTCCGCGTAAGCGATCGCGGGACACTGCCCAGGCCGTGTTCGAAGACCAGCCGAGGGCGAGGGTGAACAGCGCAAAGAAACGGACGGACCCAACCACCTTGCCACCCATACCCCTGCCAAAAGCAGCGGAGCCCCAGGCGGCAAGCGCAACCCGCCGGAATGGCTCGCCGAAACAGGTTGTACTTCCTTCTGCGCCGCAGGATGGATTTCAAGCCGTGTTCGAGTCCAGCGGCGAGGCGCTGCTGCTGACGGATTCGACCGGCACCATTCACCAGGCGAATCCTCGCGCGCGCCGTCTGTTGGAACTCCGGGAAAGCAACCCGCGGGGAATCAGCCTGGGAATGGTGCTGGCCGAGCAGTCCGGGGAGTCGCTTCTGCTCCTATGCGACGCTGCGAACCCGGCCAAGCGTTCGATCGTCGATGCGGCGCTGGTGACGGGCCAGCACATCCGGATCACGCTCCGCGCCGTCCTTGCGGACTCCCGGGACCTGCTGCTGTGCCTCGAAAGAGAGCCGTCGGTTGAGCGCAGCGGCCGATTGCAGCAGTTGCAGGCAGAACTGCGCAGCGTGTTGGATTCGGCATCCACAGGAATGATTCTGTACGACCCGGCTGGAAATGTCCGGTTCTGCAACGCGCGTTTCGCGCGGATGTTTGGAATCGACGCACAAGAACGGGAGCGACTGAAGACGGCAGACGACGTGCGCTCGGCGCTTGGTCCGCTGCTGCGGGACGCCAAGCCGTTTGCGGAAGTCCGGAAACGGTTTGCAGAGGGCGAGAGGCAACCCGTGCGTGATGAGGCTGAACTTCTCACTCCCCGGCATCGCGTGATCGAACGCAGCGCCCGCCCGGTGCTGGATGGGGAAGGCCGCGCGCAGGGCTGGCTGGAGGTCTATTCGGACATCACGGGCGAGCGAGAGATTCAGGCCAAGATGTTTCAGACGGAGAAAATGGCCGCTGTGGGGCAGCTCGTTTCTGGAATCGCGCACGAGCTGAATAATCCGCTGACCACCATCGTCGGGTACGCGCAGCTCTTGTTGGCGCATGGATTGAAACGCGGCCAGCTCGAGCAGGCTACCAAGGTGTACCAGCAGGCCGAGCGCGCGCGGCAGATCGTGAAAAACCTGCTCTATTTTGGGCGCGAGAGCGAGCCGCAGCGCCGTCCCGCCGACATTAACGAAGTGATCGAGCGCACCCTGGCGCTGCGCAGTTATGAATTGAGGATCGAGAACATTCGCGTGACCTGCCATTTGGCCCCGGACCTGCCGCGCACTCTGGCCGACCCCTATCAGCTCCAGCAGGTGATCTTGAACCTGCTGATGAACGCCGAGCAGGCTTTGGTGGAAGCGCGAGGTCAGGGACACGTCACCATACGAACCCGGCGCCTGCCGATTGCGAAAGGGTTGTTGGAAGTGCCGGGCCACGCCGAGCGAATTGAGATTGAGGTGGCCGACGACGGTCCGGGCATCGATCCGCAAGTCGCCAGCCGCATTTTCGATCCGTTCTTTACCACCAAACCTCAGGGCGTGGGCACGGGACTCGGGCTCTCGATTGTCTACGGCATCGTGCAGCAGCATGGCGGCGAGGTGACCTTCGAAAGCCGGCCGGGACGCGGCGCCAGATTCCGAATCGAGCTGCCCGTCGTTGCCGCGCATTTCGCGGCGGTGCCCGATGCGCCCCCGGCACAGACAGACGCGGCTGGCGTGGCCGCCAAGGGCTGCATTTTGGTCATCGAAGACGAGCCAACCATCGCCCAACTCGTGATGGACGTGCTGGAAGAGGAAGGCCATGAGGTGGAAGCGGTGCTGGACAGCAAGGAAGCGCTCAACCGGGTTGCGCGCCGCAATTACGACCTGCTGATCTGCGACTTGCGCATGCCGGGTCTGGACGGGCCGACCTTCTACGAGTCGCTGGCGCAGGCAGGAAGCCCGATGCGCAACAGGTTGCTGTTCATGACCGGCGACACCCTAGGGCCCCGGACCCTCGAGTTTCTGAAGCCCAGAAAACTCCGGTATCTGGCCAAACCGTTCCTGGTCGAGGAACTGAAGTTGGCCGTTCGTGAGATGTTGCAGGCCGGCGGGAAGGATGGGGATCCGCAGGAAATGAGCGGAACCGGCAGGCACGATCGAAGGAGCCAGTGAGATGCGAAGCGAAGCGGCAAGTCAAGAAGCAGCCGCACGAGCGGCCGGGGTAAGGGAGAAGGCGGTTGTCATCGCCGGACTTCCGAACCTTGAATTTACGGGGCGGCTGGTGCGGCACCTGCAACGCATCACTGCGCCTGATTCAATCCTGTGCCTCGATACAATCGAAGCGCTTCGCCAGGCGGCCAGGGCGCAAGAGCCGAAGGCCATCATCGTCGACGACCGGATCCTGGGTCAGTGGCCGCTGGCTGAAACGCTCGCCGAGCTGGCCACCGTGGCGCCGGTGCTGTTGGTCGCCGCATACGAACGCCACTCTGAAATCGGGAGGCTGCTCGCGAGCGGGCAGGTGGACTTCGCGCCGCGCGCAGCCGATTGGGAGCTGCTGGCCATCAGCTTGATCGAACGAAGGCTGCGCAGCGCGAACGCGAGCAGAGATGCGAACGCCATGACCGCCGGCGGCGGAGACGAAGACATCGGAGAAATCTTCCGTCACGAAATCAACAACCCGCTGACCGGAATTTTGGGAAACGCGGAATTGCTGCTGGCGCACGGTGAAAAGTTTCCACCCGCCGAAACGCAAAGGATTCGCACCGTGGTCGAACTGGCGGTGCGCTTGCGGGAGACCGTTCGACGCGTGAGCGAGCGCTGGGGCAAAGCGTAGCCGAACGCGCGCCCTCGCATGTTGCCAGGCCACGCCGTCCTCCGCGTCCTGAATGTAACAAGACGGCGAATTCTGGCCACACGATCCAACGAGCTGCGCGGGCCACTTCATATGCTGCGCAGCAGGGAAGCCACACGGCGCGTCAAGCTTTTTGTGTCTTCCGGGGCGCGAGCCTTCGCGTCATTGTCGAAGAACACGTAGACATCGCGGCCACGCGCACGAGGAGCGCGAACAGCAACGATGCGTTCCGCGTCTTCTGGCTCGTGCCCGCGGGCCCAGGCGGCCACGCGCGCTGCCCATGTAGCGAGCGCCTTCGGGCCGTAACCGCTGGCGTACAGCTGCTTCGACCCGTGCAGCCGGCAATACATGAAGTCGGACGTCACGTCCATGCAGCGCGGCCACTCGACGGCGTCGGCGCAGACCAGAGCGATGCGGTAGGCGCGCAGCAGGCGGACAAAACCGGGGGTGAGGAAGCTTTCGTTGCGGATTTCCACCGCATGGCGAATGGGCAGTAGCGCGTCCGTTTGCAGCCAGGAACGGCCGGAGATGCGCTTGTCGTGCCGCCGGGCAAGCTGCGCCGCGGCCACAGAATCGCGGGGCAATAGCTCGAAAAAGGATTCCAGGCGATCTGCGTCAAACCGGAAATTGGGCGGAAACTGCCAGAGAATGGGTCCCAGCTTGTGTCCCAGGCGCAGCAGGCCGGACCCGAAAAAGTTCGCCAGCGGCTTGTGGATGTGTTTGAACCGCAGGATGTGCGTGAGATAGCGCGATCCTTTGAGCGCGAATTGAAAGTCGTCGGGCGTTTGCGAAGCCCAGCGCGCGAAGCTTGGCGGTCGCTGGAGTGAATAGAAGGTTCCATTGATTTCAATGGCCGGAAAGCCCTGTGCAGCGTACGCGAGTTCGCGATTGTGCGGCAGGCCCTCGGGATAGAACGCTCCGCGCCAGCCCTTGTATCTCCACCCGGAAATACCGATCCGCACTGTTCCATGAGCAGGCACGTCAGAGCACTCCGATGCGAAGGACTCCTTCGGCCACGTTAAGGTCCGCGAGGGCCGGTGCAGCATCCGGCAAAAGCATTAGGAAAAGAGCGGGAAAATAGGTACCGGGGTGAGTACCTATTGACCCGTCCTAATGCGCCGGGTATGTTCGATAGGTACTCGCGACGTGGGGCGAGTGCGAGGAGAACGAACCCGGCCCGGGCCGCAGGTAGACCGAACCAGCCCCTCTGGCGGCCGTCTCGCAGGAAATCCACAAATTCAATTGGGTGGGGCAGTGAGTTCGAAGATCAATGTGTTTCTGCTCGCGGGCAATCGACTGTTCCGCGAAGCGCTGGGAAGGATGTTGCGCGCCAAGAGCGACGTCAACGTGGTGGGGAGCGAGATGTGCTCGGTGGGCGCGGTGGCGCAGATCGAGCGCTGCGAATGCGATGTCGTTCTAATTGATCCGGTGAGCGGAGAGTTTTGCGACATCGAGCTGGTCCACAGCATCGCGCGCGCGGCGCCGCTGGCGAAGACGGTCCTGATCGACATGATCGAGGATGAAGGGACGTTCCTGAAAGCGGTGCGCGCGGGCGTGGCGGGGTACCTGCTGCAGCACGCGTCGGCCATGGATGTGGTCGACGCCGTCCGCGCCGTGCATCGCGGCGATGCAGTATGCCCGCCGCGCTTGTGCATGGCCCTGTTCAAACACCTGGCGAGCGCGGGCGACGGCCTGGGGAGAGCCAGCGACGGTAGAAAGGGAAAACTGCGCGCGCGGCTGACGCGGCGCGAACAACAGCTGGTCCCGTTGATCGGGCAAGGCCTGACGAACAAGGAGATCGCGACGCAACTGAATCTTTCCGAGCAGACCGTCAAGAACCACATCCACAGGATCTTGCAGAGAATGGGCGCAATGGACCGCTTCGCTGCGGTGGAGATCGCGCGCGACCGCAATCTGCTGATGCAACCTTGAGGTGTGGTCGCCACCGCTTTTCACTGCGAGAGCGCCGGGTGAAGTGCAGCTACTGTTTCCTCCCGGCGTGCCTACAAGTCTCGCCTGAGACCTGCCACCGAACATTCTGAGTACGCTTCTTCACCCCTCAACTTACCCCTCCTTCGTGAATCCGAATTGAGCCTTACGTTTGCCGGTCAAGGCGGCGACACTTGCGCTGAAGGGGAGGACGCGATGGGAGCGATTCGAGTATTGGTAGCCAACAAGCCTCGGCTCATGCAGGAGCTGGTACTGGCGACCATCTCCGACCAGCCGGATATCGAAATTGTCGGACAGATCCCGGACGAAGCGGAACTCGAGGATGCCGTAAATCAGACGCAGCCGGACTTCCTGATTGTGGCTCTCGAAAAATCGGACCGCTTGCCGCGAGCCTGCCGCTCCGCGCTGCAGAATCACCCGCACATGCGGATCATCGCCATCGCGCCGAACCGCAACAGCACCATCTTCTATTGGGCTTCTCTGAATATCCGGTCCAACCGAATCGAGTCGTCGGAGGAGAGCGTGTTGAAGACGCTGCGAGGAAACGCGCGAGCGGTTCAGGGGATCGGCAGGAGGTGAGGGAGATGACTGGCTCCGGCGATCGTTGGCGATCCAGAAACGTCCGCAGGCTCGCAGGCCTGGGCGCATGCGGTTTGGCCGCGTTCATTCTCCTGGCTGTCCCGCTGGCCGCACAAAGCCAGGGGCAGCGCGCGGAGACGAACGCGCGGGTGTCGCAACTGGCGCGGGACAATCTGTCGCTCGTGTCCGCTTCGGCCGCGCAAATCAAGGCCGTGCTGGTGCGCGATCCGGGGCTGATGGTCGAGCTGAAGGAGTGGGTCGCCGACGATGCGACCGAGCACGGGCAGCTGGTCGAAGAATCGGACTTAACCGACGACGCGATCTTCGACCGCCTCGAGACGGATGCGAAGTTTCGCTCCGTAGCGACGCGCCTCTTGCAGCACTACGGATATCTGGTCCCCAGCGTCAACCCCAACTCCGAGATGGGGCGCGAGCGGGCGCTCATGGTCGAGGAGCGCGTGAAGTGGCTGGCCCAGGAAGACGAAGAAGCGCGGGCACAACAAGCAGCGCAGGAGCAGCGCGCGGCGCAGATGGCGCAGGCGTGCGAAGCGCAAACCGGATCGAGCTGCACCGGCAAGAAAGGAAATTTGCCGCGCACGCTGCAGTTGCCGCAGCCGGTTCCGGAGCAAACGAATCCTCCCGGGGGGATGAATTCCATACCGTCACCGGTGCAGAGCGCGCCTCCCGTAAGCGCCAGCCAGTACGAGACTGCGGGGCTGACGCAGCCGAACCCCGCCAGCGGAGGCGATTATCTGGGATTGGCGAGCAGCTTGAGCGGCGGCGGCCTGGACGGCGGGGCCCTGTTCGGGATCGGCAGTTCCGGCAGCAACAACAACGGCGGGAGTGGCGACGAAGAGGGAATTTCAGCGGGAACGGTGCAGAAATTAGAACAGCAGATGAGCGGTGGCGGAGCCTCGCTCGGGCCGTTTGGTTCCTCAATGGGCGGCGCGGCCAGCGGTTTCCCGGGCATGGGCGCTGGTTTTGGCAACGAGTTCGGCAACGGCAATTTGATGGCGGAGCTGAATCCGTTTGCCGGCGAGGAATCCGCAGGGCCGCCTCTTTCAAATATTCCAGCGAATGCCGGCAGCATCCGCATGAACTGGACGCGCCAGCCGGGCCACGGAGCCAGGCTGCAGCCCGCAGGAATGGTCCGCACGGCGAATCCCTACAACGACATTCCCTCGCTCTACGACATGTACATGCAGGCGCAGCCCAACCCGCGGAAGGTGCAGCGGTTTGGTGAGGACGTATTCGAGAACGGATCGCGCGATTCGCAAATGATCCCGATGGATTTGCCCGTTGGTCCGAACTATGTGGTTGGACCGGGCGACTCGCTGGCGATCGATCTGTGGGGTGGCGTTTCCCACCGGCTCTATCGCACCGTGGACCGTGAAGGCCGTGTGAACTTGCCGGAAGTGGGCCCGGTGCTGGTCAGCGGAAAATCTCTGGCCGAAGTGCAGCAGGATTTACAGCAGCAGCTGCGAACGCAGTTCCGCGACGTTTCGGCGGATGTATCGCTATCGAAGCTGCGCACGATTCGAATCTACGAAGTCGGCGACGTGGAGAATCCGGGCGCCTACGACGTGAGTTCGCTTTCGACGCCGCTGAACGCGCTGTTCGCGGCCGGCGGCCCTACGCCGCAAGGTTCAATGCGGATTCTGGAGCACTACCGCGATGGCAAGTTGGTGCAGACCGTCGATCTGTACGACTTGCTCTTGCACGGCGTGAAATCGGGGATTGACCGCTTGCAGAACGGCGACACCGTTCTGGTCCCGCCCATGGGACCTGAAGTGACCGTCGAAGGGATGGTGCGGCGGCCCGCCATTTATGAACTGAAAGACGAAACCAATCTGGCCCAGGCGCTGGCGCTGGCGGGCGGTTTGCTCCCAGCGGCTACTTTGCGGCACATCGAAGTCTCGCGGCTGGTCGCGCATCAGAAACGCACCATGCTGAGCCTGAACATTCCGGAAGGAGATGGAAGCGCCGCCATCACGAAGACACTCGAGTCCTTCCAGATTCAGGGCGGCGACCGCATTCGCGTCTTTCCCATCGCGCCTTATAACCAGGATGCTATTTACCTCGAAGGACACGTCCTGCGGCCCGGCCAGTATTCCTACCGCCAGGGCATGCGCGTGACCGACCTCATCTCTTCGTACAAAGACCTGCTTCCTGAGCCGGCGTTGAAATATGCCGAGATCATCCGGCTGAACGCGCCGGATTTCCACCCCAGCGTCGAGAGTTTCAATCTGGCCGCGGCGCTGGCAGACCCCAAGCAGGCCCCGCTGCTCCACCCCATGGACACGGTGCGCATCTTCAGCAAATTCGCGTTTGAGAATCCGCCGTCTGTGTCGGTGCTCGGAGAAGTGCGCGATCCGGGAACCTACAGCACCGCAGGCCAAATTCGTCTCGCGGACGCGGTGCATCTCGCCGGTGGACTTGCTCCCGACGCGGAGATGGAGGATGCACAGGTGTTCCGCTCTCTGCCCGGAGGCAAGTCCGAAATCTTCAGCGTGAACCTCAGCGAAGCGCTGGCGGGCAATGCGTCGGCCAACATTCTGCTCGACCCGCGAGACCGGCTGCTCATCCACCGCAGCCCGGAAACGATCCAGCCCGCGGTTGTCTACATCGAGGGCGCCGTCGGCAAGCCGGGACGCTATCCGCTGACGGCCAATATGACGGTTGCGGATTTGATCCATGTGGGTGGCGGGCTGGAGCCGAGCGCCGACACGCACGCCGCCGATCTGACCCGCTATTCTTGGGCCAACGGCCTGCGCGTCACCGCACGCGACGAGACCGTTCCCATTTCAGCCGCGCTGGATGGCGCCGCCGACGGCAACGCACTCCTGCATAACGGTGACGTCCTTACTATCCGCCAACTGCCTGGATGGAACGATCTGGGCGCCTCCATCACCGTGCGCGGGGAAGTGGAGCATCCCGGAACGTACGGCATTCGCCCGGGTGAGCGGCTCAGCTCGATCATCGAGCGTGCGGGCGGGTTCGAGCCGGAGGCCTATCCGTACGGCGCGATCCTGCAGCGCCTCTCGGTCCGCAAAATCGAAACAGAGCAGAGGCAGGACCTGATCGTACGGGTGAAGGGAGCCCAAAGCAATCTCGATCTGCTTCCTGTGGCGACTGCTCAGCAAAAGGAAGAGAAGGAAATGGTGATGACCCAGTGGCAGTCGACGCTGAATGAACTCAGCACGAACCCGCCGACCGGTCGCGTGGATATTCACATCAACGCGAAAATCCGCCGTTGGAGAAACACCGATGCAGACATCACCGTGCGCGGCGGCGACGTCCTGACGATTCCGAAGCGGCCGGACTACGTGATGGTGACCGGCCAGGTGTTCAATCCGACCGCAGTGTCGTACCGGCCGGGCCGCAGCGCGCGCTGGTACCTGATGCAGTCGGGTGGGCCGACGGAGATGGCGAACAAGAAGGGCATCTTCGTGATTCGCGCGGATGGATCGGTGCTCAGTTCGAAAAAGAGCCTGTGGATTGGGCGATCGCTTTCGGCCGTGCTCGAACCCGGAGACACCGTGGTTGTCCCGGAGCGCGCGGCGCCTGTGGGCGGCGTGCCCTGGCAGAACATTTTCACGGCGGGGCAGATGGCTTCGGCCGTGGCGACAACTTTGTATATCGCTTTGCATTACTAGCAGAGGATCGATGGCAATGTAGCCGCGTTTGGATTGCGGGGGAGTTCGGGATGAGCGGTCGGCGAGCGTTCGTTTGGCGGCAACAGCTGGAACGGCGTTAGCGAGAGCGTGAATGAGCCGAACAGGGAGAAGGCTGGTGCTGAGCTTTTGCTTCGTGTGGATATGCGAACCGTTGCTCGGAACGTGCCGGGCGCAAGATGCCCGGACGGCCGTGTCCGCTCACACGGAATCTTCCGCGCGCCAAGCCGATCCGCCTCCTGCTAAACCGTCCGAAAAAGCCAAACTCTTCCCTGCGCGCCCGGCCTTCGCAATGAAACACCTGTTCCAGATTCCGAATGTTGAGCGGGACGACGACAACCGATTGGGCACCCAGTTCATCGAGCATTTGGCCTCGGATCAGGAAGACATTTGGACCAGTCCGTTTCATCTCCATTGGGGCGACGCGTCCTGGCTTCTGCCGCTCGGAGAAGCAACTGCCGGCTTCATCGCCACGGACCCGGCCACCGCGCGCGCGATTCCGAACAACACGACCACGATCAATCACTATCGCAGCTTCTCGAACTACGCGGTTGGAGGGCTCGTCGCCGCCGGTGGGGGCATGTACCTGTGGGGAAGAATCACGCACGACGAGCACAAACGCGAAACCGGCCTGCTCGCTGGAGAAGCCGCTATAGACGCGGTGGGCGTGAACACGCTGCTGAAGTACACGTTTCAAAGAGAGCGGCCTTACCAGGATCAGGGCAATGGCCACTTTTTTTCGGGCGGGAGTTCGTTTCCATCGGACCACGCCGTGGCAGCCTGGTCGATCGCGAGCGTGATTGCGCACGAATATCCGGGGCCGCTCACGGACTTTCTGGCGTACGGCGCGGCAACAGCGATCTCCGTTTCGCGCGTGATGGGCAAAGAGCACTACCCCTCGGACGTGCTGGTAGGCAGCGCGGTGGGATGGCTGATTGGACGCGAGGTGTACCGCCTGCACCATAATCCCGACCTGGGCGGTGGAAGTTGGGCGCCGCTCTCCGGCGGAGAAGAGAAGCGCCGCGAGCCGGACAACATGGGCTCGCCCTTCGTTCCGCTGGACAGCTGGATCTATCCCGCGCTCGATCGCCTGGCGGCGCTGGGTTACATCCAGACTTCGTTCGAAGGCATGAAGCCCTGGACGCGGATCGAATGTGCGCACCTGGTGGAGGAAGCCGCTGAAAACGTCGAGAGTCAGCCTTCGGCGATCGGAGATGCGGATGCGCTGGTGGCGCGGCTCGAGCGCGAGTTCTCTTACGAAATCGGATTATTCAAGGGCGGCGAAAATCTAACCGCCAATTTGGATTCGGTGTACGCGCGGGCCGTTTCGATCAGCGGGCCCGCCCTTACTGACAGCTATCACTTCGGCCAAACGCTTTCTTACGATTTTGGGCGGCCGTTCGAGCGCGGAACGAACGGCCAGATTGGCGCCTCCTTCAGCGCCTCAGCGGGACCAGCCACGCTGTACGTTCGCGCCGAATATCAACACGCCCCGACCGCTCCCGCGCTTCCTCCCGCGGCAATCGATGTGATCGCGTTGCGCGATGGCGTTCCTCCGCCGCCGGACGTGCCGGTGCCCGGGGTGGATCGGCTGGCGCTGCTCGACGCCTATTTTGCGGTGAATCTCGACGACTGGGAGATTTCGCTGGGGCGCCAAAGCATCGACTGGGGACCAGGCGTCGGAGGGTCGCTGATCTGGAGCGACAACATCCAGCCGATGAACATGGCGCGCATCGTCAATCCTCACCCGTTCGAACTGCCGGGCCTCCTCAAGTTTCTTGGACCCATGCGTGTCGATCAATTCTTCGGACGCATGGAAGGACACTACTACATTCGACGGCCCTTCATTCTGGGGCAAAAGATCAGCTTCAAGCCTCTCCCCTCTCTCGAACTTGGCTTTGCGCGCACTCTCGAAATTGGCGGAGAGGGACCCGGCGCGACGCCCATCACCACCGGCAACTTCATTCGCGGAGTATTCGGCCGAGTGGCCCCGGGAACCAATACTGTGCCGGGACACAGCCAATCGGAATTCGATTGGACCTTCTACGTGCCCGGAGTGAACAACTATCTCGTGTTTTACGGGGACATGTACGCGGCTGACGATCCGGTGCCGTGGCTGAATCCTTCCAAGAATCCGTTTCGTCCCGGGATTTACATCACGCACTTCCCCGGAATTCCCAATCTCGACTTTCACGTCGAAGCGGCAGACACGCAATCGCCGGGATTCAGCAATCCCGTTCTCACTCCGCTGGAAGGCGGCCCGACGAATCACGGCGATTTGAATTATTGGAACGGGGAATATCGCGACGGCTCGACTTATAACGGCTTTCTGATCGGGAATACGATTGGGCGCGACGGCCGCGCGATTCAGGCGTGGGCCAATTACTGGCTGTCCCCGCGCGACACCCTGGGATTCATGTACAAGCACAGCACCGTCAGCGCCGATTTTATCCCTGGCGGTGGAGCTTGGCAGGACTATGCGGTAAGCGACGACCTGCAGCTGAAGTCCGGCTTTTATCTCAAAAGCGAACTGCAGTACGAGCACATCTCGCATTATCCGATTCTGTTCAACGGCCCGCAGCACAACGTGAGCGCGATCGTCGAATTGGGCTTTTCACCTCGCGAACGCCGAATCGAGATGCAAGGATCGGACAGGCCATGACGCGCAACGAAAGGTGTCCTTGATGTACGAGCGTCCACCCAACTCGCAGCGGCTGCTCCCGGAACAATATGGCGCCGATCCGGAATACCTCGAGCAGATCGAACGCCGCGCGGCGCGAGAGAAGAATGTCGCGCGCATCCGCCTGCTTTGGAAGCACCGCCGCACGATTTTGCGCTTCATATTGGGCGGGCTGGCGCTGTTCCTCGCGCTGGCCTACATCATCCCCCAGCGCTATCAGGCCACCGCGCGTTTGATGCCGCCCGATCAACCGAACGCGGGGATGGCCATCCTGGGCGCGATCACCGGAAAGGGCGCGCCGGGAGCCATCGGGGCGCTCGCGGATGAATTTATGGGCTTCAAGAGCACGGGCGATCTCTTCGTCGGCATCCTGAAGAGCCAGACCGTCCAGGACGACCTGATCACCAAGTTCGATTTGTGGAAGGTGTACGACGACAAGAAATGGGAGAACGCGCGGCACGATCTGGCCAAGAAGACCGACATTTCCGCGGACCGCCGCAGCGGAATCATCACCATCAATGTGACGGACAAGAATCCCCAGCGCGCCGCCGCCATGACCCAGGAATACATCACTGCGCTGAACAACGTGGTGACGCACGTCAAGACATCCTCGGCACACAGGGAGCGCATTTTTCTTCAACAGAGGCTCGTCGAGGTGTCCCAGAACCTGGAGTCTGCGGAGCGCGCCTTTAGCGAGTTCGCCAGCAAGAACACAGCCCTCGATATCAAAGAGCAGGGCCGCGCGATGATCAGCGCAGGCGCGCAATTGCAGGGTGAACTGATCGCCGCGCAAACCGAACTGCAGGGCCTCCGCCAAATCTATACCGACAACAACGTGCGTGTGCGCGCAACCGAGGCGCGCATCACCGAACTTCAGCGGGCACTGGCGAAAATGGGCGGCACACCTGGCGGCAGTCCGGCGCAGACAAATGCCCAAAAGGCTTCGGCAACGCAGAACGGCCAGCTCTATCCTTCGCTGCGGCAGCTTCCTCTGCTCGGCGTGACTTGGGCCGATCTCTACCGTCGCGCCGTGGTGCAGGAAAAAGTTTTCGAGACTTTGACGCAGGAATATGAGCTGGCGAGAGTGGAGGAAGTGAAAGAAACGCCGAGCGTGAAGGTTCTCGATTACGCGCAGGTTCCCCAGAAGGGTTTTCCGCCGCGATTCTGGTTCGTCTTCGTGGGCACCATTCTGGCCCTGATCGCGGGCATTTTATTCGTAATCGGCAACGATAAGTGGCAGCAAATTGACGCCGACGATCCCGGCAAGATGTTCGCCATTGAGGTCATCCAGGGTATGAAAGCATTGACCGCCGGAAACGGCGCTCCCGACTCGAGCGTGACCGCGCGCGTCTGGAGCCGCTTCCGTCGGCAGAACGACTCGCAGAATGGGTCCGGCGCGAGCAAAACCTGAAACGGCGGTTCTGGCCGAAATTCCGGCCGACATTTTCCCAGCCCAGTTGATGGAACACGATGAAAGAGCAAAGGCAATCCGCTCTCGAACATTGGTTTTCGTTTGGGTTGGGCGCCGGGTTAGGCCGGACGCCTTCGGGGCCGCCGTTTGGCGCCGCCGTTCCCGACCTTGGCTGGACGTCATCGAGGCGGCCGACAAAGAAACGCGAAGGGCAATCGCGGAGGCCGCGCCTCTCCGGTGGAACGTGGGCCCGTGTCGCCTACGCGGTGATCGATCTTGCGTTCATTTGTCTCGACGGCGCGATCGCGGTGTTCGCTCGTTTTGCGCCGCATGTGGCGCGTCACCTGATTCATTACGGAGCCTTTGGCCTTTCGCCCACGTTTCCCATTTCCGCGTATGGAGGCTTCCTTCTGCTGTACGCGACCCTGATCATCCTCTTTTGCCAGGGACAGGATTTGTATCGAACGCCGCGCACGCGCTCTGCCGCGGACGAGACGTACGGAGTCGCAAAAGCAGTCTGCCTGGCGACTCTGTTCTTGATGGCGTTCGTTTTTCTTTCCGGATACGGGCAGGTATCTCGAGCCGTGGTGCTCGTCGCCGGTGCGCTCGACGTCGTCGCTCTGAGTGCCTGGCGATTCTGGAAAAGGAAGTTCGTGATTCGCCGCGTGACCCAAGGAATCGGCACGCGCAACGCGCTGATCGTCGGCGCGGGAAGCATCGGACAAGCGCTGGCGGAGTCTTTGGAAACAAATAAGCTGCTGGGATACCGCTTCAAAGGTTTCCTCGACGCGGATCACAGCACGGACCATCGGCTGCGCGGAAAGATCGAGGACCTCGCCCGCGTCGGACAAGCGGAGTTCATCGACGATATCTTCATCACCATTCCCTCCGAGCGGGAAGTCGTGAAGCAGATCGCGCTGGAGGCCAGACGAAATCGCTGGAACGTGAAGGTAGTCCCCGATCTGTATGACGGTCTGGGATGGGACGCGCCGCTGCGCCGCGTGGGCGATTTCCCCGTGATGGAACTGCACTGGGAGCCTATTCCCGCACTGGGACTGTTCGCGAAGAAGGTCCTGGACATCGTTTGTTCGTCGGCGCTCTTGGCCGTCCTCTCGCCTCTCTTGTTTCTCATCGCTCTCTTGATTCGCCTGGACTCGCCGGGGCCCAGCCTTTATCGATCGCAGCGCGTCGGCCACAAAGGCCGCATCTTCGTTTGCTATAAATTTCGCACGATGGTTTCCAACGCGGACGCGCTCAAAAAAAAATTGATTCACTTGAACGAGCGCCGCGGGCCTTTCTTCAAGATTCACAACGATCCGCGCGTCACGCTGGTGGGAAGATTTCTGCGCAAGTACAGCCTGGATGAATTGCCTCAGCTGTGGAACGTGCTCAAAGGCGACATGAGCCTGGTCGGGCCGCGCCCGCACACGATCGATGATTACTCGCAGTACCAGGTGGACCAATTGCGCCGCCTGGAAGTGCGCCCCGGACTCACTGGTCTATGGCAGGTGACTGCGCGCCAGGATCCTTCGTTCGAGACGAACATGCGGCTCGACCGCTACTACATCGACCACTGGAACCTGTGGCTCGATGCCAAAGTGCTGTTGCGGACGATTCCAGCCGTTCTGCGCGGGGACGGAGCCTAGGGTTTTGCTCTCCCCGGCTCGAATGAGGGCGCTTTGAGCGAACTGGACCAGCCTGCGGTCGGTTTTTGGACCTGGAGGGGCGTCGGCACCCGAATCGCCGGATTGCGCCGTTCGCATGCGTTCCGCGACAGCGCTTCCAATGCGACGTACGGCGTCCTCGAGTACGTCACGCAGCCGGCGCTCGTAGTGGTTTCCGCGCCGTATTTGGTTTCGCGGATGGGCTTCGGCCAATACGGGTTGTGGATGTTAGTCAACGCTTTCACCGGAACGGCGGGCATTTTTCACGTGGGCTTGGGAGACGCAACGATCAAGTACATCTCGGCCTACCGCGGCCGCAAAGATTCCGCGGGCGTGCGGAGAATCCTGGCGGGAACTTTAGCGTTGAGCGGCCTTTTCGGAGCGGTTGTGGCGCTGGCGTTGTATTTATCGGCGCCGCTGCTGGTGCAGCATGTGTTCAAGATCGCTCCCGCGAATTTCGTGGAAGCGGCGCGAGCGATTGAGGCAGGAAGTCTCGTGCTTTTTCTGCAGGCCATTTATCAGGTTCTTGCCAGCGCGTTGAAAGCCTACGAAGCCTTTGGCCCGCCGAGCAAGATTGCCGTGTTCGTGAAATCGGGAACCATCATCGGAGCGGTCGTGCTCGTTGCGCTTGGCCACGGAATCGTCGCCATTCTTCTTCTCACCGCTGGATTCACACTGCTGGGTATTTGCGCGCAGGCATTTGCCATCGTGCGAATCCTGGGCGTGCGGTCATTCTGGCCGGCGATGGATTGGCGCTCATGGAAGGAAGTGCTGGGTTTCGGCTGTTATAGCTGGATCCAAAACGCGGCGGGCGTCGCCTTTAGCCAGTCGGACCGCCTGCTCATCGCCGCCATGTTGGGAACGGTGCCGCTCGCTTATTACACGCTGTGCGTGCAAATCGCCCAACAAGTCCACGGGCTTGCCAGCGGGGCCCTCGGCTTCCTTTTCCCTCACATCAGCGCGCGGCGCGAGTCGCAAAACAGAGAAGCCATGCGGCGTGTCTTCCGTCTGGCGGTGGGCGTCAACTGCGCGATGGCCGTACTGCTTGCGCTGCCGCTGGTATTGTTCGGGCGGGAGATTCTCAAGCTCTGGATGGGAACGGCGTTTGCCGCTCACGCGCATCTCGTGCTGGTCGTCCTGGCGGTGGCGTTTTGCGCGTTGTCAGTCAACGTGGCGCCGCATTTCACCCTGCTCGGTCTGGGGAAAGTCCGCTTCGTTTCTCTGATGAACGTTTTCGGCGGCGCGCTGTCATTGTGCGCGGCTGCTCTCCTGATTCCGCCGTTCGGGCTGCTGGGCGCCGCTGCGGGCCGATTGTTCTACGGTCCGGCTATCAGCCTGAATTTCGCGAAAGTCGCAAAGAGCCTATGACCACGAGCGTCGATCTCCGAGCGGTCTCCCCCTGGAAGCGGCTTTCGCACCGCTTTACGGTCGGAACCTACGCCCTGGGGCAAGGGCTTTCGAATCTTTCCACCGACCTCAAGCTGCTGGCCCGCCGCTGGCGCCACGGCGTGGTCCTGCGCCAGAAACGCCTCAAGCGTTTCCAGATGATTGTCCGTGCCGATGAGGAAGTCGGGCGCGAAATTTACTATGGCGGCGTTCACGAATACGCGGAGACGGCCTTCTTGTGCTCGCGCGTCGAGAGCGGCTCGATCTGCTGCGACATTGGCGCAAACGTCGGTTATTACAGCCTGTTGTTCGCCTCGCTCGCACGCGAAGGCACGGTGCACAGCTTCGAGCCCGTCCCGCTGAACTTCTACGTGTTGTGCACGAACCGGCTGCTGAATCTCTTCTCGAATCTGGTTCTCAATTCCTGTGCCGTGGGCGACTCAAACGGCACCGTCGGTTTCGTCGTGTCTCGGGATTCCGCGTTTTCGTCCTTCGTGGATACCGGCATGAAGCCCAAGGCCATGGAGATCTCCGTGCCCATCGTCCGCCTGGATTCGTATTGCGAGCAGAACGCCGTCAGCCGGATCGACGTGCTCAAGGTGGACGTCGAAGGCGCGGAAGGAAAAGTGCTGTCGGGCGCCACAGAGCTCCTGGGTGACCGTTCGCGCCGTCCGCGCACCGTCATGCTGGAACTTTATGAGCCCATGCTCGTTCGCTACGAATCGAGCATCGACCAAATCCTTTGCGTAATGGAGCGCTTTGACTACCGCCCTTTCGTCTTTTCGAACGGCCGGCCGGTTCCTTTTCAGCGCGAACACTACAACCGCCTGTACAACGTGATCTTCGTCAATGACTGAGACTCACAATTCGTGGTCCATCGGACGCCTCGCGCGACCCGGCCTCACCGCGATGATTCTTTGCCTTTTGCTCTTCACCGGGCCTCCGAAATTCCGGATTCGCAGCCCGCAGGCCAGCTTGCACGGAAGAATCGACGTCGCCCTGCTCCTGAACATCCTGGTTTGGCTCCTGGGAGGATTGTGGGTCGCCTGGCGCGTTTGGAAAGCGTGGCGGGGACGGCGTTTTCGCATTCATCTGTTTCTGACGCACAAGATGGCGGCTGTCGTGGTCCTTCTTTTGGGAGTCTCGATCTTTGTTTCCATCGATCCGGAACTGACGGCCTTCAAGGTTTTTCAAATCGTCGTCGCCTTGCTTTTCACTTCGTTCTTCGTCGAATCGTACGGGGTCGACCGCTTTCTGCATTTGTTGCTCGTCGGCTGCGCCGCTCTGTGCTCGCTCATTGTGATGTGCGCCGCCATCGCTCCCGAGCTGGTCATCTTCACCACGGATACCGGCTATCCGCGACTGCGCGGCGAAGCCATTGCGGACGCCGGCGTAGTCGCTGCTCTTGGAACGATTCTGCTGTTCACGTCGGCTCGCCGCCTCTCCCTGCCGTCATTTCTTTTCTTATCCGCGCTTTTCGGTTCCGTGTTGCTGTTTTCTCTGGCGCGCATCGCATGGATTGCGGTGGCCGTCTTTTTCGCCATCGCAGCTCTCAAGAGGCCTGCCATTCAACGCATGAAATGGGTCTATGTGTTCTGGATTGTGGTCGGCATCGCGCTCTTGGCCGGCGCGGTCACTCAGATCGACATGATCCGCAACCCCCAGACCGCTTCGGACCTGAATGGCCGCCTCGGCCTTTGGGCCTACCTCGGAACCGAAACCTTGAGCCGATCGCCTTGGCTCGGACTCGGATATCTCGCCGCCAGCCGCCAAATCGGCATGGACTACAACCCCGAACTGGGCTCCGGGCATTCCATTTTCTTCGACGTGTTTGTGGGCGGCGGAATCGTCACCGAAATCGCCTTCCTTGTGCTGGTGGTCGCGATGATCGTTTACGCCATCAAGCTGCTCCGCAGGAAGCGGGACGCGCAATCGTTTGGCGTGGCCTCTTTGCTGATCGCCGTCGTGCTGATCGGGACCGTGGGCGCGAGCATCGACTCCACCCCGTTTGGCTTCATTTTTTGGGCGCTCGTAACCATGTTGCCGCTCAGGAAGGCGTGGCCGGGCGAAACGCAGGAGCGAGTTGCATGGTCGCCCGCGTGGCCCCTGCCATCAGGGCCGCCACTGAGAAGTCCTGCCGGCTGACGTCTGCGGAACGAGAAACAATGGGGCGCAACGGATCGCGCCTTGGCCGAAATCGCGAATTGAACTGGAGACACGGATGGGAACAGGGCAATTGATCGGAAAGATGGCCAAGCGAGTCGATCGCACGCTAGGCCTGCGTGAATGGCTGCGCGGCGAGCCGCGCCCGCCCGCAGGAGGATTCGATCTCGACGGCGAGAAGCTGATCGATTGGGGCTGGATCTGCGCGAATCTCCCGCGTCGAAAACTGAGAGGGCTCGAGATCGGGCCCGGGAAATCGCCCGTGATTCCGGCCATGCTCGCACTCGGATACCAGGTGACCGCCATCGATCCCTGGGAGAATCCTTCGGAGGTCGTCGGCGGAATCCGCTTCATCCACCACGACTTCAACAAGGTCCGGCTTTCTTCCGAATTCGACGTGATTGTTCTCTGTTCTGTCGTCGAGCACATCGGCATCGGCGGCCGCTTCAATTCCCGGGAGGATCCGGATGGCGACCTGAAAGCTATGGCCAAGATCGCGCAGCTCCTTTCGCGCCGCGGGCGGCTTTTCTTGACGATTCCCGTCGGCGCCGATGCGGTCTACCGGCCGTGGCATCGCGTGTATGGCCGCGAGCGCCTGCCACTTCTGCTCCATGGTTTTCAACTCATCTGTTCGCGCTTTCTGGTCAAAGATCCTGGCGGCCCGTGGCGTGTGTGCTCTCGGGAAGAAGCGCTCAATTCTCCCGCCGATATTCGCCGCTATGCCCTGGGCGAAATGATTCTGTGCAACGTAGATTCGGGACAGCCTGGCCTGGATCGGGAGATGCGCGCGTGCTGAAGATCTCCATCGTCACTCCGTCCTACAACCAGGCGAAATTCCTGGAGGATGCTCTGCGCAGCGTGAAAGAGCAGAGTTATCCCGCCCTTGAACACATCGTGACGGACGGCGGGTCCACGGACGGCAGCGTGGACATTCTGCGCAGTTACAGTTCGCGCCCCGGCTGGCAGCACTTGCACTGGAAATCTGAACCGGATCGCGGCCAAAGCGACGCCCTTAATAAAGGTTTTCGGGTTGCCACCGGGGATGTTGTCGGCTGGCTGAATTCCGATGACCGCTACCGCCCCGATTGCTTTCGCGCGATGGTGAACGCCTTTGGCGATTATCCCAAGGCCGATGTTCTCTACGGCGATTACACCTACATCGACGAAACCGGCCGCGTCTGGCGTATTCGCCGCGAGATCGAGTTCAATCATTTCATTCTTCTCTATCTGCACATGCTGTATGTCCCCACACCGTCGAGTTTCTTCCGTCGCCGCATTTTTGATGAAGGGAACTGGATCGACACTCGATTTCATTACGCCATGGACTACGAGTTCATTCTGCGGCTGGCGCGGCGCGGATACTCGTTCCGCCACATTCCCGCGCTGGTCGCCGACTTTCGGCTGCATCCCGAAAGCAAAACCGGGGCCCACGCGGATAAGCAGCGCGAGGAGCACAACGCGATCGGACTGAAGTATTCCGCTCTGCTCCAGCGGATTCGTCCGCCGCTCTTGCGCCGGCCGGTTCGCGAAGCTCTTCGTCTTGCGGCGCGCGCGATGCGCTACAGAGAAAAATTTCTACGCGGCTACTATCTCGAACAGTTCCGGCCGTCGCGTCTCCGGAGCGTCGATGCGGCGAGCGGCCTGGCCGCGGAAAAGAGCGAACCCATTTGATCGCGAGGATCTCCCCGGCCACCCGCGGCGGGTTGTGCGCGCCTCGCACCGCAGGGAAGCAAAGAGCGTAACGAATGAAGATTCTCTTTATCCATGACTTTTACCGTAATTTCGGGGGCGAAGACGCCGCGGCTCTGGCCGAGAAGTGGCTGCTCGAAAAGTACAACCACAAAGTGGTTTTCTACTCCAGAAACAATCGCGAAATCGCGGAATACAGCTTTCTCGACCAGCTGCGTTTCCCGTTCGAAGCCATCGATTCCCTCCGCACAAGAACGGACATCGAGGCCATCATCCGGGATGAACGGCCGGATCTCGCCTACGTCCACAATGCCTTCCCCTTGATTTCGTCGTCCATCTATCGCGCTCTGCGCGAACACGAAGTTCCTTGCGTTCAGTTCGTTCACGATTTCCGCTTTCTCTGTCCCAATGGCCTGTTCCACACCAATGGCGCCATCTGCGAGCGCTGCAAGACCGGTTCTTTCTTCAACGCCGTGCGCCATCGTTGCTATCGCGACTCGTATGCCGCCAGCTTGATGGCCGCTTTTGCGATGTCCGCCGCCCGGCGCAAAAAAGTGTTGGACCTGGTCCCTGTCTTCGTTTGCCCCACGTCCTTTTCGCGGCAGAAGCTGATCGAAGGCGGCCTGCCCCCGGGAAAAATTTGGATCAAGCCCCATTTCGTCGACGCTGCCGGAGTCGAGCCGCGCTTCCGCCCGGGCGATTACGTCGTTTTCCTCGGACGTCTTTCGCCCGAAAAAGGCGTGCTCGGGCTCGTCCGCGCGCTCGCGGAACACCGCGACATTCCGCTGAAGATTGCCGGTTCAGGCCCGCTTGAGCCGCAACTCCGCGCTTTTCTGCGGGAGAAACAAATCGGGCACGTCGAGCTCCTCGGGTTCAAGTCCGGCGAGGAAAAATGGCAACTCCTACGCGACAGCGCCTGCGCCGTGCTTCCCTCCGAGAGTTACGAGACCTTCGGCCTCTCCGCTCTGGAAGCATACGCGGCGGGCAAGCCGGTGATCGCCTCGCGACTCGGCGCGCTGCCTTTTGTCGTTGAGGACCACAGGAGCGGGCTCCTGTTCCAGCCAGGGGATCACGCCGATCTCGTTCAGAAGCTCCGATACATGCTCGCGCGGCCTTCGGAGACCGAACGGATGGGACGCCATGGGCGCATGCTGGTCGACACGAAATATCGTCCGCTCGAAAGCTATAAGAAGCTCAAAGATATCTTCGCCGCGGCCATGGCCTCGCGCGATGGCCGAAGGAAAATCGCCTGAGGAGCCGCATGTTGCAGCGTCAGAAACAGGATTGGAACGAACTCGGCAAGCTCGACCCGCTTTGGGCCGTGCTTTCCGATCCCCTGCGCCAGTTCGGACGCTGGGACCTCGGCGAATTCTTTCGCACCGGCGAAGATCTCGTCCGGCTCACGGTGGAACGGGGCGCCGCGTATGGCTTGCCCCATCGGCGCGAGCGTGCGCTCGATTTCGGCTGTGCGGTCGGACGCTTGACCCGCGCTCTCGCTCCGCGCTTCGCCCAATGCTGCGGAGTCGATATTTCGGAAGAAATGATTCGCCGGGCGCGCGAGCTGAATGCGGACTTGCCGAACTGCTCGTTTGAAGTCAACGCCGAGTCCGATCTGCGCATGTTTCCCCCGGCCCGCTTCGATTTCATCTTGAGCGTGCTGGTGCTGCAACATCTTCCTCACAAACGCTCGATTTTCGCGTTCATCGCCGAGTTTCTGCGCGTGCTCCAGCCGGGCGGCTTGCTCGTCTTTCAGCTTCCAAGCTTTATTCCTTTTCGCAACCGTTTGCAGCCGCGCCGGCGCGCCTATCAGGTGCTTCGCGGCGCCGGCCTCACTCACAACTTTCTCTATTGCTCGCTCGGATTGAACCCCATTCACATGAACTTCATCCCGCGCGCCGGCGTGCTCGCCTTCCTGGGGCGCTCGGGCGGGCGCGTCGTCTTCGAAGAAACTCAAGTCGTGATGCAGAAAGGCCCGATCCGCAGCACGACGTATTACGTAACGAAGTGAATGTCGGAACCGGCGTACGAATTCCTCCCCGCCCGCTTCTGTGCCGGCTTTGAAAACGTTGAAATCTGTCTGCCGGAGAACCGCAATGCGCATCGCCATGATTGGATTGAAAGCTCTTCCGCCCCGCTACGGCGGGTTTGAAACGGCTGCCGACGAAATCGGGCGTCGCCTGGTGAAGCTCGGCCATGAAGTGATCGTCTACAACCGCTCCGGCTTGAGCGTTCATCGCGGCGCCGACTACGAAGGCATCCGCCTGATCAATCTGCCCACCATTCAAAGCAAGAATCTGAGCGCCATCGTTCATTCGCTGCTTTCGAGCCTGCACGTCGTGCTGAAGCGCCCCGACGTCGTCCACTACTTCATCACTGGCACCACTTTGTTCGCGCCGATTCCGCAGCTCTTCGGGGCCAAGGTGGTTTGTTCGGTCGATGGAACGGACTGGCAGCGGAAGAAATGGGGCCGCCTGGCCAGCTGGTATCTGCGGTTTTCCGAACGCCTCGCTTGCTGGTTCTGCGATGGACTTGTCTCCGATTCCCGCGAAGTGCAGGCGTACTATCGCGCGCGTTACCGCGCGCAGTCCTCATTCATTCCCTACGGAATGCGCGAAAGCGGCGAAAACGGCGTCGACGCCCTCGATCGGCTCGGTCTGAAGCCCAGGCAATACATGCTGTTTGTCGGGCGCCTCGTTCCCGAAAACAACGTGCACGTGCTGATCCGCGCGTTCGAGTACGTCAACACGGACATGAAACTGGTGATTGTGGGCGATGATCCGTGGGGACATGAATACGTCCGCTCGCTGAAGGCCACGCACGATTCGCGAATTATTTTTGCCGGCGGGCTCTATGGACGCGGCTACGAGCAGCTTCAGAAGAACGCGTACCTCTTCGTTCTTCCGGATGAAGTGGGCGGAACTCATCCGTCTCTGGTCGAAGCGATGGGATTCGGAAACTGCGTTGTGGTCAACGACACGCCTTCGAATCTCGAAGTGATCGGGGACGCTGGGTTCAGCTATGCGGGGACGGGCGGGAGTCGCACGCTTCGCGAACGCCTTCAGTTCCTGGCCGGTCATCCCGAAATCGTTGCCGAGTACCGGGAAAAGGCGGCTTCCCGTGCGCAGACCTGCTATCGCTGGGACGACGTGGTTCGCCGTCATCTCGAGTTGTACGAATCGGTGCGAAGAAAGCGCCGCAAAGCGATCGATTTCTCCGCAACGCCCGATGACACGGCGCTCCCATCGTGGCCCGAGAGCGATTCGGAAGTGGGGAAGCAGCCTTGAATTCCGCGCCGGGGCGCTAAGCAAGTTCGAGCATGCGGTCGATGGCGCGCTTGGCCCGGCCTGCGATTTCTTCCGGCACCCTCACTTCGGGCGTCAGCGTCTCGAGCGCGCGAATGATGCGGTCGAGCGTGATCGTCTTCATGAAGGCGCACACTGCATTCGGATTCACCGGATAGAAAATCTTTTCCGGGAATTTCGTCGTCAACTGGTGCAGGATGCCCGTTTCCGTGCCGACCGCGAACTCGTTGGCGCCGGAGCCGGCGATGTGCCGCAGCATTCCTTCCGTGGAAAGAAAGAACGTTCGATCCGCCGGAAGCGTGCCGTCCACCGCCTTCGCCATGCACGAGCTGACGCAGCCGCATTCCGGGTGCAGCAACAGCTCGGCGTCTGGATGCTCTTCCATCAACGCGGCCACCTGATCCGGATGAATCGATTTGTGCACGTGGCAGTAGCCCGGATACCCGATGATGTTGCTTCGCTTCGTTTGCCGCGCCACCACGGCCGCCAGGAATTTGTCGGGCAGGAACAGGATCGTGCGTTCCGGCGGGATTGCGCTGACCACCTTCGCCGCGTTCGCCGACGTGCAGCAGTAATCGCTCTCCGCTTTCACTTCCGCGGAAGTATTGATGTACGACACCACCACCGCGCCCGGCAGCTTTTCCTTCCATTGGCGCAACTCGGCTGCGGTCACTGTGGCGGAAAGCGAGCAGCCCGCGCGCAGGTCCGGCAGCAGAACAATCTTCTCGGGGCACAGAATCGAGGCCGTCTCCGCCATGAAGTGCACTCCGCAAAACACGATGACATCCGCCTTCGTTTTCGCGGCCGCCTGCGACAGCTTCAGCGAATCCGCGACGGCGTCGGCCGCTTCCTGCACTTCCGCGCGCTGGTAATGATGCGCCAGCAAAACGGCGTTGCGCTGCGCGCACAGGTCGCGAATCCGTTTCTGCTTGCGGCGAATTTCCTCCGGCGTGTCGGCTATGCTCTCGATCGCCGGAACGGTGTAGCGATCCTCGAATCTCGTTTCCGCGGGTGCGATTGCACTCGACATGAAGTCCTCGCTCCTAAGATGCTCCCGCAGGCATTCGCGCCGCATTGTTCATGCGCTGGCTCAGGTCGAGCGCTTGGACCGAATGCGTCAGCGCGCCGATCGAGATGACGTCCGCTCCGCAAGCGGCGTACTCTTCCACATTAGACTCGCAAATGCCCCCGCTGGCTTCCACCAGGATGGAATCCCACAGGCCCTCCTGGCGCAGGCTGGCGATGACGCCGCTCATCTCCCTGGGTGCCATGTTGTCCAGCATCAGCACGCACGGATAATCTTCCGCGGACGTCCTCTGCAAGCGCTGAAACGCTTGCGCCGCCGCGCGCGCTGCCGCTTCGCTGCGAACTTCCACTTCGATAAACGCCGACTTTCCACGGGCCGCCCAGGCCCGCTCAATCACCTTCGGCGCGGCCTCTTCCTCGCTGTTCGCGATCAGCGCCAGATGATTGTTCTTGATCAGAATCGCGTCGCCGAGCCCCAGCCGGTGCGTTCCCGCGCCGCCCAGATGAAGCGCGCGCTTGTCCAGCAGGCCCCAGTGCGTTTTGCGTGTGCCGACGATCCGCGTCCGCGAGGCGGTGCGGTGCACGCGGTCTTGCAGGCGTCGTGCGGCAGTCGCGATTCCGCTCATTCGTTGCAGAATGTTCAGCGCCGTGCGCTCGAGGCCCAGCAGCGCCGCTTGGCTGCCCTCCACGCGCATCACAACGTCGCCTGCGCCGATCGATTCGCCATCCTGTTGTTCAATCTCGACCGCGACCTCGTGCTTGCGGTAGAGCGCAGCAATTTCCGCAACTCCCGCAATCACGCCGTCCTCGCGCGCAAGGATGTGCGCCGAAACTCGTTCACCGCCGATTCCCAAAGCGGAAGCGGTCAAATCGCCAGCCGCCAGGTCTTCTCGCAAAAGCGTTTCGATGATTCGAAACGCAGCCTCAAGATAAGCCGGATTTTCCGGTGTCAGGCCGCCCCCGCGAAAGAACGCGCGCACGATTCGCGCATCGCGCGCGGCAAGCGCGGCAGCCTCATGGTCTGTATTTGTCGTTGAGCTGGAAGCAGCCATTCCTACCAATTTTAGACAGTTCAGCGCCAAAACCCAAATTCGCGCGGATGCCGCGCCGTCGAGTGAACACGGCGCGCAAACCCGATGCGGCAAAGCGCTTCCGAGAACGGTGGCTGGCTTTGCAGACACCCGGGCGAAGACAAGGAGAATACGAAAAGGTGTTCCGCGCCTGCCACATCCGCTTGTAATCTGGTGCCCATGGGGGTGATCGCTTCCCGCAAGCCGCCTGAGGCGGCGACACGAACCGCAGACATGCTCGGCAGCCAGAGCCGGGAAGCGCGTTGGCGGAATCACGCCATCACTCTGCTCGTTTTCGTTCTTCTCGGATTTCTGTTCACCCTGCCGGGGTCATTGTCGCCCGGCTCGGCTCTGCTGGGTTATCCTGGCGACAATTTCCAGCACGCCTGGTTTGTGTGGCACTTCGCGCGGGCCGTGACGCACGGGCGGAATCCGCTGTACACCAGCCTGCTCTTTTATCCCCATCGCGTGACTCTCGCCTGGAGCACCTCGGACCCGCTCGCTGGGTTGATGGCGCTCCCCTTCAGCCTCCTCACGGGCCCGGTGGTTGCCTACAATCTCTCCCTGATTCTGCAGTTGGCCCTCGCCGCGTTCTTCGGCCGGCTGCTTTGCTTGCGCATTTGCCGCAACGAAGCTGCCGCTTTCATTGGCGGACTGGCCTTTGGTTTCAGCTCGTGGATGCTGGCCCAGTCGCTGGGCCACCTCAGCCTGGTCACCGCGTTTCCCGTTCCGCTGTTCGTGCTGGCTCTGGACCACATCGTGCGCGCGCAACGTCCCTCCTGGAAAAGCGGAGTGCTGCTGGGTCTGGCATTGCTGCTGGCGGCGTTCGCGCATTACAACCAGGTCGTACTGTGCCTGCTTTTCGGCTTGTTCTGGCTGCTCGCCGACCTCGCATTGAATTTCACCCGCGAGCGTTTTCATCTTCTTGTCCGCATCTGGAAGCCGCTGGCCGCGGGCGCTCTCACTTTTCTTGCCGGTTTTTCTCCGCTGCTCTGGGCCATGGTTGGCAATCGCGCGGATATCCCGGTCGCACGGGCCGCAACTCACATCGACGCCTTTTCTGCGGATGTTCTCGGCTTCCTGATTCCCAGCTGGAACCACATTTTATTTGGGCGCTTCGCGCACAGCATGGCCCCGCGAATCTTTGTGGCGGGATACGAAGGGACCGTGTACGCCGGCATCGTCGTGCTCGCGCTGGCCGTTTTCGGCTTTTGGAAAGGCCGCAAGTGGAAAGAGCCGTGGGCGGCGCGGGCCGCTCTGCTTGCAGTAATCTTTTATTTTCTTTCGCTCGGGCCGAAACTCCGTTTGCTCGGGCATCCGCTGGGAGTCCCTGGCCCTGCCGCGCTGTTTTATCTGCTTCCATTCGCGAAATTTGTTTCCGCGCCCGTACGTTTCGCCGCGGGTACAGCACTCTGCCTGGCGATTCTATGTTCGCTGGGCGCGAAGTATCTTCTGGAACGAACGGCAGGGCAGAAGCAGCGCTACGCGCTCGCGGCGGCGATCGCTGCCCTGGTCGTCTGCGACGCGCTCACCATTCCGTTTCCCCGATCCTCGGTTGCGAACCCAGGGGAGGAATACGCGTCCGCTTCGGTCCCAATTCCGGCGGCCCGTGAAGGGCAGAGCTGTTCGTTGCCACAGCCGCTGCGTTACGGAACCGTGCTGACATTTCCCCTGGTGACCGCGCCCTACGTGATGAAAAGCATGTGGATGCAGATTGCCGGCGGCGGCCATTTCGCCCTGGTCGACGGCTATTTGTCCTACAGCCCGCCGTATGTTTGGAGTGATTTCTGGAATATTCGCATCCTGCGTTCCCTCAGCACGATCGAAGGCATGGTCCACGCGCCCATCGACATTGCGGCCGACCGCCACAGCGCTCCGCAGACCATCCGCCAATTGAACCTCAGCGCCATCATCGTTTACGATTCGCCTCAAAGCGCAGCCGCGGAGACGTACGTCGAGAACGTGTTCGGTGCGAACCCGGTGCGGGAAGGGAATTGCACGGTCTTCAATCTCGCGGGCGCGCGCAAGCGACGACAACAGTAGAGAAACGCCAGGAGACTTCAGTCGTATCTGTCAAGCCGGCAGCACGCCCGCCCGGCCACAAGGCGGGAGGGCTAGTGCAGCTTGGCGTATTCCGCTTTGGCGGCGATCAGCACGGGAATGTCGGGATCGGCGTCTTTCCATTCGGCCAGGAAGTTCTGGTAGGCGATGCGCGCCTGGTCCCTATTGTTCTGCAGGACGTACGCGCGAGCCAGATTCAGTTGCGCCAGCGGCAACACCCAGCTCGCGGCAGCCACCCCCGGATGGTTCAGGACCTTCTGGAATTCAGCGGCGGCCTTGGCTCCGTCGTGCAGTTGCAGGTACGCGAGTCCGCGAATGTAGATCGTGAGATAGATTACGGGCGTTCCCTGTGCGCCGCCGAGTTCATATTTCCGCGAAAGCTCCAGAGCGGCGACTGCCTCTTGCGCCTTGTTCGCATGCAATAGATTCAGCGCCATGACGGCCGGAATCTCTTGCGTCTGCAGGATGGTGTCGGAAGGATAGGCCTGGCTTTCTTCACCCATGATTTTGTTCGCTGCCGCCGCATCGCCGGCGAAGGCGTAAGCCACGGCGACCACTTGCCGCGAGTCCGGGCCGATTCGCATTCTCAGCGCAGCTTCAGCCTCCCGTTGCACTTTATCGCTGAAACCGAACTCCGCATCGCGGACTGCCTCCGCAGCTTGATTCGCCGCGGGATATTCAACTAATCCGTACTTCAGGGCTAACGCGCTGCCGGCCTGGGCCAACTTATTAGCGGCTGCAATCTTTCCCAACGAGCTTTGGTAGGCGGCCAGTTGCGCATCAAAGCCCGGTTCGACCGGCTTTCCCTTGGCCCAATTCACTTCCGCGTCGAAGTTTTGCCGGTCGTTCTGAAGGATCGCTATAGCGAGCAAGATGTGGTGCGTTGCCGCAGTTTCGTGTTTCTGAGCGATCGCCTGCTGGCCGACCGCTTTGGCATCGTCCAGGCGCCCCAAGCAAAGGTACGAAGCCGCCTGGTTCTGGTATGCATAGGCATCTTGCGGGTCGACGCGCACCGCGTCACTGGCCGCCGCCAGTGCTTGGTCGTATTCGCCCAGATTCTGATACGCAAGCGAGAGGTTGTCGTAGGGGACGTTGTCGCGCGGATAGACCTTAATCCACTGTTTATAAAGGTCGACGGCCTTCTCGTAATCGTTTGTGACCACATCATAGTAGTGGCCGGCGATGTAGAAGTTTTCACGCTCGCTGGTGCGGTCGCGAAGATCGTAGGCCTTCTTCAGGTGTTCGTCCGCATCGGTTATGTTTCCGATGTTCGACTCCGCGATACCAAGTGCCGCGTAGGCCATGGCGAAATTCGGATCGAGGTCCACAGCCTTCTTCAAAGGCGCGACCGCTCCAGCGTCGTCGCCGTTTTGGTGCAAATCGTATCCTTGGCTGAACGCCTTCAGGGCGTCGAGCGATGAGGTCGTTGCTTCATCCAGAGGCGTGGTGAATTGCTGTACGGAAGAAAGTGACTCGCCGAGCCGCCGCCGCAGGGCGCTGGCCGCCTTATCCAGCGCATTCAGAACTTGCTCTTTGCTGGCGGCTTGCACCTGTTCTTGCGCCAGCGAGTCGCCCGTCTGCGCGTTGGTCGCTTCCAGCGTGATGACGTAAGCGCTGCCAAGATTAGCGATCGAACCGCCGATGACGGCTTTGGCGTTTTCCCGCAAGCAAATTTCTTTGGCTACTTCGCGCGAGATGGGCGTGTCCGCGCTGCGGCCCATGAACCGCAACGCTTCGCGAATGCGCGATTGAGGCATCAGGTTGAGATACGGCGATTGGCCAAGCTGCACCGCCAGCGCTTCGTTCAACGTGCCGTCGAACACCGTGTCGCCCGTCGTGTTGACGAAGTTGCTCAGAACCACCGTGTCCTTTTCCGTCAGCGCCGGCGTGTGTCGCGCAAGCAGAAAGAACGCGGCCGCCGCCACGACAATCACCACGGCGCCCGCCCCGGCCCACGCCAGCCACTTGCGTGATCCGCTTGGCTGCGCGGCCGCCGGAACGCCGCCCGAACTCGCGGCCGCCGCCTGCATGCTTCCCGATCCGGACGCTGCCGCTGACGCCGCCGAACCCGATGCGCCCTGCACCGCAACGGAACCGGATATGCCGGCCATCGCCGTGGCACTGGAACCGGTTGCAGGCGTCGCCGCGGGCACCCCGGACGCGGGCGTTGCGGTCGCGGCTACAGATCCGGATGACGGATGGGCCGGAGTCGATCCCGAACGCGGCGACTCGCCTGCCGCGGCGCCCGCAAACGTGCTCGAGCCCGATCCCGACTGCAAATCGCGCTGCAGCCGCTTCAGATCCGTGCGCATCTCGGCCGCCGACTGGTAGCGCAGGTTGCGGTCCTTATCCAGCGCCTTCTGCAGAATGGCTTCCAGTTTTTCGGGAATTTCCGGATTCAGCCGCACGGGCGAGACCGGCGCCCGATTCATAATCGCGTCGAAAACGACCCCGGTCGTCTCCCCGCGAAAGGGCGCTTGGCCCGCGGCCATTTCGTACAGCACCACTCCGAACGAAAACAGGTCGGTGCGCGCGTCGAGCTCCTTGCCGCGCACCTGCTCCGGCGACATGTAAGCAACCGTGCCAAGCGACGTGCCGGGGCTGGTGAGGTCGCTCTCGCTGCCCACCGTTTCCATCGAATTCGTGTTGGCGCTCCCGCGCGAGGAACTCGAAACCTTGGCCAGACCGAAATCCAGGATTTTGGCATGCCCGCGCTTGGTGATGAAAATGTTGGCCGGTTTGATGTCGCGATGAATGATGTTCTGCGAGTGCGCCGCGTCCAGGCCATCCGCAATCTGGA
>JBJKQB010000016.1:0-3706 GCA_046705825.1 Candidatus Acidiferrales bacterium
TCTGCGCGGCGATCACGCCTGGAAGCAAGTCAAACGCACCGGGCTGGCCTCGGCCGGCGCGCGCTAGCAAGTTTTTCCCCTTTTGATGCCATCGCCAGCGCCTTCATGGCGTCGGCTTTCATACGCTACTCGTGCGCTTGGCCGACGATTCGCTCCGGCGCGCGACACCTATTCGTGCCGCGGAGCGGTCATGGGATCGACGCGCATGGCCTCGGCGCAGCGAAACCGCGCCACCGCGCTCGGTAGCGCTGGAAGATAACGTCAGCGCTACGCGGCTGCCCGGCCTCCGGGAGTTCCGGCGCGCTGTGGATAGCGGCGCGTAGCTTTGCGGATCAAGCCGTGCAGGCGATGGATCGTTCCGGCCTGCGGAAGAAACATCAGCGGGCACTGGCCGGGGACCACGCAAATCCCGCGTTCGCGGCAAAACTCGACGGCATTTTGACTGACCGCGCCTTGTCCGCTGGCCCGGTGCATCCACACGCGCTGGATTCCGGCTTCGGCGCAGTCGCGCACCACAATCTCGGTGACCTCGGGCGGAGTCATCAACAGTGCAGCATCGGCGGGAGGCTGGATGTCCTGCACTCGCGCGAAGCAACGCCGCCCGAGAATCTCCGATGCCTGGGGATTCACGGGAATCACGTCGTATCCGCGGCGGCAAAGTTCTTGGAATAGCGTGAGCGTGAAGTCGCCTTGCTTGCGCGAGACCCCCACCATCGCGATGCGTTTGCAGGCCAGAAACTCCTCGATGATTTCCAGCGATGGATTCTGCATTTTCATGTGCCACCTCTTGTGGCGGAAAGCGCATTCGCCCCGGCGCTCCCGCCGCGCTTAGAGATAGCACAGCGTCAGGGGGAAGTAGGTGACGCCCAGCACGGCGGCGCGTGACGCCATCGCCGTTTGAAGTAAACGTTTACGCAAAGCAAGAATGGGAGTATTTTGGGGCCGCCGTTTTCCGCTGGCACGGGCCTTCCATCCGGCCGGCAAGGAGGAGATATGGACCGGCGGCGGTTTTTGCGGGATTTGGCGATTGCGACGGCGGGAATCAAATACCTTGCGGGAAGCGATGCCTGCCTGGCGGCGGCTCCCGCCGGCGGAGCGTTCGCAGCCGTTCCGCCCGGCAGCGCAGCGAGCAGCCTGCTCCCGCTCGCGTCGGTCGATCTCGACGGGCATACCCTGTTGTGCGAATTCAAGTCGGGCGGAGGAACGTGGAAGGCCTACGAGGATCTGCGCACGCGCGACGGCGTGCTGACGTTCGTGTCCTCCGCTGGAACGGCTCGCGTGCTGGCCAAGAATGTGGAGGCCACCTTCGCGGAGGCCAATCCGCCGTATCTGGGGCTGGCTCTGAAAGACATCGGCATGAGCCCGCGCGATTTGCTGGCGGACAAGCTGCTGGCCAATGGCGAACCCGATCCCGAACAAGTGAAAGCCGCCGCGCCGCCGCAACAGTCGGCGTTTGGTCGAGGCCGCCGCTTCTTCCGTTTTCCGTGGAACACTTTCCTGGGCACGAAGGAGTGTTCCGACACCATGCCCGTTTTCTTCAGCGGGTCCACGCGCACCTACCAGCCGACTCAGCGCTTCCACGACGTCTTGACCTTCCCCATGATGCAAAAGCGCTACGACGGCCTGTTGGGCGGCTGGATGCCGGCGGTACGCAAGGTGTTCCCGATTTCCGACAGCGCGTACCTGGAAACAATTCTCTTCGGCGACGTCCTGGACCACGAAGAGTTCATCGTGCAGACGTGGCATCGCACCAGCCACATCGAAAACGGCAAAGTCACCAAGGTCGTCTACGGCTACAGTTATCCCGACTTTCCGCCGCGGCGCGAGGATCCCCAGCCGGAAGATTTTTATCGCGGGCTGCTGGCCTTCGCGGAATATTGGGACGCGCTGCTGCAGGATTTCTCATCCACTTCCCTGCCCGACAATTCCTGGGTCGATTTCTCCAAGCATGCCTTCGCCAAGGAGCTGATGGCGCGGCCGCACGGCTACTATCCGAAATACGGCGCGGTGGACCGCGACTACTACGGCCCGGAATACGACGGCTTCCAGGACATTTTCACCATGTCGATGGGCGCGAATCTGGAGTGGCGCCGGTTCGAGCCCGTGCGGGCCATCATCGACAACTACCTGACCGACTTCACGGATGCCAAGGGCATGATCAACATGCGCGGCCCGGAAGTGGCGCAGTTCGGGATGAAGCTGGCGCTGCTGGCGCGCTATTACAACTACACGCGCGATCGCGCGCTGCTGCTCAAACACGCCGAAAAGATCGACGCGACGGCGTCGCTGCTGATCGAGCTGCACGACGAAAGCCTGAAGCTTCCCGCCGACGATCCGGGCCACGGCTTGATTCACGGCTGGAGCGAATCGGATTCCTGCCTGGCGTCGCAGCCGATGACCTGGTGGCTGCCCTACTACTCGCATAACGCCTTCGCCGCGCGCGGGCTGAAGGACATGGCGCGCGTGTGGCCTGCGATCCATGGGAACGCGGCTTCGGCGGCCGGGAAGAGCGCCGCATGGCTGAAGCGCAGCAGGGCGCTGCAGGAGTCGGTGATCGCGGCGATGCAGAAAAATATCCGCCGCGATATGAATCCTCCGTACATCGGAACCTACGCGGGCGCGCAGGGAACGTTCTGGGAATCGATGCAGAAGGAGCGCCCCAGCCCGCAGCAGTGGCCGCATCGCGGCTACGCCGAACTGTTGCAAGCGGACATTTTGCCGCCGGATCTGGCGAATCTGGTGATCGACTGCATGCGCGCGTACGGCGCGACGACGCTGGGCATCGTGGCCAACGTCGAGCCGCCGCATCCGGAAGGCCGCGACATCCTCGGCTTCATTTCCTACGGCTACGCGCAAATGCTGCTGCGGCTCGACCGCATCGACGAATTCCTGCTGTTTATGTACGCGCATCGCTATCACGATCACACGCGCGGGACCTGGACGGCGGGCGAAGTGGCCGGAATCACCGGCGACAGCGCAACCTTCTGCGTCCCGGCGCAGCAGACGGTGCCGCAACTCGTCCGCTGGATGCTGGTGCTGGAGGATTCCGACGAGGACCGGCTCTATTTTGGCAAGGGCCTGCCAAGCGCGTGGGTCTTGTCAGGAAAGGAAATTCGCATCGACCGGGCGGCCACGCGCTGGGGCGCGGTCAATTTCAGAATGACGGGGGATGCCGCTGCGAATCGCGTCCGAGCCACAGTCGAGCTGCAGAAAGCGGGAACGCCGCGCGAGCTGAAGGTGAAGTTCCGCCTGCCCGCGCCGCACAAGCTGCAAAGCGTAAGTGTGAACGGCCAAGCCGCGAAGCTCGGCGGAATTCATCACGACACGGCCATCTTCCCCGCCGGGAACAGCGCCAAGTTCGAGCTGGTCGCTGAATTTTCGTAGTGCGCGGTCAGAGCCTGATTTCGACGGGATGCCCGTCGAAGGAAACGTGGCGCGTTTCGCCAGCCAGGTGAATCTCCATTTCGCGGCGCAGCGGCGGCAACATGCGCGAGCCCTCCGCCAGATGCATGCGCAAAACGCGGCGCTGGTCGTCCCAATTCATCTGGACTCCCATCCACTGTCCGCGGCGGTAATCAAACGACTCGCCATCGTCTTCATAGAGCAGGAAAGAGCCGTCGGCTCCGGGATAAATTGTGACGGACAGAGGCGCGTCCGTTTTTTCGGCGACGTATTGCTTCACCGGGCCAAGCGGCAGGATCGCCCC
>JBJKQB010000017.1:0-7377 GCA_046705825.1 Candidatus Acidiferrales bacterium
TGTCCATGTGTCCAAGGACCATGAGTTGGCCCGCCGCGCGCGAGTTGGCGTTCCGGATTTCGGCGCGAACGTGATTGCCGCGTTTGGGCTGAGGCAAAAGGCGCACCTGCGCGCCGCGTTCCCGCCATTCGGCGGCGACGAGATCGCTCATGCGGTCGACGGCGTCTTTGTGGAAACTGGGCGATTCGCAGCGGACGAATTTTTCGAGCAGGCGAAGCATTGCGTCCTGACGGCTGCGCAGGAAGCGCAGGAGTTCTTGAACGCGAATGTTTGCTTCGGACATAGGTTGCGCGTAACGGCAAAAGCCCAGGGCTAAAGCCCTTCTCTCTTCGACGCTCGTTTGGGCAGGCCTGAAGGCCCGCGCTTCCGCCTCCAGACCATTGCCGAGCAGCAAGCTGCCGCACTCCAAGGCGGCCTGCGGCCGCAGAAGAACGCTACAAGGCGGGGCGCAGCAAGCCTTCGAGACTCAGGCCAAGGCAGCGCCCCTACGCGCGCTTGAATGCGAATGCTATCAGCCGCGCCGCGCGACGGCAACGGTCCACGCAGCAGCATCCCTGTATGCCGAAGCGGGAAAACAATCCTCAGCAACGGAGGGACAAACCCTCGGGCGAGACCCCGCGCCACACACGGGCCACGCGTTTGCGTACGACAAGTTGCCCGGTGGATCGAACTCGGCGGGATACGAAGGGGCGGCAGCGGAGTCTTTCTTGACGCCATATGGAAACTGCGGGAGGCTAGGGGCACATTTTCGGTACCGTCCATCCGGGGGACCATCTGACCGCGTCGTTATCGTCGCTGGTGTCGGCGGCGGAACAAGGAGACAGCGCCGCCAAGGAAGCGCTGTTCGCCGCGCTGTATGCCGAGCTGCACCGGCTGGCGCAGCGGCAACTGGCGCGGCAGGGCTTCGGCGTGACGATGAGCACCACCAGCCTGCTGCACCGCGCCTACATCGATATTGCCGAGCAGGACGGAGCCGCCTTTCCCGACCGCGGAAGATTCATGGGCTACGCGGCGCGCGTGATGCGCGGGCTGATCATCGACTACGCGCGCAACCGGCAGGCGCAGAAACGCGGCGGACAGTTCGAAATCACCTCGCTGGGCCTCGAAGCCGATAACGCGGCGGATAGCGGCAAGCTGATCCAGGTGAGCGACGCGCTGGACGAACTGGCCAAGGCCGAGCCAGCGCTGGCTGAAATTGTGGACCTGCGGTTTTTCTGCGGTTTCACCTTCGCCGAGATTGCGGCCATGAAGGGCGTTTCGGAACGGACGGCACAGCGCGAATGGGAGAAGGCCCGCATTTACCTGCATCAAGCGATCCGGGCAGAACTGGAGAGCTGAAAGCGTGGCTACCTTAACTCCCGAGCGGTGGCGCGAAATCAGCCCTTACTTGGATCGCGCGCTCGCTCTTTCCGAGAGTGAACGGGAAGGCTGGCTGAAGTCGTTGCGTGTCGAAAGACCGCAGCTGGCCGAACTTCTGCAGCGGCTGCTCGTCGAACACCGCACCTTGACGGAGGAGCAGTTTCTGGAGCGCTCGCCTGTCCATCCACAAACCCAAACGAGTTTAGAAGGCCTGGAAGTGGGGCCTTATCGATTGGTTTCGCCCATCGGAGCGGGCGGGATGGGGAGCGTGTGGCTGGGTGAGCGCAGCGACGGGCGTTTCGAGCGGAGAGTCGCGATCAAGTTCCTGAATTTCGCGGTGGTGGCAGAGGGAGGGGTGGAGCGCTTCCAGCGCGAAGGACGCATCCTGGCACGCATCGCACATCCACATATCGCGGAACTGATCGACGCGGGCGTGATGGCGAACGGGCAGCCTTACCTGGTGCTGGAGCACATCGAGGGACAGGCCATCGACGAATACTGCGACGTGCACAAGCTGGAGGTGGACGCGCGGATCAAATTGTTTCTGGAGATTCTTGGCGCGGTCGCGCACGCCCACGCCAATCTGGTGGTTCACCGCGACATCAAACCGTCGAATGTGCTGGTCAGCAGCACGGGCGAGGTGAAGCTGCTGGACTTTGGGATCGCCAAGCTGCTTTCGGACGATGGAAATTCAGCGGCCGCGACGATGCACACGCTGGGAAGTGGCGCGATGACACCGCTGTTCGCCGCGCCGGAACAGGTGAGCGGCGGGGCGATTACAACAGCGACGGACGTTTATGCGCTCGGCGTGCTGCTCTATCTGCTGCTAACGGGACAGCATCCGGCGGGCGTTGGCACGCGCTCCCCGGCGGAACTCGTGAAAGCCATCACGGAAACCGATCCGGCGCGGCCGTCCGAAGCGGTGGCATCGGCCGGAGCCGGCGCCGAAACGACAGCGGAGAGGCGCGCGGCCACTCCCGAGCGGCTTCGGCGGCAGCTGCGCGGTGATCTGGACACGATCGTGGCCAAGGCGCTGAAGAAGAACCCGCAGGAACGGTACGCCTCAGCCGCGGCAATGGCAGACGATCTTCGGCGTTACCTGCAGCATGAGCCGATCAGCGCACGGCCAGACACAATCGCTTACGTCGGAGCGAAATTCCTCCGGCGCTACTGGTTACCCGTAACAGCGGTCGCGGTAGTGGTGGCGAGCCTCGCGGTGGGGCTGTACATCGCGAACCGAGAACGGGTCATTGCGGAAGAGAGGTTCGGGCAACTGAGGCAGCTATCCAGCCAGATGTTTGATCTGGACACGGCCATTCGAAGGCTGCCTGGCTCGACGCAGGCCCGGGAGCGCCTCGTGTCCATCGCCGTCGGATATCTGGACGGCTTGGCCGCGAACGCCCATGGAAATCTCGACTTGATCGAGGAAGTTGGCGAAGGCTACTTGCGCGTTGCCAGGGTCCAGGGCGTTCCGACGGACCTGAACCTGGGCGAGCCAAAGCAAGCGGAAGCCAGCCTGGAAAAGGCAGATGAATTGATGGATCGAGTGCTGGCGTCGCGGCCGCACGAGCGCGGGGCGCTCTTCCTCTCGTCCCAGATTGCGAACGCCCGCATGATTCTGGCCACGGAAGAGCATCGCAAGCAGGATGCGCTGGCCTACGCGCGGAAATCGGCCGAGCGGCTTGACCGTTTCATGCGATCGGGTGATGCACAGAGGCCGGAACAGAACACCGCTGCCGGTCTGTACTCGAATATTGCGGCGGTCGATCTGGATCTGCACTTGTATTCGGAGGCGGTCGTTTATGCTCGCCGACTGGTGGAGCTGGGGCGGTCGATACCCTCGGACCTCCGAGTGGTCGACGGATTGACGTCGCTATGCGAAGCGGAGTGCTACCAGGGCCATTCGGAAAGGGCCCTTCAGGACATGCAGGAAGCTAGAAAGATCTCTCAGCACATGGTCTATGAAGGTCCGTCCGGGGGCATTTTCGACGAATTTGGCACTCTGCTGCACGAGGGCTTGCTTCTGGGCGAGGATGGCGCCGTCAACCTGGGCCGGCCCAAGGAGGCGATCGATCTGATCCAGAGGGCGTTCGACATTGCAGATAAGGCCGCGGAGAAGGACTCCCAGGACGCCCTCAGTCGCGAGCGCGTGGTGAACGCCGGAATCCCCTTGGGCAATCTTCTCCGCGAACGGGACCCGGGTCGAGCCCTTGCCGTTTACGACCTGGCCCTGAAGCGAAGTGAAGAGGCGGGCAGCAGCGTGGTCATGATGCGCAAGCGCGCCCTCCTGCTGGCCAACTCATCCGGCGCGCTTGTGCTTCTGCATCGGTACGCTGAAGCGAAGAGGCGCATCGACGAGAGTTTGTCCATCCTGCGCAAGACGAAGGATTATCCAACGACGCAAATCCGGCTCGACAGCGAAGCGTATGTGGTTTTGTCCGCGTGGGGTGATTATGAGGCGAATACGGGCGATCCAGGGCAAGCCAGGCAGATTTACGAGCAACTGCTCGCCCAACTCATAGCCGGCAAGCCGGCAGCGGACACCGATCTGACCTATGCGCCCAAGATGTCACGAGTCTATGAGCGGCTGGGCGAACTCGATCGGCGCACCGGCAGAGCCGCTTCGGCAGAGGATATGGACTCCCGACGGCTGAAACTGTGGCGAGGATGGGATCAGAAACTTCCCAACAACGTCTTTGTCCGGAGCGAACTGGCTGCGGCAAGCGTTCCAAAGGCCGCTGGCACAAGCAAGGGACGTTAGCCGCTGAGACGCCCGTAGACCTCTTGGATTTTTCTTTCTTCGTGTCGTGTTTTGCCCGCCGAATCCGATTATCTAGATAGAAGCCGCTCGAGGGTGCGGCCGTGGTGCACTTCTCCGAAATGAGATTTGGCCTGACGTTGACCCCGCAGGAGGAGTCCGACCTTGTGGCGTTCCTCAGGTCTTTTCGATCGAAGGGGCAGCGGAAGTTGGGAAATGGACTGGTTTGGAGGGAGACATGAAACGCGCACTGGTGCTGATCTACGGAGTGGTCTGCTACATCGTGTTTCTGGGTGTATTTCTGCGCGCCATCTGGTTCGTGTGGAAAATGGACAGCCTGGCGCCTGTGTCATGGCAGCGTGGCGTACTGATCGATGCGGGGCTGCTGGCCGCGTTTGCCATACAGCACAGCGGGATGGCGCGGCAGGGATTCAAGCGGGCCTGGACGCGCGTTGTCCCCCGGGAGGCGGAGCGCAGCACGTACGTGCTGTTCGCCAGCCTCATGCTGCTGGCGGTAGTCGAGTTCTGGCAGCCGCTGCCGGGGGTGGTGTGGCGCGTGCAGAACGCATCCGCGGTTACCACGCTGAACGTCCTCTTCTGGTTCGGCTGGCTTCTGCTGCTGGTGTGTACGTTCCTGATCGACCACTTCGATTTGTTCGGGCTGAAGCAAGCGTGGCGCTGCGCGCGCGGGCTGCCGTACGAGCCGCCCACGTTCCGGACGCCGGGGCCGTACCGGTTGGTGAGACATCCGCTCTATCTGGGATTTCTGATCGCGTTCTGGAGCGCGCCGGTGATGACCTCGGGGCACTTGTTTTTTGCGGTGATGTGCACGGGGTACATCGTGGTGGCGATCCAGCTCGAGGAGCGCGATCTCGTCGAATTTCACGGCGAGCAGTACAAGATTTATCGCAGCGGCGTGTCGATGATCGTGCCGTGGCCGGCGAAACGGAAACAGCCGGAAACGGCCAGCCGATTGCCGTAAGGCCGCAGCCGAATACATTTTAATTTTGCCGCCGGGCCCGGGATGCGGCAGACGCAATGCGCGCTTGCAACCCGGGCGCGGCTGCGTTCGTTCGATTGTGCCCTCGCACCGGCCCGTTGATCCACGAACGTCCCGCCTGAACGTCGCCCCCCGTGACGCCGCATCGCGCTACGTCGTGGCAGCACGATGCAATGGCAACGCCCGCCCGCAGGCTGATTCCCCCTCGCGGATGTTTCGGATAGAATTGTAAGACTTGCGCGGAAGTGGTTTTGTGGGCGAGGTGTGGACGGGCCGGGTGTGGGTCGACTGCGCATGACAAAGGCGGGCTGATGATCCTCGACGTCAACGGAATCCAAAAGATACTGCCGCACCGCTATCCCTTCCTGCTGATCGATGCGATCGAAGAGATGGAACTCCGGAAGTGGATCGTGGGAATCAAGAACGTCACGATCAACGAAAACTTTTTCCAGGGGCATTTTCCGGAGAAGCCGATCATGCCGGGCGTGCTGATCATCGAATCGATGGCGCAAACGGGCGGGCTGCTGCTGTTGCAGGAGGTGCCGGACCGTGAGAAGAAGCTGCTGTATTTTGTGGCGATCGATAACGCGCGCTTCCGGCGTCCGGTGGTGCCCGGGGATCAGCTGCGGGTGGAGGTGAAAGTGGCGGCGTTCCGGGGTGATTTCTGCAAGCTGGAAGGGCGCGCGTCGGTGGATGGGGAGCTGGCGGCGGAAGCAACGCTGATGTGCAAGATGGTTGATCTGGAAACGCAAGCGCAGCCGCGACAGGTGCCCGTGGGGAAGACGGAGTGATGGCGTCGCCCCGCGGGAAGAGCGCAACGGACCGAGCGCGACTGGAAAGCGCGGCTGAAAAAGCGGTAGCAAGCTACCGCACTGCAAAGCGGCCTGCGGCCGCCATTTCCTCTTCCCACGACTGTGGAGCGCGACTGCACCGATGAGCGGGCGAGATGAGTGAGATCGATGCGCGGGCTATCGTTTCGCCAACGGCGCGGATTGGCAGCGGCGTGCGCATTGGGCCCGGCGCCGTGGTGGGCGATGAAGTCGAGTTGGGCGACGGCTGCGTGCTGGACCACCACGCGGTGGTGCAGGGCCCGGCGCGGCTGGGCCGCGAGAATCACGTTTTTTCGTTTGCGGTGATTGGCGGCGATCCGCAGGACTTGACCTACCGCGGCGAGCGCGTCTCGCTGGAAGCGGGCGACGCGAACGAGTTCCGCGAATTCTGCACGGTGAGCCGCGGCACAGCGAAGGGCGGCGGCGTGACGCGGGTGGGCAGCCACAACCTGATCATGGCCTACGCGCACATCGGGCACGACTGCCAGGTGGGGAGTCACACGATTTTCGTGAATGGAGCGACGCTGGCGGGACATGTGGTGGTCGAAGATTACGCGACGATCGGAAATTTCAGTCCCGTGCACCAATTTTGCCGCGTGGGGAAACATGCGTATGTGGGCGCGCACACGGTGATCACGCAGGATGTGCTGCCGTTCTCGAAGGTGGTGTCGCCGCGCGAGACGAAGTGCTACGGCGCGAACACGGTGGGACTGGAGCGGAACGGTTTCTCGCCGGAACGCGTGCGGGCGATCGAGCAGGCCTATCGGCTGCTGCTGCGGTCGAAATTGAATACGGCCCAGGCGCTCGAGCAGATGCGCGAAACCCTTTCGGAGTCGGAGGACGTCTTAAGTTTGGTGAGATTCATCGAATCCGCCGAACGGGGTATAACGAAATAAGCGTGCGGGAAATTCGAAACGGAACTTTTTGGGTTTGCAGCTTGGCTGGTTATTCGGTGCGGCAAATTCTAAGCGAGTTTTTGAGTTTGCAGCCTCCCGTGTCTTGCTAAGTCCGGCAGGCGAACTGGCATGGCTGGGCTTTCTTGCTGGCGGTGGCCGCAGAGCGGCGTGGCGAGGGTGCCTAAGTAGGAGGAACGGGCGCAGCAATCCTTCACGGAGTACGTTCAGGACCGGGCGGCGCCCCACAAAGACTCGCGAGCGGCTCACTTTGGCGGTTTTCAGCATTGGATAGCAAGGCAATCGACCCTTGCCAGTTCGCAGCGCGAAATTCGGAGCGGCGCGGGAGGCTGCAAATCAAAATGCAATTCTTGTTGAGCTGCAAAAAGGCCAAAGAAGAGGAATTGTGACGAACAACCACGAGAACAGCTCCGGATGGGGACTGATCGCGGGGAACGGAGATTTTCCGTTTCTGGTGCTGGAGGGGGCGCGGCGGCAAGGGATCGAAATGGCCGTGATCGCCATTCGCGAGGAGGC
>JBJKQB010000018.1:0-2937 GCA_046705825.1 Candidatus Acidiferrales bacterium
GGGTAATACCAGGTCTCATACCCCTCCGCGCTGAACTGGAGGAACACCGGAACTCCCGGAGGAACAAGGAAGCGGAAGTTCGGCCACAGGGATTTGCTGAGAAAGTTCGCCGGGTCCTCCACCCGCTGCATGTCCACCCCTGCCGCGACGGGTTTTCCCGTTACCGCGTCCCTGAAGGAACCAGTGACCACGCCGGCCTTGGGTCCGATTCGAACCAGCACGCCCGCCTCCTTCGCTGTCTCGCTCAGGGTCACATTAGGAGAGGGGGCATCTGCATAGAACGCGAAAGCAAGGTCTGGATAGCCGTCTTCCTCCTTCCATGCGATCACGTGATATGTTCCCATTTCCAGCTTGTCGAGCACGAATTCCCCGTGGTCGTCGGTTCGTACGAATTCGATGACGGAAATCATCATCCGGTCCACCGGATCCGCCCAAACTTTGGCGCCCGCCACGGGCTTGCCTTCCTCATTTGCGACGATCCCTCGGATCGTACCGGTGGCTGTCTGGCCGGCGAACACGGCCGGGCCGGCCAGCAGCAACGCATACGCCAATACTTCAAAAGTCTTCATACGTCGAGAGCCATAAGTTTAACCTGAGCTATGCGCCTGCGCGGGCGGGCGTCTGAAGGGCGAAGTGTAGCGAACCATTTGGGGACCCCGAAAACATTGGGGTACAACAGAGAATTGCGAAGTTGCGCTTCGCAGAACCGACCCCAAGGAGGTCACCCAAATGGTTACGAACGAGAACCAGAATAGCGACAAAACCCCCGCGAAACAAGGCTCCGAAGAGGCTGCTCCGGAGCCCAATAAAATCAACGCCTCCACGCCCTACGACTTCTCCGGTAGGAATCTGACCCCCTATGGCGGGCTACTGCCGGTCGTCACCATGCTGGAGAAACTCGGATTCCAGTCCCTGGTGGAAGGAACGCTGACATCGAAGCGGATTCCCCGTGCCATGGACCTGTACCGGTTCGTGCTGGGAATCGTCCTCGGCCTCTACGTCGGCTTTCCGCGGTTGAATCAATTGCGCTTCATCGCTCGCGACCCGATCCTGACGGGGATCCTCAAGGTCACCAAGCTGCCGGTGCAATCTACCTTCTGGAGATTCGTGAATGCCCTGCATCGCAATATCGCCCTACAGATTCTGAGGATCATGAGGATCATGCGGGAACGAGTCTGGGAGGCGGCCAACGTGAAGTTGGCGGTCGTCACCATTGATACGGACACCACCGTGCACACGCTCTGCGGACAACAGATGGGCGGGCGCAAGAGCTACAACCCCAAGAACAAAGGCAAGAAGAGCTATCCGCCGATGCTGACGTTTATCGCCGAGACGCGAGAATACGTCTGGGGCGAGTTGCGCAATGGCGACCGGCCCACCGGCAAACAGATCGGCGATCATCTGCGGAGTGTCGGCGCGGCGCTACCGCCGGGTGTGAAGCAGATCTATGGCCGGGCGGACTCGGGATTCTACTGCCGGGAAGCCGTCGAAGGATATGAACAACTCGATGCCCGCTTCGTAATCTGTGCGCGCAAAACGGCCCGCTTGGTTGAGGAACTGCGCCAAGCCGAGTGGAAGCCATCACCCAAAACGGATGCCGACGCGGAATGCGAATTCCGCTACCAGCCGGAGGGGTGGAGCAAGCCATACCGGTTCATAGCCCTGCGCAAGGAAAAACCACGCGAGGAAATGGAAGCCGCAGAGGCTGAGCAGTACCAGTTGTTCGAGACCGGCCCGTACAAATATCGAGTGTTCGTTACCGACTTGGTGGAACCCATTGATTTCGTGGTCTGGTTTTACGGCCAGCGTGGCGGGGCCGAAAACCTGATCAAAGAGGCGAACAACGATGCCGGGCTGGCGGCCCATCCGTCGGGCCGCTTTGACGTGAACGGCAATCACTTCCAGTTGGCCATGCTGGCCTACAACCTGAACTGTTGGCTGATGTTGTTCAACCGCGAGCCGCAGGCCGATGCCACCGCGCTGCGCCACACGACGCTGGCGACTTCGCGGCTGCGCTTCCTGTTCGTGGCGGCGAAAATCTGGCGGCATGCGGGCCGCACTGGGGTGAGCTACAGCGATCACTACGAGGAGAAAGGCGTGTTCCAGCGCTTGATGGATCGGCTGCGCCGGATTGCGCCGCACGGCCCGGGCTACGCGCCGGTGATGCTGCCGGCCTTGCGCTGAAAAGGCTCCCGCCGGACCTTCGAGCGCCCGTGCATAGAAACTTATGCGCAGGCGGCAAGAGCAACGGAGCGAGTAACTTCGGCGCGGCATCCGGTGGGAAAGGGACTTTCGGGAGGAGGATGAAGCAGCAAAACTCGACCTGACTTATTCAACCGAGAACGGCATCACCCGAGCGTCGCCTCGCTCAGGACCCCAGCGGTGTGCATAATTCAGGTTCTAATGCTTCCCGAAGGCATTTCCATCGATGCTGATCATGGGATTTTGGAATTACCTTTTTACCAAGGAGAGATGTTCAATGACAAGTGGAACGAGCGAACAGGAGGCTCCCTGTTAGGGCTTGATTTGTCCACCGAGATCCCGCTGCTCATCCGTGAATTGGCCTCGCTTGATACGACAATCATCACTGAAAACGAATGTCTCAAAAACCTGGCACTCGTATTCAGCCGCGCGACGTACTTTTCCGCCCTGGCTCAAAACTTGGGAAATTTGTTTGGGCGTATTGGACAAAGAATCGATAGAGTGACTAGCCCTCTGGGGAACATCATAGGCACGGAACCGGATGGCTGGACACACATTTGCTGAGTTCAAATAGATGCCGATCAAACCTGGCTCGCCCGCCCTTCTATAATATCCGGCGGCAGAGTGTTCTTGCGAGGTCTTCGACCTCTAACCGACGAGTGGCGGCTGCGCGGGGATCGTGTGACAGCGCTAATATTCTAATACAAAGACTGTGACTGGGATACCGACGATCTA
>JBJKQB010000019.1:0-44706 GCA_046705825.1 Candidatus Acidiferrales bacterium
CGATGGAAATCAGCGTGGCGATACCGAACGATCTGGTCGACGTCTCGAACGGAAAATTCCTGGGCAAGACGGATCTGGGCGACGGCTACACGCGCTGGGACTGGTTCGTGCACTATCCCATCAACAATTACGATGTTTCGCTGAACATCGGGAAGTACGTGCACTTTTCCGATCGCCTGGGCAGCTTGCCGCTGGATTTCTACGTCCTGCCGCAAGACCTGGAAAAAGCCAAAGTGCAATTCGCGCAGGCCAAAGGCATGCTGGAGGCCTACCAACATTATTTCGGCGAGTATCCGTTCAAGAAGGACGGCTACAAGCTGGTCGAAGTGCCCTATTCGGGCATGGAGCATCAGAGCGCGGTGACTTACGGCAACCATTTCACCAACGGCTACCTGGGCCGCGACTGGACCGGCGTCGGCATCAGCACGAAATTCGACTTCATCATCATTCACGAAAGCGCGCACGAATGGTTCGGCAACAGCATCAATGCCGGCGACGTTTCCGACATGTGGATCCATGAGGCGTGGGCGACGTATCTGGAGTCACTGTACGTGGAATACCGCTGGGGCAAAGACGCGGCGATTAAATATCTGAACGGCTACAAATCGAAGATACGCAACCGACGGCCTATCGTTGGCCGGCGCGGCGTACTCGACGAGCCTCCGGAGGATCAGTACTTCAAGGGCGCGCTGTTCATCAACACGCTGCGCAGCGTGGTGAATAATGACGCGCGCTGGTTCGCGCTGCTACACGGCTTCTACCAGCATTTCAAATATCACACGATCATGACCGAAGACGTGGTCGGGTATTTCAATCGGCATACGGGCATGAACCTGACGCCGATCTTCGATCAGTATCTGCAGCACACCGCGATTCCGGTTCTGGAGCTGAAATTCGATGCCGCGAACGGCACGGTGGCGTATCGCTGGAAGGCGGATGAAAAGGATTTTGCCATGCCCGTTCGCGTCGGCCGCGCGGGCACACCCGAAGAGCAGTGGGCGATCATTCATCCGACCACTGAAAGGCAAACGATGAAAACGGCGCTGAGCAAGGATCAGTTCGCGGCGGCCACCGACCTCTACTACGTCGACGTGGCCAAGGAATGAACGCGCGAGTGAGCCAGCGACGAATGGAATTGGGCGGCTGACGGCGCTAGTGAACCCGCGCCCTGACACGCAAAAGTCTGGAATGAGAAGCGGATTCCGGCGGACGGCAAAAACACTAAAGGCTTACCGCAGAGGCGCGGAGGACGCAGAGAAAATCAAGAGAGACGAATGGGATCAGGCGGCTTATGGCACGAAGAAAGGTCTGGGATGAAAACCGGATTTCCGGGCGGGCGACTATTGAGAACTACGGAAGATGGTGACCCGCACCAACGCCGGAGGTGACCGCCGTTCCGGCGCGAGATTTTTGTCGTCCAAACCGCCCGATTTCGCGCTGTCCATCTCTTCAGGTCGCGAAAATCGGGCGAATCCTATTCCGTTCCAAAGCAAGAACGCCGGCGAGACGCCGGCGCTACCTTACTTGCCGGCCGAAGCAGGGACGGTGGAATCGACCCAATATGCCTTGCGCGCGGACAGGCGCAGCTCCGGCCGGTCCTTCAGGCGCAGGTCGAGAGCATGAAAACCGGGCTGCGGTGACTGCGGGCGGAAGGTCAGCACGTAGTAGTTGGGAATGTCGTTGGAGATGACCAGCAGGCCGCGCGTGAGCGTCTTGGCGTTCTGAAAAGTGAAATACTCGCCGCCGGTCAGTTGCGCCACGGACTCCGGCACATGGCGTTTGAACCCCTGGCGGGCCGCGAGAAAAGCCATGCGCACCAGCCGCAGTGGCGGAAGCAGATCGCTGGCGCAGTCGAGCGCCTGCACATCGCGCTTGCCGTGGGCGTCGGGATCGGCATCCGGAGCGCGGCTCATGCAGCCGCCCGAGGCGTAGGGCTGGTCGGTGTAAGGCGAACCTCCGGGGCGCGGTAATTTTGCAGCTTCGTGCTTGACGGCTGCCTTCGTGGTGGAAAACGCGAAGCTATAAACGGCGGTGTTGGTGTCGTCGACGGCACGCACGGCATCCTCAAGAGATGTCAGGCTTCCGTTGTCGACGGTCTCGCTGAACAACAGCACAGCGCGGCGATACTCGGGCGGCTGTCCGCGCAAAAGATCGATGGCAAAGCGCAAGGCGTCAAGAATGGCCGCGCCCTGGTCGCCGCTATGAAGTGAGGCGATTGCTTTTGCCGCAGCGGTGGTGTGCGGAGTGAAGGGCTGCACGAGGCGCGGCGCGCTGTCGAAGGCGACGACCGCCACGCGATGAGCTACGCCGCCAATCACCGCATTTAGCACGGGTCCGAGATTGCGGTAGTCGCGAAGGCGCGCCGCTCCTTCACCTCCCGTTTCCACGATAACGGCCAGCGCAAGGGGCTGGGAGTCCGTGTCCGGCTCGAGTTGCAAAGATTGGGCAATGCCGTTGTCGGTGAGGATGAAATCGCCGGCGGTCAAGGAAAAGACCGTCTCACCGGTTTTGTCCTTGACCATCGCAGGCACCAAAACCAAATTCGACGGCACCTTCAGGGCCTGGACGTTGGAGGCTGGAGCGGATGACTTCGTTTGAGCTTGCGAAGCTTGCACTTGCGAAGCCGGAGCCTGCGCACCCTGAGCCCGCAACGCGCGCGGTAAGCCGCACGAGAGCAGCAGGGCTAGAACCAGCGAGAATGCGGTCCGATTCATGGTGCGAGGCGCTTGAATGGGGGCAGAGCCGGCGAGACCCATCCCCGAGGCATACGATTGCGCAGTGTGAAGTTTAGTTGTACGGGGCCACCTGGGACCTTGGCCCTTGATGCGCGTGGGGCACGAGCGCGGTACAATGCCCAGTCCTTTTCGGAGGCGTCCTTTGCCTGACTGGTTTACGAAGCACTCCTGGCAGCATTTCCTGCGGATTCCACGGAAAATCTTTCTTGCAACACTGTTCGTAGCCATCGCCAGCGTAGCCGCGCCGACGACGTCCTGGGCGCATGCCGCAGGGCAGGCTGCGGCTCCGGCGAAACAACTCACGGTCGAGCGAATCTACGGCGAGCCATCGCTGAGCGGAAACCTGACGCGAGGGGTCGAGTGGGCGCCGGATGGCCAGCGGTTTTCGTATTACGCAGATGGTCCTGACGGGCAGGGCGAGGCGCTGTGGACGATGAACGCGTCGACAGGCGCGCGGCAGGTGCTGGTGAACGCGGCGACGCTGCGGTCGGTAACGCAGCCGGAGAAGCAAAGCGCGGTGCAAGCGACCGGTCTGGGACGCGTCAGCGAGAAATCGTATCTGTGGGCGCCGGATGGGAGGTCACTGCTGTTCATCGGCACTGACAGCCTGGCGGTGCTGGACCTGAGAACGATGAAGAAGAAGGAAATCGTTTCTGGGGGCCAGAAGATCGGCGATCCCAAGTTTTCTCCGGACAGCAAGTGGGTGAGCTTCGTGCGCGGAGAGAATCTGTGGTTGGTGGACCTGGCGACGGGAAAAAGCCGCCAACTCACTCGCGGAGGAAACGGGGAACTGCTGAAGGGGCAGCTCGACTGGGTCTATCCGGAAGAGCTGGATTGCAGGACGGCGTACTGGTGGTCACCGGACTCGACGGAGATCGCGTATTACGAGATGAACGAAAAGCCGGTGGAGCGCTATCCGATTGTGGACATGAGTTCGCCGACGGGAACGATCGAGTACACGCATTATCCGGAGGCGGGCACGGCGAATCCGGTGGTGCGCGTGGGCGTCGTGTCCGTTGCCGGCAAGGCGGGGGCGGGCGGGGTTCCGGAAACGCGCTGGATGGATACGGGGAAGGATACGGATGTCTATCTGCCGCGCGTGGATTGGCTGCCGGACAGCCGGCGCGTTGCGATTCAGCGGCTGAACCGGAGCCAGAAACGGCTCGATCTGCTGTTCTGCGACGCAGCGACGGGCCACGCGAGGCGGATCCTCACGCAGAGCGACAGGTACTGGATCAACATCAGCGACGACTTGTACTTCTTCTCCGATGGGAAGCGGTTTCTGTGGTCGAACGAGGAGACTGGTTTCCGGCACTACTACCTCTACGACATGTCGGGGAAACAGATCGAGCAGCTCACCAGCGGCGATTGGTGCATCACCGGGCACGGCGGATTCGGGCCGGGCGCCGCCAGCCATCCGGCGGTGGATGAGAAGGACGGGTACGTATATTTCGTCTCGAACAAGGCGGACGTCATCGGGAGCCAGCTGTATCGCGTGTCGATCGGCGACAAGAAAATCACGCAGGTGACGCACGGGGCGGGAACGCACGACGTGCTGATCGCGCCAGAGACGTTCGACTTCGTCGATACGTATTCGACGGCGATGACGCCGCCGCGGCAGGAACTGGACAGCGCGAGCGGGGCGCACATCGCGGCCATCAACGAAAACAAGGTGGCGGAGCTGGCCGAGTACCATCTGAGCCCGGTCGAGTTCTTGAATTTGAAGGCGAGCGATGGGACCAAGCTGTACGCCATAATGATCAAGCCGCCCGATTTCGACGCTTCGAAGAAGTACCCAGTGCTGATTTCGGTGTATGGCGGGCCGGAAGCGCAGAACGTAAGGAACGCGTGGGGCGGGGCGGGTTTTCTGTGGCACGAGATGATGGCGGAAAAGGGTTACATCATCTTCACGCTGGACAACCGCGGGTCGTATAACCGGGGGCACGCCTTCGAGACGCCCATCTACCATCATTTCGGAAAAATCGAGCTGGAGGACCAGCTGACGGGCGTGAACTATCTGAAATCGCTGCCCTACGTGGACGGATCGCGCATCGGAATCTGGGGCTGGAGCTACGGCGGGTTCATGACGCTGTATTCGATGACGCACACGCAAGGCGTGTTCAAGGCGGGCGCGTCGGTGGCGCCGGTGAGCGACTGGCGGCTGTACGACACGATCTACACGGAGCGGTATATGGGGACGCCGCAGGAGAATCCGGAGGGCTACGGGGATTCCTCGCCGGTGAATGCAGCGGCGCAGTTGAGCGGGAAACTGATGATGGTGCACGGGACGGGAGACGACAACGTGCACTTCGCGAACACGGCGGAGTTCCTCAACGAACTGATCGACGCAAACCGCTATCCAGCCCGGCTGATGGTTTTCCCCGGGCGGGGACACCCGATTTCGGACCATGATGCGAGGGTGCAGCTGTTCGAGCGGCTGGCACAGTTTTTCCAGGATAATCTGTAAAGCAACGGAGACAGTGCAACTCTAGCACGCTAGCCGTCGTCGAATTAGTATAAGGGTTGTAGTGCCGAATACCCGGGCCCCGGCCGGTTCCACAAAGAACATCATCGTGTCAAAGAACCTGAGAACGCTTGGATGGGGAGTCGCGTGCGGGGCGGCGTGCGTGAGCCTGTTCTGCGCCAGCAGCGCGATGGCAGGCGCCGCGGGGGCGAAATCCTCGCAGGAAAATGTACGAAAGGAGCCGTCTGCGGAGGTTCCTGCCTTGTCGGCCGATCCCGCGCCAGGCCTTTTGGCCAATGGATTCCAGCAACTCTATAGCCTAGATTTTAAGGGAGCGCGCCGGCAGTTCGCGGATTACCAGAAGGCGCGACCGGAAGATCCCATGGGCAAGGCGGCGGAAGCAGCGAGCTATCTGTTCCAGGAGTTCAACGCCAAGGGGGTCCTTTCCTCCGAATTCTTCATGGACAACGACAAGCTGCTGAACGGGCTGAGCGGAAACCCGGAGAAGAATGCAAATCCCGGATTCGTCGAAGCCAACCGGCAAGCGCGAGAAATGGCGCAAAACGAGCTGAAATCAAATCCAACCAATACGAACGCGCTGCTGGTGCTGACCATCACGGATGGAATGGAATCGGACTACGACCAGCTTGTTGAGCGCAAGCAGCTCTCGGCGCTTTCGTTAACGCGCCAGGCGGAAGATGAGGCGCACAAGCTTCTGGCTCTCGATCCGAATGCCAAAGACGCCTATGTGGCGTTGGGAGCGGCGCACTACATCATCGGCTGCCTGCCGGGGTACAAACGGGCGTTTCTATGGTTTGGCGGGATCCACGGGGACCGCGAGCGCGGAATAAAGGAGATGAAGATTGCGGCGACGCAGGGCGGGTACCTCCGCCCGTTTGCGAAGATTCTTCTCGCCCTGGCCTACCGCCGGGAGCATCAGCCCGCGCGTGCCCGAGCGCTGCTGGCGGAACTGACCGAGGAATTTCCATCGAACCCGAAATTTGCGTACGAACTGTCGCTGGTCGAACCGCACAATGGAAGTTCCCCCGTGCTGCGTCCTACCGTGCCAGCTCCGGCAGCGCCTCGCGCTGAATGCTGCCGGCAATAGCCGGCGAACCACAAACAAGAAACAGTACCGAAGAGACTGGGGACGCAGAGAAAGGGCTGAGGAAACGACCAGGCTGCGGCTCAGTTGCCCGCCACGGGTCCCTTTGAGAATCGGCAGTGCGGCTTAGATTCACTTCCGCGAGCCGCTCACTGGCTTCCATTTTTTGCCGCCGTTGTGGGTCTCGAACTGCCGGCCATCGGCAGTTGTGACGATCGCCGAACGCGCGTTCTTCGCGGAAACAGCCACCAGATCGACGGATGCCGGGGCGCGGACCTGCTTCCATTTCTTGGCGTCCTTGGTGACAAAGACCAGGCCGTTGCGGCCGACGACCCAGCACGTTTTTGCATTGGGCGCCGAGCCAGCCAGCAAGACGCCCTGAGGATCGAGTTCCTGCCCATGCCAGCTGGCGCCCGCGTCGACTGACCGCTCGACGAATTTGCCATCATTGATGCGCCATTTCACGTTGGGGTCGGGCGTGTCGATCACTTTCGCGGATGTGCGCTGGGCAAGGGTTTGCTGCGCTTGCGCCACGGTGCAGGAAGGGGCGGCGGGAATTAGCGCAACACCGAGCAGAATCAAGGCGAAAACGGTCGCAGGGCCAATAGCGAGACGACAGATGAGGAGTCTTCGCGGGCTCATGAGGTCATTGTCTGCTTCGCGGGCGAGGATTGGCAATCGGGTGAATCGGAGGACCTGAGGAAGGCTCCGGCAGCCAGCACCGCGCGCGTGCCACATTGAGCTGGACACAATCCCCTTTCAGCGTATAATCGCGCGCAATCGGCATAGAGCGTCCTGGGCAATCTATCCGCCAAAAAGGGGGGCAATTCGATATGGCCAGTACCGCTGTGCGCGCGCCCAAGCGCGTTCAGCCGAGGCATGTGATCCTCGGCGCGCTGGGGCTGATGATGATCCTTGTGTGGTTCACGCGAGACCACATGCTGCTGAACGCGGGTTCGCCGTTGCGGCAGCGCTACGCTCCCATCGGCTGGATCGTTTTCCTGCATGGCTTTCCGGCGGCGATCGCGCTGCTGCTGGGAATTTTCCAATTCTCCGCGCGGTTGCGCCAGAAGCATCTGCCGTGGCACCGGCTGATGGGGCGCATTTACGTCGCAAGCGTCTTTATTGCGGCGCCGGTGGCGGTGATCGTTGCGGTGAAACTGCCGATCCCCACGCTGATGCTGGCGTCGGTCATTCAGGCCACGGGGTGGATCGTCACGACGGCTACGGCGCTCTACTGCGTGCGCACGGGGCAGATCCAGCAGCACCGTGAATGGATGACGCGGAGCTATCCGTTCGCCATGGTGTTTGTAGTGGTGCGGGTGATTTTGGCGATTCCCGCGGTCGCACGCACGGGGGCACTGGGCCTTGAGACAGTTGTGTGGAGCACCATTGCGGTTGCCTGCTTCCTGCCGTCGTTCCTGATCGAGTGGCAGAAGCTGGCGGCAAACCGCCGAGCGATAAGGGCTCGAGCGGCGGCGCGCGCGTAATTGCCCGATCGGGGCCACGACACTGAGCCAGGGCGCTGTTGAGGTAGTGCAACAATGGCAAATGAAGCCTGCACTTGATGCAAGCGGCAAGCCGGTTGCCGTCGTTCAAGTGATTGAAATCACATTTCACCGCTGAGATGACGGTGCGCTGGTTTGCCCGCACGCTCACCGGCGCGCCGTTCCGAGGCACATCTTGGTTGTTTTTTCTTTGGCTGCGCGAGCGGCGCTAGCGACGATTTGTTGACAATGCTGGAAGCGGGCGGGTATCATCAACCCGATATGGCGTCGAGCGCGGGCGCTGTATCCCCTTCATGCTCTAACCCCCAGCAGGTTGGAGTGACGAGGCCGTAAACTCGGCAGACAGGGCACGAAATCGCAGGGAGGCCGCTCCGAATGTCACCCGAACACAACGACAATCCACAACCATCTGCCTTCCAAGAAACCGCCAGTGATCCCATTCAGGGAATTCCCGTGGTTGAGCCCGGAAAACCAAACCTGGAAATGCAGATGGCGGGCGGTGCCGCAGCCGCTGTGGCGCGCGCGCCGGAGAACCCGCTGATGAGCGTCACCCCGAGTGATGGCGGGCCGGCGGAATCACAGCCCGAGCCACGGCCAACCGCGCAAAATTCAGAGGAAGAGACACTGGAACCCGCGAGCGGCGCAACGCCAGCGGCACCCGAGGCCGCCGGGGCGGCGCCTGTAGCGCCCGAACAGGCGGAAGGGGGGGCCGGGACGCCAAGCTCCGATGCCGAAGGCGCCGAAACGATGGATCAGCTGCTCGACCAGTTCTCCGCGCCGGAAGCGGCCGTGGCGGAGGGGGAGATTTTCGAAGGGCGCGTGCTGGCGGTAACGGACGCCGGCGTCGTAGTCGACGTTGGCGGGAAGTTCGAGGGCCTGGTTCCCGCGCAGGAGTTCCTGGATTCGGGAAATCCGATCGAATTCGGCGAGGGCCAGACGATTGAAGTTGAACGGCTGCACGAGCAGCGCGATGGGTACGTGCTGCTATCGCACGTGCGCGCGCACCGGCGGCGCACCTGGGAGCGCATCGAGAAGTCGTATCGGGAGCACACCAACATCCAGGGCAAGGTGACGGAACGGATCAAGGGCGGGCTAGTGGTGGATATCGGCGTCCGCGCGTTCTTGCCTGCTTCGCAGATCGAACTGCGCCCGGTGCACGACCTGGAAGGCTGGAAGGACCAAGGAATCGAGGTGCGGGTCCTGAAGCTGAACCGCAAGCGCGGGAATGTGGTGGTGAGCCACCGCGCAATCCTGGAAGAAGAGGCGCAGGCCAAGCGCGAGGCGCTGGCGTCGACGCTGAGCGAAGGCACGGTGGTAACGGGGAAGGTGAAGAACATCACCGACTACGGCGTGTTCGTCGATCTGGGCGGGATGGACGGCCTGCTGCATGTGAGCGACCTGGTGTGGGGGCGTGTGCCGCATCCATCGTCCATCGTGAAAGTAGGGGAAGAGATTCAAGTGCAGGTGCTGAAGTTCGACAAGGAGAAACAGCGGATTTCGCTGGGGCGCAAGCAACTGCTGCCCGATCCGTGGAGCACGGTGCCGGAACGTTTTCCGGTGGGTGCGCACGTCAACGGGAAGATCGTGGGCGTGACGGATTACGGCGCATTCGTGCAAATCGAGCCGGGAGTTGAGGGGCTGGTGCACGTCAGCGAGATGAGCTGGTCGAAGCGGGTCAAGCATCCGTCGAAGATCGTGAAGGTGGGCGACGAGGTGGAAGTGGTGGTGCTGGAAGTGAAGACGGACCAGCGGCGCATTTCGCTGGGTTTGCGCCAGACACTGCCCGATCCGTGGGAAGCGGCGGCGGAGAAGTATCCGATCGGCACGATTATCAAGGGGCGCATCCGGAACCTGGCGGATTTTGGTGCGTTTGTGGAAGTGGAGGATGGGCTGGAAGGGCTGATCCACATCAGCGACGTGAGCTGGACGGAGCGGATTAAACATCCGAGCGAGAAGTTCAAGAAGGGCGAGACGGTGGAAGCGCGCGTATTGAAAGTGGACGCGCAGAACCGGCGGCTGTCGCTGGGGATCAAGCAGGTGAACGATATTTGGGCGAACTGGTTCGCCGAACACCAGGTGGGCACGGTGGTGAAGGGGACGGTGTCACGGGCGACGGATTTTGGGGCGTTCGTGACTCTGGCGGAGGGCATCGAAGGCCTGTGCCACATTTCGGAAATACAAGAGCGCCGGCCGAAGGGCGAACGGGATAAGGAGAAGGGGCCGCGCGCCGCTCGCGTGACGTCGGTGCTGGCCAGTGGCCAGGAATACGAGTTCAAAGTGATCCGGGTGGAACCGGAGCAACACAAGATCAGCCTGAGTTATCGTGCCGCGCAGAAGCAGGCGGAACGCCAGGACCTGGAGTCGTTCCGCTCCTCGAAGTCGTCGCCCACCGCGACGATCGGTGACGCGATTCTTGCCAAACGCCAGCTTTCGTAGGCGGATGAATCGCGCAGCGCGGGGGGCCGGCTAGGCTTTCGCTACAGGAAATAAAAGGTTTACGCTGCGCCAGAATAGTGGTATGCACACAGTAGCGGCGCGCGTGCCAGTCGCCCACGGGCCATGCAATAGCACATCCTGAGAGGAGGCTCCCGTCCCATGGCAGAGGGTCCCGCAGCAGGCGAAGCAAAAGATCACACCATGACCAAGGCGGACCTCGTCGAGGAAGTGACGCGCGTGACGGAATTGCCGCGCAAAGAGTCGGAGGCCGCGGTGGAGACGATCTTCGACAGCATCATCTCCGCGCTGCAGTCGGACGACAAAATCGAGATCCGTGGATTTGGCAGCTTTCGCACGAGGCAGCGGCGAGGGCGGACGGGGCGCAACCCCAAAACAGGAGCGAAAGTGGAAGTACCGGCCAAGAAGATCCCGTTTTTCAAGCCGAGCAAGGAATTGAAGGACTACGTCAACAACGCGCGACCGGAGGGGTCGGCGAGCCAGGGTGAGACCGGCACACAGAGCTGAGCAGGATGGATTACCTGTGGACTCCCTGGCGCTACCAATACATCGCCGACGCCTCAAGAACTTCCGCGGGATGCATTTTCTGTGACGCCATAGCGGCCAACGATGACGCCAAGATGCTCATCGTCCTTCGCGGGAAAAAGAACTACATCATACTGAACCGGTATCCGTACACCAGCGGGCACGTGATGGTGGTTCCCTACCAGCACGCGGCGGGCTTGGCGAACGCGGATGCGGATACGCTGTGCGAAATGATGCTTCTCGCGCAGCGCGTGCAGGCGGCGCTGGAAACGGCTTATCACCCGGAGGGCTACAACCTGGGCATGAATCTGGGGCGCGCGGCGGGAGCGGGCGTCCAGGGACATTTGCACCTGCACGTGCTGCCGCGCTGGTGCGGGGATTCGAATTTCATGACGGTGACGGGAGAGACGCGGGTCGAGCCGGAAGACCTGGAGACGACGTACAAGAAGCTGTGCGCGGCGCTGAAGTAGGTTTCACCAGGATCGGGCGCAGTTCGGTCGCGAAAAGAGTGCTCTGTTGTATGCAGTCTTCCGCTTCGCCTGAAGTTTGCGTTGCGAGCTGGATTTCGTACTCAGGAAAATTATGCTTCGTTGAAACACTACACCAGGGTCACGTATGGATCTACAACTCACGGAAGAACAGAAACTGCTCCAGAACAGCGTGCGCGAGTTTGCCGAAGCGGAAGTGAAGCCGCTGGCCAGAGAACTCGATGAAACGGGCCATTTTCCGCGCGAGACGTTCCAGAAGGCGGCGGAGCTTGGGCTCACCGGAATCTCAGTGCCCGAAGAGCACGGCGGCGCGGGCATGGACCACATTTGCTACGCCATCGCGATCGAAGAGATTTCGCGGGTGTGCGCTTCGACGGGAGTGATCCTGTCGGTGCAGAACTCGCTCTACTGCGATCCGATTCAGCGGTTCGGCACTGCGGAGCAAAAGAAGAAATTTCTGGTTCCCTTCGCGCGCGGGGAAAAGATCGGCTGCTATGCGTTGACCGAGCCGCAGGCGGGATCGAATGCGGCAGCGCTGACGACGAAGGCCGTTCTGCGCGGGGGCCGCTACGCGATCAATGGGACGAAAGCGTGGATCACGAACGGAGGCGTGGCGGATGCGGCGATCGTTTACGTCAACACCCATCCGGAAAAGGGCGAGAAAGGGATCACGGCACTGATCGTGGAGAAAGGCACGCCGGGATTTTCGGTCGGCAAAGAGGAGAAGAAGCTGGGGATTCACGCGACGGCGTGCACGGAGCTTTCCTTCGCGGACTGCGAAGTGCCGGCGGAGAACCGGGTCGGGCAGGAGGGCGAGGGCTACAAGATCGCGCTGTCGACGCTCGACGGCGGGCGCATCGGTATCGCCGCGCAAGCGACGGGCATCGCGCAAGGAGCGTTCGAAGCGGCACTAGCTTACGCGCAGGAGCGCCAGGCCTTCGGCCATCCCATCGCGGATTTCCAGGCGATTCAGTTCATGCTGGCCGACATGGCGACGGAGATCGATGCCGCGCGCTTGCTGACCCGGCGGGCCGCATGGAAGCAGGAAAGCGGCGCGCGGTTCAGCATGGAGGCGTCCATGGCCAAGCTGTTCGCCAGCGAAATGGCCACGCGGGTGGCGCACAAGGCCATGCAGATACATGGCGGATACGGCTACAGCCGCGAATATCCTGTCGAACGGGCCTACCGGGACGCGCGCATCACCGAGATCTATGAAGGAACCAGCGAAATACAGCGCCTGGTCATCGCCGCGTGGGCGCTCAGAAGCTACACATAGAAAATAGAAAACGGAAAAGGGAAAATAGAAAACGCGGGCACCCTCGTCTCGCGTTGCTTTCCATTTTCCCTTTTCCGCCGTGTATCCTTGACACGTGCTGCCACTCGACTCCACCCAGGAATTCGATCCCGCGCACGAAACGGATTTCTTCGCCGCGCTGCCTGCGCGCCCCGGCGTTCTGCTGCTCGAAATGAAAGAGCCCGGAGCGCAGCCGTACGTGGTGCGCACGGCGGACATTCGCCGGGCTGCCGAGCGCGTCCTGCGCATCCCCGAAGCGCCGAGCAAGCGAATCAATCTTCGCGAAGTGACCGCGCGGGCGCGCTATCGCGTCACTGGATCGAAATTCGAACAGGCGCTCACCCTGTATGGGCAGGCGCGCGAGCATTTTCCGCGGCGCTATCGCGCGCTGATGCGGCTGCGCCCGCCGGCCGTGCTGAAAGTGAATCTGCGGAACGAATATCCGCGCTGCTACGTGACGCGAAGCATTCGCGGGGATGGCGGATTCTATGTAGGACCGTTTGCATCGCGGCGGATCGCCGAGTCGTTCGCCCAAAGCTACCTTGATCTGTTCAAGATCCGGCGGTGCCAGATCAAGATCCGCCGCGACCCGAGTTTTCCCGGCTGCATTTATTCAGAGATGAAGATGTGCTTGGCGCCGTGCTTCGCGGGCTGCACGAAAGAGGAATACGACGCCGAGGTATCGCGCGTAGTGGAGGCGCTGGCCACGGCCGGCGAGTCCCTGAATGCGGAACTCGAGAGCGAACGCGAGGCCGCCAGCGCCGCGCTCGATTTCGAGCGAGCCGCGGCGCTGCACAAACGTATCGAGAAGGTTTCCGGCCAGATGCGCGGCCTGCCCGAGATCGCCCGGCCCATCGAGCGCTTATTTGCTGTGATTTTGCAGCGCGCGGCGGAGGAAAAAACGGTCGCCGTGTTTCCAATTCTGGGAGGGCTGCTGCAGCAGCCGGCGTTTCTGCGCTTCGGAGAATTGGCGAGCGATCCGCGTTCTGTGGAATCGATACTCAGGGAAGTTCTGGACCCGCAATCGAAGTGGCAAAGCGGGGGCGCCGCGAATAAGAGCGAGGCCACGGACGAGGCGGGCGCGGAGCCAGCATCCGGCAGCGCGACGTCGCAGCAGGCGGCCGCAGAGCATGCCGTTGGATTGCGCGCCGTTCCGCAGGAATTGCCCGAGCATTTGTCGCTGATCGCGCGCTGGTTCTACTCGAAACCCCGTGAAGGGGAGATTTTCTTTCGCGGCGCCGACTGGCCCTACCGCCGGATCCTGCGGGCCTGCAGCCGCTTACTGGCGCCGCCCGCCCCGGAAACGCCTCCGCCGCCACAGAAGTAAAGCTCCGGGCAATCCGCAGCCGGAATGGGCGGATTGCATCGTACAATCAACAACTCATGCCGAACGGGAACCCTGCAGAAAATTCGTCCAGCCCGCAAAAACGGTCTCAGCTTCCCGAGATGATTCGTGCGCTGCGCCACCGCAATTTTCAGCTTTTCTTCAGCGGCCAGCTGATTTCGCTGATTGGCACGTGGATGGACAACATCGCGGAGGGCTGGCTGGTCTACCGTCTGACGCACTCGGCCTTTCTTCTCGGCGTGGCAACGTTTGCGGGGCAGATTCCCGTTTTTCTGCTGGCGCCGCTGGGCGGCATGATTGCGGACCGCTTGGACCGGCGCAAAGTTGTCATCGGGACGCAAACCGCTTCCATGCTGATTGCGTTCACGCTGGCAGGGCTCACGCTGACGGGAAGAATCAAGGTATGGGAAGTGATCGTTCTGGCGGCATGCATGGGCTCGGTGAACTCGGTGGACATTCCGACGCGCCAGGCCTTTCTGGTGCAGATGGTCGGGCGCGAGGATCTGATGAATGCCATCGCGCTGAACTCGTCGATGTTCAACGCCGCGCGCGTGGTGGGGCCGTCGATCGCGGGCTTGCTGGTGGCCTGGAAAGGCGAGGGTTGGTGCTTTTTCGCGAACGCGGTCAGCTACATCGCAGTAATTGCCGGGCTGATCGCCATGCGCATCGAGCGCAAGGTCCGCGAGGTGCACGTCGGTTCACCGCTCGATCACATTGCCGAAGGTTTTCGGTTCGCGCGTAATACGGCGCCAATCCGGGCCATCCTGCTGCTGATCGCGCTGGTCAGCCTCGTCGCTGCGCCTTACACGGTGCTCATGCCGATTTTCGCCGCGCGCGTCCTGCACGGGAACGCGCGGACTTTGGGCGTTTTGATGGGCGCAACAGGAGTTGGCGCGGTGATAGGCGCGCTGGTGCTGGCGGCGCGTTCGGGAATTCGCGGGCTGGGGCGCTGGGTGGCAATGGCCTGCGGAGGCTTCGGCGCTTCGCTGATCCTGTTCTCGTTTTCGCGATCGTATATCCTGTCGGTCATTCTGCTGGTGCCGGTGGGATTTTGCGTGATGGTGCAGATGGCGTCGTCGAACACGCTGATCCAGTCGATGGTGCCGGATCGTTTGCGCGGGCGCATCATGTCGATCTATTCCATGATGTTCATGGGCATGATGCCGCTGGGGGCGCTGCTGGCGGGCGCGGCGGCGGGGCGCATTACCGCGCCATGGACTGTGGCGATCGGCGGGATGGGCGCTATCATCGGAGCGATCGTGTTCGGGCGCAATTTGCCGAAGATTCGTGTGGAGGCGCGGCAGCTCATCCTGGCTCAAGGAATCGCGGGGGGCGAGCCGGCGCAGCCCCTCAACAGCGACGCGATTGCCAGGGATTAGAGAGCAAGGTTGGAATAGAACGGGCGTGGGGCGCGCTTCGCGTTGAACCGCTCCGAGAGAGGATGAATGCCATCGCCGACTTCCAGTGAGGCTCGCATTCCGGGTTGCGCCACGCGCGAAGGCACGCAGCGCTACGCCCAACGCTTCGCCGGACGCGCCGCCGCCGGGCATTTTCGTGAGATTGCGGGCGGAGTGCTGGCGTCCTCCATCGGCATCGGGACCTACCTCGGCGAGCCGAATGCAGCGACGGATCGCGGCTACACCGAATCGGTGATCGCGGCGGTCGAGGGCGGCTTCAACGTGGTCGATTCCGCCATCAATTACCGCTTTCAGCGCAGCGAGCGTTCCATCGGCGCCGCGCTGAAGCAACTCCTGACTCGCGGTTTATCACGCGAGGAAATCATTGTCTGCACGAAGGCCGGGTTCCTTACGCCGGACGGCGAAATGCCCGCCGACATCGACGAGTATTTCGCGCGCGAATACTTGAGCGCGCAACTCTTTGTTCCCGAAGAGGTCGCGCAGGGGTGCCATTGCCTTGCGCCGGCGTTCCTGGCGAACCAGCTCGAACGCAGCCGCAAGAACCTGGGGGTCGAGTGCGTCGACATCTTCTACCTGCACAATCCTGAAACACAATTGGCGGAAGTGCCGCGCGAGGAATTCCGGAAGCGGATCGGCGCGGCGTTCTTGTTCCTGGAATCGGCCGCGCGCGAAGGGAAGATCGCCGCGTACGGCATGGCGACCTGGAACGGGTTCCGCGAAAATCCGAAGTCACCCAGCTTTCTTTCGCTGGAGGAGATGGTTTCGATCGCCCGCGAATCGGCAGGACCAGACCACCACTTCCGCTTCGTGCAATTGCCGTTCAATCTGGCCATGCCCGAAGCGCTCACGCGGCCCAATCAGATTGTGGGCGGCAAAACGATGGCCATGGTGCAGGCCGGCCGCGCGCTGGGGATCACGCTGATCGGGAGCGCTGCGCTGCTGCAAGGACAGTTGACGAAAAAGCTGCCGCCCTACGTCGGCGCCATCCTCGGTTTGCAGAACAATTCCGCACTGGCACTGCAGTTTGGGCGCTCGGCGCCGGCGATGACCACCGTCTTAGCCGGGATGAGCCGCGTCGAGCACGTAAAGGCGAATCTTGCGCTCGTGAGCATCGCGCCAGCCCCACGCGACCAGTTTCTGAAACTGTTTGGGCCGCACGACTAGCGCGCGCCGCTCCCGGATTCCAGCCACGAAGCGATTGCTGCGCCGGCATCGTCGAGTTTTCCGGCAAAAAAGTGATCGACGTCATCGACGATGACAAGACGCTTCGGATCGGGCAAGGTGGCGAACAGCGCTTCGACATTGGCTCGCGAGCCATACTGATCGTTGCCGCCCTGGACGATCAGCTTCGGCTTGCGGCACGCGCGCAGATAGCTCATATCGGAATTGTTGACGGGAATGCCGAGACCGATCAGCTGCGTCACGCGAAGATCCTCGCAGCCCACGCGCAAGCCCACCCAAGCTCCAAAGCTGAAGCCGGCGAGCAGGATCGGTTTGCCCGGGAAATGTTCAGTGAGGTAGGCGAGCGCCGCGCGGACGTCGTCCTGTTCGCCGCGCCCTTTATCGTGCTCGCCTTCGCTGAGGCCGGCGCCGCGAAAATTGAAACGCAGCACGGGAATGCGGCTATGATGCAGCGCCTTGGCCGCCTGATAGACGACCTTGTTGTGCATCGTCCCGCCAAACAGCGGATGCGGGTGACACGCAAGAGCCACCAGCTCAGGATCGGCCTCTTGCACCGTCCACAGCATGGCCTCGAGCCGCCCGGCGGGTCCCGGAATGAAAAATGTGCGATGGAAAACGTCGCCCATGGATGAGCAAACCAGTCTACGGGAAGCGCCGCGTGGCGGCAAACGCGAAGGCGCTCGGCGCGCGGCAAAATTACGGTTGTAGCGCGGCTACAGATCAGGGCCGGGCCGCGAGCCTGCTAATCCGCTACAGGCGTTGGAGTTCCACGATGGCCTGGAGAGGCAGGCCGGAGCGAATCCGGTTGCGCTACAAACCAAGCGATGATAGTTTTGGCTTACGTTACGGAGGAGCAAATATGGAAAACGGTGTGGATCGGCGCGCCGCACGGCGTTTTTCGATGATGCTTCCCCTGAAGGTGCGCTATTCCGCTTCGAATAATGGCGTCTCGGAGAAGGACGGAGAGACGCGCGACGTCAGTTTCCGCGGCCTGTATTTTACGATCGAGGCCGCGCTGGAGACGGGCAGCTCGATCGAGTTCGTTCTCACGCTTCCGCACCAGATCACGCTGGCCGGCGACGTGCGCATCCGCTGTTACGGCCGCGTGCTGCGAGTCGAGCCGCAGAACTCCCGGCGTGGAGTGGCTGCGCGCATCGAACGGTACGAATTCCTTCCCGCCTCGGCCTGAGGCTGCGGCCCATTTTGGCTCTGCGGCGCGGCTGCAGAGCGGAGAATTCGCTTTTCCTGCCATCACGTCTCAAGCAAAATCTTGGTTCGGAGATTTCTGAAAATGGCGCGGCAGACACTGCTGATCGATGCGGACGACACTCTCTGGGAAAACAATATTTTCTTCGAGAAGACCATCGATCACTTCATCGCTCAACTCGAGCACCTGGGCTACACGCTGGAATACATCCGGCACATCCTGAATGAAACCGAGCGGCGCAACATCCGGCAGCACGGCTACGGCGTGAAAAGCTTCCGCCGTTCGCTCGAGGACACCTACATGAAGCTGGCGGGAAACTCCGCTCGCCGCGAAATCATGCAGGAGATTGAGCGCATCACGAAGGAACTGGAGAACACGCCGCCGCACATCATCGACGGCGTTCCTGAAACGCTCGCCTATCTTTCCAAGCACCACCGCTTGATCCTATTGACCAAGGGCGAGCAGGCTGAGCAGGCCGCCAAGGTCGAGCGCTCCGGACTGCTTTCCTATTTCGACGCGGTGGAGATCGTGATCGAAAAAGAACCCGCCACGTACGAGCGCATGGTCGAGCAGTTCAAGATCGTCAAATCGAATGGGTGGATGGTGGGCAACAGCCCGCGCAGCGACATCAATCCGGCGCTGCAGTCGGGGCTGAATGCCGTGTTCATACCGCATTCCGCCACCTGGGAACTGGAAAAGACCGAGATTGAGGCAGGAAACGCCCGGCTGATGATTCTATCGGGGTTTCGCGATCTCCGCGCCCATTTCTAAACCTGGATTCGCCGGGGGTTGCGCGCAGTCCGTGACTGGATTGATTCCAATCAGGAGGAAAACTGGCAGTGTCCCGCGACTATCGCCGTGAATTCGCTGATTTCGAAGGAGTGGCCTACCTGAACGTCGCCAATCAGGGACCGCTTCCCCTGGCGGCTGCGCGCGCGGCGCAAGCGGCGATTGAGACGAAGAAGCTGCCTTACAAAATCACGGACAATCTGTATTTCGATTTACCCGACCGGATTCGCAAGAACCTCGCATACTTTATCGGCGCGTCGCCCGAAGAGATCGCCATCACCTCCGGCGCGAGCGCGGGGCTTTCCATCGTTGCGGCGGGAATCGAATGGCAGGCGGGCGATGAGGTGCTCGTCGGACGCGGCGAATTTCCGGCGCACGTGGCGGCCTGGCTGCCGTACCTGAAAACCGGCAAACTGCGCGCGCGTACGGTCGGCCCGCGCGGCCGCTTCATCACAGCCGAGGATTATGAGGGGGAGATCGATGCGCGCACGCGCCTCGTCTCAGCCAGCCTGGTCCGTTACGACGATGGCTCCATGCTGGATGCAGCGCGCGTGGCGAAAGCGTGCCACGCCGCAAAGGCTCTGTTTGTGCTGGACGTAGCGCAATGCGCCGGCGCGATGCCGCTGTCCGTCCGGGAGCTGGGCGCGGATTTTGTGACCTCCAGCGGCTACAAATGGCTGCTGGGGCCGTACGGCACCGGCTTTTTCTGGGCCTCCCCGGAATGGACGAGCCGTTTCCCCTGCGGGCCGTTTTACTGGCAGGCGCTCGAAGGCGCGCGCAATTTCCATTTTCTGCCGCTTGACGACCTGCAGGCCGCGCCCGGCGCGCGCCGGTGGGACTCGGCGGAAACGGGGAATTTCATCAATCTGGCTGCCTGGGACGCTTCGCTGGAAATGCTGGCCAAGATCGGCGTGGAGGCGATCGCGCAACACGATGCGGCGCTGGTCAACGAGCTGATCGAGCGGCTGCCGCGCGACCGTTTCGTGCTGGCTTCGCCTGCCGAGCGCGAGCGGCGAGGGCCCTACGTCTGCATTTCCGCGCGCAATGCGGAACGCAATCGCGAGCTGTGCGACAAGTTGCAGGAGGCGCAAATCTTCGTCAGCCTGCGGGAGAACGCGCTGCGCATCTCACCCTACCTGTACAACACTTCCGAGGAAATCGACCGCCTGGTGAAGCTTCTGGCTGTGGCATGATTCCGATCTGCGGGCCGGACACGTTCCGCCCCGGCGCGTGCCAGAGGCTAATTGATGGTCTCGTCTTCAGCTTTCCAGCATCCAATGTGCCAATCGGGATGACGCTTTGCGATACGATGTAGACCAGCGAAGGAAAGCGTAACTCGCAGCGATTGCAGCGGAGCAATATGGCGGATACGGCCGCAGCAGAGCAGGTCCAAAAAGCCCAGATGAAGCAGCCCTGGAAGCTGCTGCCCGATGTGTGGGCGCTGCTGAAGCCGCGACGCTTGATCCTGGCGGGCGGCTTTGCACTGATGGTTGTGAACCGCGTATCGGGCTTGATCCTTCCCGCGTCCACCAAATACCTGGTCGACAACGTCATTCTGAAGAAGCAGGTGCATCTGCTCGTGCCTATCGTCCTGGCCGTGCTGGTAGCAACGATGGTGCAGGGCATAACGTCCTACTCGCTCACGCAAGTGATGTCCAAATCGGCGCAACGCATGATTACGGAGCTGCGCGTGAGGGTGCAGGCGCACGTGGGACGATTGCCGGTCGCCTTCTACGACACGAACAAGACGGGCGTTCTGGTGTCGCGAATCATGAGCGACGTGGAAGGCGTGCGGAACTTGCTGGGCACCGGCCTGATCAGCTTCGTGGGCGGGATCATGACCGCGGTGTTCGCGCTGATCTATCTCTTTCATGCGAGCGTGCAGATGACTTTGGCGGCTTGCATCGGCCTGCTCGTTTTTGGAATCAGCCTGAGCCGCGCGTTCAAATGGATCCGGCCGATTTATCGGGCGCGGCCGAAGATCAACGCGGAGGTCACCGGGCGTTTGACCGAGACGCTGGGAGGAGTGCGCGTGGTCAAGGGCTACCACGCGGAGGAACGTGAAGAAAATGTGTTCTACGCGGGGGCGCATCGCCTGCTGGACAACGTGCTGAAGACGCTGACGGCGACGTCTTTGATGAGCCTTTCGGCTACCGTTCTGGTCGGGATCATCGGCGCCGTGATCATGTTTCTGGGCGCGAAGGAGATCCTGTCCGGAAAAATGAGTGTGGGCACTTTCTTCTCCTACACGATGTTCCTGGCGATGTTGGTTGCGCCTGTGGCGCAAATCGCCAGCATCGGGCCACAGATCACGGAAGCGCTGGCGGGGCTGGAGCGCACGCGGGAAGTCCTGAAGGAAATTCCGGAGCACATGGATTCGTCGCGCACGGTCGACGTGGGGCGCATCGAAGGCCGCGTCGAGTTTCAGAACGTCGTCTTTTCCTACGATTCGAAGAAGCCGGTCCTCTGCGACGTGAGCTTCCAGTCCGAACCTGACCGTGTGACGGCGCTGGTGGGCCCGTCGGGCGCGGGGAAGTCCACGATCATTGGCCTGATCGCGGCGTTTTACAAACCGATCAGCGGGCGCGTGCTGGTGGACGGGATCGATCTCGCCCAGGTCAACCTCGATTCCTACCGCCAACAGCTCGGCGTCGTCCTGCAAGACAGTTTTCTATTCGACGGAACGATCCACGAAAATGTAGCGTTTGGGCGGCCGGGCGCAACCGAGCAGGAGATTTTGGCGGCCTGCCGCGTGGCGCGCGTGGACGAATTCGCCGAAGCCTTCGAAAAGAAGTACGACACCATCGTTGGCGAACGCGGCGTGAAGCTTTCCGGAGGGCAGAAGCAGCGCGTTTCGATCGCCCGGGCCATCCTGGCAGACCCGCGGATCCTGATTCTGGACGAAGCGACTTCGAGCCTCGACTCCGAATCGGAGGCTCTGATCCAGGAGGGATTGCGCTACCTGATGCGCGGGCGAACCACATTTGTGATCGCCCATCGGCTCTCGACCATCCGCCGCGCCGACCAGATTCTGGTGGTGGAGGCAGGTCAGATCATCGAGCGGGGCACGCACGAGACGCTCTATGCCGCGCATGGCCGCTACTACGACCTTTACACCCGGCAGCACGGATTGCAGGCGAACCTGTTCCTCGCTCCCGGGGAAGCGGCTGACCTGGAAGAGGCGCGAGCGGGCGGGTCGAATGGCGCTCCCAACGGGCAGAGAGAGGCAAGCCTTCCCGAAGCGATTCGCCTCCTCCGAGGATCGCAACCCTGACTGCAACGTTCGTCCAGATTTCCAGCTGTCCTGCGGGTACAGCTTCATCCTCTTGCATCGCAATTTGAGACTCGCTCCGTAAGGTAATCAATTCATTGGAGGATACGGCCGCACGCCAAGCGCGCTGGCGTGGATTTAACGCGCGCGAAGTGCAGGTTTCAGCTAGGACAACTGAACAGGCTCGCTGGACTGCCCGAAGTTTGGTCCGTTGTCCAGTAGCGACGCGTGCTGGGGGCCCGCTACAGTGTGCGTGCTATGAAATCGCACGCCTGGGACCTAGAAGTCATTCCGTTTCACACAGATACATTCAAGAGCAGCAGTTCCTACAATCGTCGTAGCCTGCCCTTGTTGGGGCTGGTCGTGGCCGTTCTGACGGTGCTGGCGGTCACGGGCTGCGTGGCTTACACAGGTAAGAATTCGTCTTCCCCAAATGGCGGAACACTCGCCGTGGGCGCCGCGACTGTCGACTTCGGGGATGTGGCGCTGGGCCGCAAGTCGACCCAGCCCGTCAGCTTCACGAACGCGGGCAGTACGGCAGTGGACATCTCGCAAATTTCCATCAGCGGAACGGGCTTCTCCTTGGCCGGCAGCACGCCATCGGCGCCGCTGAGGGCTGGGCATAGCACCATCCTGAATGTCACTTTTGCGCCTACTGTAGCAGGTGACGCGACGGGAGCCTTTTCGATCACCAGCAACGCGAAGAATTCACCGACCAAGGTTGGCCTCAAAGGAAAGGGAGCGAAGGCAAGCAGCGCCGCGGTTACGGCGACGCCAAGCACCGTTTCTTTCGGGAACATCGCGGTTGGCAGCACCGCGCAACAGAGTGTCACCATCACAAACTCCGCGACAATGACCGAAAACATTACCAGCGTGAGCGCCAGCGGCAGCGGGTTCAGCGTCAGTGGGATCACCTTTCCCTATTCGCTAGCGGCCGGGTCCGCCACAACCTTCCAGGCACACTTCGCGCCGACTGCGGCCAGCACTTCCACGGGGAACATCGCGATCAGTGCCAGCGCGAGCAATTCCACGGCGACCGCTGGTGTGGCATTGAGTGGAACCGGAGCGCAGGCCAAGATCAGCGCGAGCCCAACCAGCGTCAGCTTCGGAGCAGTCGCGAGCGGAAGCAGCAGTTCGCAGCCGGTCAGCATTTCGAACCCAGGCAACGCCAGCCTGACGATTTCTCAGTTGACGGTCAGCGGCAGCGGGTTTAGCACTTCGGGGCTGGCTACCCCGCTCACCATCCAACCGGGCCAGTCGGCTTCGTTCAACGCCGTGTTCAAGCCCGCCTCATCCGGGAATTTCTCCGGATCGATTTCGTTGGCGAGCAGCGCGCCGACTAGTCCGCTGGTAATTGCCCTGAGCGGTTCGCAGGCGCAGGCGGGGATCAGCGCCAGTCCGGCAAGCGTCAGCTTCGGAAGCGTCACCACGGGAAATACCAACTCCCAGCCGATCTCCATTACCAACTCGGGCAACGCCAGCTTGACAATTTCTCAGGCCACTGTGACCGGGAGCGGGTTCAGCACTTCGGGGCTGACCACGCCGGTCACCATCCAGCCGGGCCAGTCGGCTTCCTTCAACGCGGTATTCAAGCCCTCTTCCTCGGGGAGCGTCTCCGGTTCAATTTCGTTGGCGAGCAACGCACCGAATACACCGCTGGCGATCGCGCTGAGCGGAAGCGGATCGACCGCAACCTATTCGCTGAGCGTTTCGCCCTCGAGCGTGTCGTTCGGCAGCGTTACCGTGGGATCGAGCGGTTCGCAGAACGTTTCTCTGCAGAACACCGGGAACTCAAGCATCACGATTTCGAGCGTAGGCGTAACGGGTGCCGGTTTCAGCAATTCCGGTGTGAACGCGGGATTGATCCTGGCACCGAGCCAGAGCGCTACCATGACGGTTTCCTTCAGCCCGACCACCTCTGGATCAGCAACAGGCGGCGTCAGCATCGCAAGCAGTGCCACGAATTCCCCACAGGCCGTTTCGTTGTCGGGTACAGGGGCAGCATCGCACAGCGTGACGCTGAGCTGGGCGTCCAGCACTTCTTCCGGGGTGCTGGGCTACAACGTGTACCGGGGAACCACCTCGGGCGCGTACTCGAAGATTAACGCGTCCTTGGTCTCCAGCACTGCGTACACGGATACGACGGTACAGTCCGGGCAGAACATCACGTACTACTACGTGGTGACGTCCGTGAATTCGAGCGGCACGGAGAGCACGAATTCGAACCAAGCTACGGCTCTCGTGCCGTAGCGGGCAACGCAGATTCCAGCGTTTGGAACGAGGGCAGGCCGAGGGCCAACCAACTCCTGCCCTGTTGCAGCATTGTGCGCCCCTGTACCCCAAATGTACTCCAGGCCAGTAGTTTCCTTCCCAGGACTCCCCCACACTCGGGCGGTCTGATCAGGCGGTCAAAGAGCATCCTGCGCTCTTGGCCGCCGCCTGAATCCAAACCGAATTGGGGGAATCTTGTTTGCGTTCAAGCTTGCGAGTTCCGTCCTGGTTTTTGTCGCAGTCTTGGGGATGGTTGGCTGTGCAGGAGTAGTGGGCGGATCTCTACCCGGCAGCCCGGGCGCGGCCGCGCTGTTGGAGACGACGCCGGTGGCAATCGACTTCGGCGATATCGCCACGGGAACGACCGCGAAGCAGTCTGTGAGCGTCTTCAATAGCGGCCCATCCAGCGTCAAGATCACTGCGGTAACGGCACAGGGGACAGGGTTTTCGGTGACCGCGGGTTCGCTGCCGGTGTCGGTTGCGTCCGGCGCGAGCGCGCATTTGGTAGTGGAATTCTCCCCGAAAGCGGACGGGAAAGTCCAAGGTCAGCTGTCCATAGAATCCAACGCGCACAACTCCATCATCGTAATGGGTCTGCAAGGGACCGGGGCGAGCAAGCTGCTCGACGTCACGCCATCCTCCGCTCAATTCGGGAATGTGCCGGTTGGCACGGATATGTCGCAAACGATTCGCGTGAGAGCGGCAGCCGGCGAAGTTGTGATCGACCGCGTTACTGTTGGTGGCAGCTGGTTCAGTTTCTCGGGCCCACACATGCCGGTGAAACTGTCTCAGGGGCAGAGCATCTCGCTGACTGCCGCTTTCCGGCCGAACACAGTGGGAGGCGCTTCCGGCTCGATCGCGGTCGAGAGCGATGCTACCGATTCGCCGTTGCGCGTCCCTCTGACGGGTGCGGGAGTTAAGGCCATGGTGAAGCTCTCCGCGACGCCGGCGAGCCTGTCGTTCGGTTCCGTGAAGGATGGAACCACAGAAACGAAGACAGTGACGCTCAAGAGCACGGGCAACGCGAACGCTGACATCTCGCACATCTCAATCTCGGGCTCCGCTTTCAAAGTGAGCGGCGCGGGAACCGGCACCATCCTGAAGCCAGGCCAAACGCTCGACCTCGCAGTGACGTTTAGACCGTCGCAATCTGGAAACATCGGGGGCACGCTGGACATCGCCAGCGATGCTCTGAATTCGCCATTGAGAGTTCCCCTGGCGGGGTCCGGCACCACGAGCCAAACGGTGCATTCGGTTGATTTGCGCTGGAGTGCGAGCACGTCCAGCTCCGTCGTCGGATACAACGTATATCGTGGCGGTAAGGCCGCCGGGCCCTATGCCAAGCTGAACGGCACGGTCGACAGCTCCACCAGTTACAGAGACACGTCCGTCTCCAGCGGGCATACCTATTACTATGTGGTTGCTTCGGTCAGTTCGAAGGGCATCCAAAGCACATTTTCCTCGGCCGTGGCGGTGACGATCCCCTGACTTCCGCGGAGGTCTGGCAAGTGCCGCGAATCTACTCCGCGGACGCGGGGGTCAAAATCGTGATCATAGGCTCAAGCACGATCTGACTGTGCAGTGACTGAGAGACCAGGCATGAGCGTTCGGCCTTTTCGAGCAGGCGAAGGGCGCGCTCGCGTTGGCCCTCATTCTCGATCGTCAGCACCGGCCGCACGATCACGCGCGTAAAGCGGAAGTGTCCTTCGGCTTTCTCGACGGTCCCTTCCGCAGCCACTTCGAGCGAGCGCGGCTCGAATTTCGAGAATTCAGCGATTGCCAGAAACGTGGTCACGAAGCAGGCGGCCACCGCTGAAACGAGAAAATGCTCGGGCGTCCACAGCCCAGCCTGCCCTTGAAATTCGGGCGGGGCGGAGAAATCGATTGCGGGATCGATTTCCTCCGCGTCTACCACTCCGCGGCGGTCGCGAGTCCAGCGGGCCGTGCTTCTGTATTCATAATCCGAGTTCATTGTGCACCTCCCATGCAGTCACGTCGCTCATCCTAAGCACACCGGTGCGTCCAGCCGGATCAGAGCCTCACGCCAGCCGCTTCTTTTGTACCGTTGCCATTCACGGCCGCTAGAATCCCGTCGATGAAATAGGCTTCGGGCAGGGAGCCCTCGATCCCGGCCTTCCCGTTGACGATGGTCTTGGGGACTCCGCGGACGTTGTAGCGGCGGACGAGATCCGGAAATTCGGTGGCCTCCACCATGTCCGCGGTGATCTGGTCGCTCTCCAAGGCGAGTTGGTGCGCCAACAGCGTGGCGCCGGGACAATACGGGCAAGTTGGTGTGACGAATACCTGCAAGTGCACCGGAGCGGCGAGTGAGCGCAACTTCGTCACGGACTCCGCGCTGAGCCCGGATTCGCCGCGCGAAACGCGCAGAATATCCTCCAGCAACACCACGAATTCGTATCCCGCCGGCAAGCCATAAAGCCGGATACCATAGTCACGGGCGCCCTCGATCACCGTGGCGGGTACTTTGTCGATGCCGTACTGGGCGGCTTTGTCTTTGGCCAGCTGCAGATTATGGACTTCGAGCGAGATTTTGCCGGATAGGCCGGCGAGCGCCTCCAGCAGTTCCTTCGTTTCGCCGCAGAAGTCGCATTCCAGCTCTTGCGTGAAATGGACCAGCTTGACTGGATTCTGCATTCCCTGGAGCCGCGCCAGAATCTGTTGGCGGTCTTTGTCGGACAATTCAATCATCGTTCACCTCTGTTTCGACGGCAGCGGGGCGCACCACGCACCCGTAGGAATGAATGCAGGATGGGCGAGATTGTTACAACGCATGTCGGCGGAGACCCGGAGCTGGGCGGGATTCAGAGCTGCGCCGTCCTCGGATGCGCTGTGACCAGACTCTTCCACTGTGAGCCGCGTCCTTGACCTTGGGACATCGTGCTTGCTATGTTGAGAAGCTATGCTGGGCGTATTGCAACCAGCCCAGTGAAGGCCCTCCTGTGTGACGTTCGCCGGGGGGAATGTTTCAACCGACATGGGTCTGAAGAAAATCATCGTCCGGGGCGCCCGGCAGCACAACCTCAAGAACATCGACCTCGAAATCCCTCGGAATACTCTGACCGTGATCACGGGGCTTTCCGGCTCCGGCAAATCGTCTCTTGCCTTCGACACACTGTATGCCGAGGGACAGCGGCGGTACGTCGAGTCGCTCTCCGCTTACGCGCGGCAATTCCTGGACCAGATGGAGCGGCCCGATGTCGATTCGGTGGAAGGGCTTTCGCCCTCCATAGCGATCGAGCAGAAGACCACCAGCCGCTCGCCGCGCTCGACGGTCGGAACCATCACGGAGATTTACGATTACTTGCGGGTGGTCTACAGCGCGATCGGGACGCCGCATTGTCCGAAATGCGGCAAGGCCATCACGCGGCAGTCCGCCGAGCAAATCGTGCAGAACGTAATGGCGCTCAAACCCGAAGACCGCGTGATGGTGTTGGCGCCCGTCGTGCGCGGGCGCAAAGGCGAATACAAGAAAGAGTTCGAGAAGTACGCGAAAGAAGGGTACGTACGGGCGCGGGTGGACGGCGAACTCGTGAATCTGGACGATCCCATTCCGCTCGACCGGCGCAAGAACCACACCATCGAAATCGTGGTCGACCGCTTGTTGATGAAGAACGGGGTGGCGCAGCGGCTGGAGCAATCGATCGATACGGCGTTGAAGCTGGCCGGCGGTCTCGTCACCATCGCCGTGGTGGGTGGCGAGGAGCAGGTCTACTCGGAGAAGCTGGCCTGCCCCGATTGCGGGATTTCCGTTCCACAGCTCGAGCCGCGCTCGTTCAGCTTCAATTCGCCGTACGGAGCCTGCCCCGAATGCAACGGGCTCGGCTCGAAATACGAATTCGATCCGGCCAAGGTGATTGTGGATTGGACGAAGCCGCTCTTTGAAGGCGGGCTTGGCCCGGGCTCCGGCTCAACATTCCTGCAGCGCACGCTGCGCATCGCCGCTGAAGCGTATGGCTTCGATCTCGAGACGCCGTTCGAGAATCTCTCGCGCAAGGTGCAGAACTTGATCCTGCGCGGCAATCCTGAAAATGGCGGGTCGAAAAAGACCCTGAACTTCCAGGGCGTCCTGGGCCACCTCGAAGCCAGCCTGAACGAAACCACCTCCGATACGTATCGCGAGTGGCTCACGCAATACATGTCCCCCGCGCCTTGCCCGGCTTGCAAAGAATGCCGGCTGCGGCCTGAAAGCCTCGCAGTGAAAATCGCGGGGCTGTCCATCGCCGACTTCACCGGCCTGCCGCTGTCAGAAGCGCGCAGCGCAACCGAAAGGATCCGCGCGCGACTCACGCCGCGCCAGCGCAAGATCGCGGATCGCCCGCTCGACGAGATTTCCGAGCGCATTGATTTCCTGCTCGCCGTTGGCCTGGGCTATCTGACACTGGACCGCTCGGCGGCCACCCTCTCGGGGGGAGAGGCACAGCGCATTCGCCTCGCGACGCAGATTGGATCGCGCTTGCGCGGTGTCCTGTACGTGTTGGACGAGCCTTCCATCGGTTTGCATGCACGCGATAACGGGCGCCTGCTTGGCACCCTGGAGACGCTGCGCGACTTGGGCAACACGGTTCTGGTCGTGGAACACGATGAGGAAACGATCCGCCGCGCCAACTACGTTGTGGACCTCGGCCCCGGCGCAGGAAATGCCGGCGGGCACCTGGTCGCCGTCGGCACGCCGGAACAAGTGGCGGCTAATCCTGCTTCGCTGACGGGACAGTATTTGTCCGGCGCGGTCAAGATTCCCGTTCCGGATTCGCGGCGCGCTAAAAACGGGAAGGCGATCACGATCCTGGGCGCGCGCGGCAACAACCTGAAAAACATCGATGTGGTCATCCCGCTCGGGTTGCTGACGGTGGTCACCGGGGTTTCGGGGTCGGGGAAATCGACTCTGGTCAATGACATTCTCTACCGGGCGCTGGCGGCCAAACTGTATCGTTCGATGGCCAAGCCGGGTGAACACCGCGCCATGCTGGGCATCGAGCACATCGACAAGGTGATCCAGATCGATCAGGCGCCCATTGGACGCACGCCGCGTTCGAATCCCGCCACCTACACCGGGGTGTTCGGGCCAATTCGCGACCTGTTCGCCATGCTGCCTGAGTCGCGCGAGCGCGGCTACAAGCCCGGTCGCTTCAGCTTCAACGTGAAGGGCGGAAGGTGCGAGGCGTGCCAGGGTGACGGCCAGCGGCGCATCGAAATGAATTTTCTACCCGATGTATATGTCACCTGCGAAGTCTGCCGCGGCAAGCGCTACAACGCGGAAACGCTCGCGGTCAAATACAAGGGCTACACGATTTCCGACCTGCTCGATCTGCCCATTGACGAAGCGCTGAAGGTGATGGAAAACATTCCCACTATCCAGCAGAAGCTGCAGACGCTGGTGGACGTCGGGCTTGGCTACATCCAGCTGGGACAATCCGCCATCACGCTTTCCGGCGGCGAAGCGCAACGCACCAAACTTGCGCGCGAACTCTCGCGGCGCCAGACGGGACGCACCGTCTACATTCTCGATGAGCCCACCACCGGGCTGCACTTCGATGATGTCAAGAAGCTTCTCGACGTGCTGAACCGCCTCGTCTCTCTGGGCAACACGGTGCTGATCATCGAGCACAACCTCGACGTCATCAAGCAGGCGGACTGGATCATCGATCTTGGCCCGGAAGGCGGCGAAGACGGCGGGCGCATCGTCGCGCAAGGCACACCCGAGGAAGTGGCGCGCGTGAAAAAATCTTACACGGGCCAGATTCTCGTGCGCGCGCTGAACGGCGCGCTGAATGGCGGCAATGGGAACGGGCCGTCATCCCGCGTGGCGGAGACGGCGGCTCAATGACGGACCCCGGTAATCCCAGCGACCCCAAGGACCCGCGGTTCCCTCCCGAACAGCAACTGCCGGTCGGATTTCGAAGCGATCGCGATCCCGAGGCAGACTCGGGCGTCGCGAGTCCCGCGTCCGAGCCCGCCGATACCGCGCCGGCTGAGGACGCCATCCTTTCCTACGAACCCGTTGGCGGTCCCGGAGCTTCGGTTCCGAGCAGTTCGTGTCCCGAAGTCATGTCGCCGGGGCCACAGTTCACGCGTGAAACTGGAAATCGCGTTCTCGATTTCGATCTCCGCGTGCCCTGGGGTTGGCTCGATTTGCTTCTGCTGGTGGTCGTCTGGATCGGCACGACAGCAATTTCGACCATCCTGTTTGCCATTATCTTTGCTTCGCAAGGGATCGCGTTCAGTCAGATTCAGCACTCCCCGCGCTACCTTGGTTTTTTCGTGGTCGCCGATCAGGCTGTGGTCTCGATTACGGTGCTTCTCTTTCTCTGGCTGCAGGCGCGCGTTCGCTTCAATGCTTCCTTTTGGCCCACGCTCGGCTGGCGCAAATTTGAAACGGGACTGCGGCCCCGCGCCCTTGCCTATGCCGGTTTCGCCGCGCTGGGCTGCTTTCTTGCCCTGTCGGTTCAACTGGTTTCCGCCGAATTCCCGGCGAAGGGCAAACTGCCCATCCAAAATTTTCTCCAGAACCGGCAGGCCGCGCTGGCGATCATGATCATGAGCGTGGTGCTCGCGCCTGTCGTGGAAGAGACCGTCTTTCGCGGCTACATCTATCCGGTGGTAGCGCGCACGTTCGGCGTCGCCGCAGGCGTTGTGGGTACGGGAACGGTGTTCGGCCTGCTCCACGCCGAGCAGCTATGGGGCGGCTGGGCGCAAATCGCGCTGCTGGTGTTCGTGGGCATCGTGTTCACCTGGGTGCGCGCCGCGAAACGGACCGTTCTTGCCAGTTATTTCCTGCACGTGAGCTACAACTCGTTCGTGTTTCTGGCTTTCCTCGTGTCGTCGCAAGGCTTCCGCTCATTGCACGGCTGATCCCGCGCCACGGGCGATGCCGGCTCTGCTTCGGTTTGCTCCAGCGCTAGGCAAAAATGGAACGGGCGGTCTGCAGGATCAGCTTCACATCCGAGGCGAATGAGATTCCGTCGATATACTGAAGATTTAGGGATAGCTTGTGGGGCAGGACCACTCCTCGATAAAACTCTTCTGGATTCGAGCTGCGCGCCAGGACTCGCTCTTCATGGCGATAGCGGATCGACGCAACATCCGTGATGCCTGGACGCACGGCGAGCACCGCAAGCTGCTCGCGGGTGTAACCTGCCACATACGAGGGGATTTCGGGGCGCGGTCCCACGACGCTCATGTCGCCGCGCAGCACATTCCAGAGCTGGGGTAGTTCGTCGAGTTTCAGGTTCCGCAGGATCTGGCCGAAACGCGTGACGCGTTCGTCTCCCCCGACCGTAATGCCGCAGCCCTTCTGGTCGGCATCCGTCACCATGGACCGAAACTTCAGGATCTGAAAGATACGCGCATCACGCCCCACACGGTTCTGACGGTAAAGGACCGGACCTGGCGACGTCAGCTTGACAACAATGGCGACGAGCAGAAACAAAGGAGAGAGAACCACTAGAGCCAAGAGCGACAGAAAAAGATCCAGCGCGCGCTTTCCAAACCGGCGGTAGAAGCCGCGCTGCTCGGGAACAGGAAGCGGCTCGCGCGAGCTCTTGACCCTCGGCGGGGCTTCGATCTCGTATGTGCTGTGGGAAACCGACACGGGATACTCCTAACACTGAGCGCTTTCGCAAACCTCGGTCACCGTATCGATCACTTGGCGGACTGCGGAGTCGTCCATGCCCGGATAAATGGGAAGCGAGATGCAACGAGCGAATTCGGCTTCGGCGACGGGACAGTCCCCCGGACGATACCCATACGCCCGTTGATAAAAGGGATGGAGATTCAAAGGGATGAAATGAACGCTGGTGCCGATTCCACGGCTCCGCAGCTCATTCACAAAAGCGTTGCGATCGATGCTCAGACGCTCAAGGTTCAAGCGAAGCACATACAAGTGCCACGAGGATTCGCGGTCCGCTGCCGAGGGCGGAGCCTCGAGCGCCGGAATGGGGCCAAACGCGGCGTCATAGCGCTCTGCGATCGCCGCGCGGGCCGACCGCAGGGCGTCGCACTTGGACAGCTGAACGAGGCCCAGCGCCGCCTGCAAGTCCGTAAGATTGTATTTGTAACCGGCATCGACCACTTCGTAGTACCACGATCCGTTGTGCGCGTATCTCTTCCAGGCATCTCCGGCAATGCCATGCAGGCGCATCAGACGAATGCGCTTGGCGAACTCGTCGTCATCCGTGGTGACCATCCCACCTTCGCCGGTGGTCAGCGTCTTGGTGGCGTAGAAGCTGAACGCGGTCAGCTCGCTCACGTTCCCGATGGCCCGGCCGCGGTAGGTTGAGGGAAGGGCGTGAGCGGCATCTTCGATGACGTGCAAGCGGTGAGCCCGTGCAAGAGAATGAATCTCGTCCAGGTCGCAAGGCAGGCCGCCGAGGTGGACGGGAACGATGGCGCGGGTCCGCTGGGTGATCTTCGCCGCGGCGTCCAGAACGTCCATGTTCATCGTGTAGGGCTCGACGTCCACCAGCACAGGGCGGGCGCCAAGATACTTCACCACCTCACCCGTCGCCGTGAATGTGGTGGCGGGAATCAGGACTTCGTCTCCGGAATGAACGCCTACCGCTTCCAGTGCCAAGTGAAGAGCGGCGGTGCCCGAGGAGACAGCGATGGCGTGGCGCGCTCCGACGTAAGAAGCGAAGCGCTTCTCGAATTCCACGGTTTTCGGCCCCATGGTGAGCCATCCGGACCGAATCACCTCGGCAACCGCAGCGATCTCCTCCTCGCCAACGGCAGCGCGGTGGAACGGAATCTCCTGCGTTTTTTGCAAGGTCACGCTCATTCGTTTTGACTCCGAAAACCTCTGTTTCGTGCAACAGGCGACAGTAGAACGGGTTACAGAAACCTCAAGTTGGGGCCGAACCCGCCGTTTTCGACGTAATCCGGTTCACCCCGAGGTCGGGCCCGCCTTAAAAAAGTGGCCAGAAACGCGCAGTTATTTCAGGGCCTCATTAAGAATGGCCAATAGGGGCGAGTTCCAGCCATACGGCTTTCCTTGTATTTTGGCCTGAGGTTTCAAAGGGAAGGGCGTGGGGTGGGCCGTAGAGGGACGCCAATTGACGTGCGAATCCGTCCCAAGCGATTGATGATAATAACCTTACGGGCGCAGCAATGCGGGCGAAAAACATCGAACAGTGATGTTTCTACGCTTTCGTCTGCGTTCTAGTCCGCGGCGACGGCCTCCGCATTGCGCTCCGCTTCGCGCCGCAGACGCGCTTCGAATTCCGCGAGTTGCGCTTCGACGTCCTGCGCGGCCTTGTGCCGCCGGATGACCTCTTCGCGATAGCGCCGCAAGAAATAGTCGATCGTTTCAACGCGAATGCGGATCGAGCCGGTGGGTTTGTTCTCGTCCAGATCCTTGAAGCAGAAGTAGGGCGTGCCGGAATGCTCGATAATGCCTTCGATCACGCCGTAGATGGGCGCGTCGTGCCCGCATTTGAAGCTCGACATCTCCAGCGCCACCAGATTGGGATGCCGTGCGGTAAATTTCGCGGCCCAGATCTTGTGGTTCGTGCTGGCGGAATAGGAATTCTTCCATACGTCGGAAATATCGAGGGGGCTGCTGATCACACCCGCGCGGACTTCGTCGCCGAAGAGCCGTTCGAGCAAGTCCTCATCGAGTGGCAGCGTGCTCTGGGAGAAGATGGGATACCCGAGCTTCTGGAATTCGTCGAGAATCTCGTGGTTCAAGCCCGGGTCGTGATGGTACGGGCGGCCCAGCATGACGATGCCGATGCGGTCCTCGCGTTCGAGCTGATCCAGCACCTGGCGCGCTCGCTTGTGAATGCCGGCCTCGTATTCCTGAAGCGCCTGAAAGCCGGCAGCGATCGCGCGATCGTTTTCCTCGAGCGAAAGGCCCAGCAGGTCCTTGAACGCTTCGAACATCTGGAAGGCGAAGAGTTTCTTGTCGATGAAATTGAGGATCGGATTGATGTACCAGATGTTCGCTTCCTTGAAGATGTCGTTCTCTTTGGTGAACGCGGCCTTGGCGGTCTCCGGTGTCGCCGTAACGGTGGGACACGCGTTCGAGCCGGTCAATTTCACCAGCGGCGAATGCAGCACGTCGTACATGGGGAAGAAAATGGCGTCGAGCGGCTTCTTGCGGTGCTTCACCTGAACGAGGTTGTAAACATGCGAGATGCCGATTTTCGCCGGGAAACAGGGATCGATGGCCCCGCGATTCGCCCCGGCGCGGTACAGTTCGGGCGAGGTGTAATCGGAATAGACGATGTTTTCCGGCTGCAGGCCCAGGCTTTCGAAGTAGGCGTTGAAAACCGGGGCGTACACGTAGGCGTTCAGCACGCGCGGAATGCCGATGCGTAACTGCGCGCGCGATTGCATTGCCGCCACACGCTCTTTCGCCGCCTTGGTCCACGCGCGCGAGGGAATCGGGTCGGCCACGGATTTGACGTCGCGCGGCCGGAAAACTTCGTGAGCGGCGATATCGACCAGATTCGGATGCTTCTCCTTCAGCTCGTCGAGGCCGGCCTTGATCTCCTTCATGTCGTTGACGTCTTCCACCGTGCCCTTTTCGCACGTGGCGATGATCAGGCGCCGCTCGTCGGCGGCCAGCGGGACCTTGCTCGCTGATTTCTTCGCCGCGGCGGGCTGTGCCCCGTGGGACTTTTTCGACGGTGTGACGGGCAGCGGAATCAGCGAATTGAGGCTGACGTCAACCTTCGTGTCGCTGGCGTGAATGTGATCGTGCCCATGGGTCTCGCCAATTTCGTGGATGTGCGCGTGCGCGCCGTTATCGAGCTTGATATCGATGAAGGTGCGCAGGCAATTGTTCTTGCAAAAATGGCAGCGCGTGTCTTCGTTGCGCGTCTGCCGGTATTCGATTTTGCGCACGGCCTCAAGGCCGATGAACGGAGTGCGCGCCCCGTTGCGCCACAGCCGCAACGCCTCCTGGCCGGCTCCGATCGCGCCGGATTCTCCGCAATGCTCGTGCACGATGATTTCGGGCTTCTTGCCTGCGGCGCGGAAGCTGTTGCGAATGAAATCCACTTCTGCCTTGACCACTGCGAGGTTGTTCTGCGTGCCGCCCTGCAGCACGAAACGCGAGCCCAGCGCCGCAAGATTGGGGATGCTGGCGACGTAGAGGAAAACGTTCTTGGGCAAAACAGCCGCCAAGCCGGCGAGAATTTCCTCCGCGCGCCAGCCCTGCCGCTGGAAATTCACGATATCCGACTGCATGAAAACGGCGCAGCCGTAGCCGAAGATGGGCATCGCATTCGCGGAAAAAGCCAGGTCCGCGTACTCATCCACCTTGATGCCGAACCCTTCAGCGGTCGACTGCAAAAAGTAACCGTTGCCCGCCGAACACTGCGTGTTCAGCTTGAAGTCCTTGACGCGGCCATCCTTCAGCACGATGAGCTTGATGTCCTGCCCGCCCACGTCCACGATCACGTGGGGATCGTCATAATATTTCAGCGCGGATTCGGTGTGCGCCACGGTTTCGACCAAGGCCACATCCGCCTTCAGCACATCCTTCAGAATATCTTTTGCGTAGCCGGTGGTGCCCACGCCCAGCACTTCGAGATTCGCGCCCTGCGCTTCGACCTGCCCGCGCAGGTTCTCGAACATGTCGATGGTGTCCTGGATCGGATTGCCGTTCGAGAGCTGGTAGGACTTGCACAGGAGGTCGCCCTCCTCGTTCAGCAGCACGGCCTTCGTGGACGTGGAACCGCCATCGATGCCGATGAATCCGCCGACTGCCTGCCCTTTGCGGAAGGTGGCTGGCGTGAACTTCTTCCGCCGATAGAGCTCGCGGAACTCGTCCAACTCTTCTTTCGCCTTCACCAGGCCCGAGCCGCCCGACTTGGCCTTTTCCTCCTGGCGGCCGAAGTCGATGTAGTGCATCAGTTTGTCGAAGCCGCGATAGCAACCGACGCAATCCTCTTCGCCCTTGCCGAATTCGATAGCTCCCAGCGCGGCAAAATACTGCGCGTTTTGCGGGACTTTGATCAGTTCTTCAGGTTTCGCGCCCGCTGGAATTTCTACTTTGCGCTCCTGCCACATCTTCGGAATGTTGGCTTGCCAGGCCTCGCGCATGCCGCGAATGAAGGTGTTCGGGCCGCCCAGCAGGAGAACGTGCGGGCGCAGCGTGTGGCCGCGCGTCAGCACGCTCAGGTTCTGCAGCACGATGGCATCGAACAGCGAGGCCATCAATTCGTCGGGCGGTGTGCCGACTTTCTGCAGGCTGTTGATGTCGGTTTCGGCGAAGACGCCGCACTTCCCCGCCACTTTGTGCAGCTTGATGCCGTGGTAGCCCTGGTTGCCGAGCTCAACGGCCGGAATTTTCAGTTTGGCGTTGATTTTATCGATCACCGCGCCCGTCCCGCCGGCACATTTGTCGTTCATGGACGGAATTTTCTTCTTGCGCCCGCTTTCCTGATCTTCCTTGAAGACGATGATCTTGGCGTCCTGGCCGCCCAGCTCGATCACGGAGTAGACCTCGGGATGCTGCTTTTCAACCGCCAGCGCGACTGCCGTGACTTCCTGCACGAATTTCGCGCCAATCAGATCGGCGATCGTGCCGCCGCCCGAGCCGGTCATGAACATGCGCGTGTTGTGCCGGTTGACGCTGGTTTCTGCTTCAATCCGGCGTAGGAACTCAAGCGTCTTTTCGGGCTGCTTGGTTTCGTGCCGCTGGTAGTCCCGCCAGAGTATTTCGCCGGTAGCGGCGTTGATGACGATTGCCTTTACGGTTGTCGACCCAACATCCAATCCCACCATGTACCGCTCATCGTGATCGTGCCCATGCACCATGTGAAATCTCCCGCAATCCGAACTGCTGCTGCAGAGTAGCGTTCACTCCTCTTTATCTATGGAAAAAAGCATGCAACGAGGGAGGGCCGCAGCGCGGTTCTCAGCGCCGGCCTTCCGCGCAACTCAAGCCGCGTCGGGAACGGCGATTCCTTGCGAGCGCGAACGCCGCCACAATCGCGCGTCCCCATCCATCCGTTCACTGACATGCAGAACGAACTGCGCCGCTGTCCCCGCAATTCCTTCGCGATGCGGCACGTGATAGAACGGCCGCCGCAACTCCGGATGCTCGCCGATGTATTCCCTGATCTGATCCAGGCTCTTTCTTGTCGACTTCAAGGCAAGCTCGAATTCCGTCTTGGCCTTGACCTTCGCTTCGCCCAGCGCCATTTGCACGCGGCTGTGCGCGTTCACTTCGCCCTCGCCGGAGGTCTCAATGGGCAGGAAGATCATTTCCTTGAACTTGTTGATCACCGCCGATTGCACGCCGTCCGATTGCGACGATGGCATGCAGCCAAACGGCTTCAGCGCCAGCACCATGTGGCACAGCTTGTGCACCGTGTAGTAGACGTTCTTGCCCACTTCGAGGTGTCCTTCGCCTCCGCGGGCGAACTGGTTGTAGAAGGGGTGCGCCAGCGCGGCGAGTTCCGGCTGCGGCACGAGATGATGAGTGATCCCGCCGAGGTTGCGGATCACCCGGTGGTAGAAGTAGTACCACATCTTCTCGCCTGCCCCGATCATCATCAGCTTCTTGCGCAGCGACCAGTGGTTAGCGAGCTGCTTCTTGAATTCCCACCACTCGGGATCGCGATACGGCCGCGTCACCGGCCACTTCGCGCGCGCGTGCGCCTTCGCCTGATACATCAGGTAGGCGACCCAGGTGGCGATGGGCTCGACCATCACCTGCGCGCCCTCGCGCTCGAGGAACGCGAACATGTTGAAATTGCCGTCGCCTTCCGTGGTCTGGGCCCAGAATTCGCCGGTGATTTTTACGACCGGCTTCACTTTCGTGCGGTCGACCTCGATGGAATTGAAGGATTCCCGCGCGGAGGCCAGCGCGTTCAGATAATCCTTGCCCCACATGTGCTCGTGCCATTTGCCGAAGACGTTGAAGGTGTTGCGCAGGATCTTGTTCGATGTGAACTTGGGCTTGGCCCAGTCCGGGGCGCGCTCCTCGATCTCGAATGGCCTTCGGTTTCGCAGGTCATCGCAGAGACGGTCCACAGTCTCGCGGAAAACTCGATCGGTCTGGCCTTTGTTCACCTCGAATGGGCGAATCTGATAAATCAAGTCGTTGGTGACGTCACCCATCAGGAGCGCATTCAGCATGCCGAACCCGAAATCGACGGTGAATTTCAGGCCCGGCTCACCGGAGGCCGCCTTAATTCCGTCGCTGTCCTTGAACAGGAGAACGCGGAAGCCGTCGAACCCGGCATTCTTCAGCGCGAAACGATACTCGGCTTCGTACATGCCGAAGCGGCAAGGCCCGCAGGAGCCCGCCGTGAAGAAGACGTAGTTGTCGAGAATTTGCTGGCGGGGTATGCCCTGCTTCTCGAGGCTCTGGAGATACTGCACGAGATTGCCCACCGTGAAGTAGGTCGGATTGCACTGCCCGTTGTTTCCGTATTCCTTCCCGATCTGAAACGCGGGCACGTCCGGAACCGGCAGCTTCTCGCATTTATAGCCGCAGCCCTGAAACACCGCGCGAATCAGGTCCTCATGCTTCCAGGTGAAACCTCCGAAGAGAATGGTGACGCGGTTCCGTTCGTCCGCCGTGAAGGGTCTTTCGACGGGCTTCTGGAAGTGCAGCGGTGTATCGAGTCCCGCGAGTTTGCGCAGCCGCATGCGTTCGGCGGCAAGCTTCTCCTGAATGTCCGCATCCTGAATCTGAACGAATCTGGCCCCCATTGCTCCTCCTCGAAACTTCATGACGCACCCGCCGCGAACGGGCGCCGCTCGAATGGGTTGAAGTTTGCGATCTGGACCGAAAGTCGAGGTCGGTAAGTGCGTGGCGTGTCGCTGGGAGCGTTCGTTACAACATCGGGATTATGCGACGACCCCCGACAGAATTGCAAAGATAATTGACCGAGAGCCATACAGCGTCCTCTGTATTCCGGATCATTAGCTGGCCGAAAGGTTTACCTGAGCCTACCTGCATTGCCGGCGGGGTTTCTTCCGCTTTCCTGTAAGCTACGCTTCGCTGTAAGCCGCACACGTGACGAGCTTGCCTGCGGCCCGCGTCCCCGCCGCTTCCGCCGCCAGAGACAAAAAATGACACCTTTTCTCTACGACGGAGTATCATTGTCACGATGTACTTGGCCGATGGAGGTGTCCCATGGCCGACTTGGCTTCTATTAGCTCTTATTCTCCCAAGGAGTTGAATCCACGCCCACGCAACTGCGCCTCGATCGGCGCGCGCTCTGGATTCGGCAGGCTTGCCCTGGCGCTCGCCTCAATTGCGGTGCTGGCATTCCCGGCATTCGCCTCACCTGCACGCGCGAACGACACACCTAGCTACAGCTATGTGCGAATCGTGCGCCTCAGCTACGTCGAAGGCGACGTCCAGATCGTGCGCGCGGACCATTCCAACAAATGGGAACCAGCGGCCATGAATATGCCCGTCGAACAGGGGTTCGCAATTGGCACGAACAATGGCCGGGCGGAAGTTGAGTTTGAGAACGGCAGCATGCTCTGGCTGGCTCCTGATTCGGTCGTGCAATTCAGCGAACTTGCTTTGTCCAACGGCGGCCGCATCACCCGCATGATGCTATCGGAAGGTGTGGCAAGCTTTGATGCGAACCTGGCCACGGGTGATACATTCGAGGTCTCCACTCCCATGTTCAGCATCACTTCCGCGCGCAAAGCGGAATTTCGAGTGGGAGTGCGCGATAAGAGTGCGGCCGTCAGCGTCCTGAACGGCAGAATTTCAGTCGGCGAGAGCGGCGAAATCCAAGCCGTCGCCAAGGGCCAGATGTTCGTCGATGCCCTCGAAAAGCATCAGCCAAAGACGGCTCTCATGCGCAGTCCTGCGCCCGACCAGTGGGATCATTGGGTCAATAGCCGGTTGACCGCTGAACGCTACGGCCTGACCGAAACCGCCGCGAAGACGAATGCCCCATTCACCTACGGCATGGCCGACCTCGCCGATTATGGCTCCTGGAACTTTTTCCCGGGCTATGGGTACGGTTGGCAGCCTTGGGGCATGATGGCAGGATGGGCTCCGTTCATGGACGGGCAGTGGATGTTCTATCCCACGCTGGGCTGGACCTGGGTTAGCGGCGAGCCTTGGGGCTGGATGCCCTACCACTTTGGTGGATGGGATTACTCGCCTGTTTACGGCTGGATGTGGTTCCCAGGCGGCGCCGGGATGGAGATGTGGACTGCGGCGCCGGTCCAGTGGTATAGCGTCGGCAACCGAGTAGGCTGGACACCGCGCAGCGTTAATTTCCCGCGTACGACATCAGTCACGGCGCCCGTGATCGTCGGCACGAAGAAACTTGGCAAAGAAGGTAGAAATCTCGTCTTCGGTGCGAGCGAAGTTTCGGCGAGGATGCAAAGCCTGAAAATGCGGTCCTTGCAAGCCGCGCCGCAAGAGAACGGAAGGCCGTGGCGGGCGGGCGAGGCGCGCGTTGCTCCCGCACGCATTGTGGTGCCTACTGCGGCGAATTTGCAGACGCTGCGTACGCGACTTGCCGCGAACACAGGAACGCGGATCAACGTCAACGGGCTGCACCCGGCGGCGTCTTCGCGCGTGATGGTTCGCAACCTTCCGGAGCGCAACTTCGGAACGATGAACGCCGCGATGGCTGCTCCGAGGATCTCGCGCCGGCCGCCGATGCGCGCGACCTACGAACCGCCCAGAATGGGAGAAGGGCGCTATTCGGGGCAGTACGGGACGATGTCGCCCACGGTCAGCGCACCCGCAGTCGGGCTGCCGGCGCAGCCGGCGGCGACCGCAATGCCGGCCGCAACTTCGCATCCGGCGCCGGGAAGACCGCGCTGATCCGATTTGCCGGAATCCTGTAGTTCACAATGCAATCGCAGTTAGCCCTGGTATAGGCGCGCTTTCCAGAACTAGAAGCGTCCGCGGGCGGCTGTCTCGAAATTGGAAACGATCCATACCGTCAGTTGGATGAAGCAGGTTAGCCGCACGGCGCGCGCGAGCGAGCGCATTATCGGGTTGGTGCCTACAATGGGCGCGCTGCACGAAGGCCATTTCTCGCTGATTCGTGAAGCGAAGCAGGAATGCTCGCCTGTAGTCGTGTCCATTTTTGTGAATCCAACCCAGTTCGGCCCTTCCGAAGACTTCAAGAAATATCCTAGGCAGATGGAGCGCGACACCGCCGCGCTGGAAGAAATGGGCGTGGACTATCTGTTCGCGCCTTCGGTTGAAGAGATGTATCCCAAGGGCTTTCAGACCGCGGTCCTGGTGGAAGGCCTCAGCGAGCGCGTCGAAGGCCGCGCGCGGCCAGGGCATTTTCGCGGCGTGGCCACCGTCGTCCTCAAACTCCTTGAGATTGTGCAACCCCGCTTTGCCTTTTTTGGACGCAAGGACGCGCAGCAAGCGCGCATTATCCGGAAAATGGCTGGCGATCTGGACCTGGACGTGGCCATTCAGGTCTGCCCGATTGTCCGGGAAGCGGATGGCTTGGCCATTTCGTCACGCAACGCCTACCTGAACCCTCAGGAGCGGAAAACCGCGACGGCGCTTTACCTCTCGCTCGAAACAATGCGGCGCGAAATCGCGCATGGCGCGCGGGATGTTCTGCAATTGCTGAAAGCCCTGCGCGGCGTGCTCGCCACGGCACAGGGAATCCGGCTGGATTATGCCGAAATCGTGGATGCGGACACGTTCGAGCCCGTCGTCAGGCTGCGCGGAAATTGCTATGCCGTGCTCGCCGCCTTTGTCGGCACGACGCGCCTCATTGATAACGCCTTGATCGAAGAGCAGCCCCATGGAACCTTTCGCGTTACCCTCTGAATCCAGGATGGGATTCGGGGCGCGTGACGTTTCCGTCATCTAGCTATGTCTTAGAGTCTTTCAGCGCCGCCAGCACCTCGGCGGCATGGCCTTTGGCGTTCACTTTTTCCCAGACTTTGCGGATCTTGCCGTCCTCGCCGATCCAGAACGTCGTGCGCACGATTCCCAGAAAGGTTTTCCCCAGGAAGGATTTCATCCGCCGCGCCCCATACGCCTCGATCACCTTGAAATCCGTGTCTGCCAGCAGCGGAAAATTCAGGCCGTGCTTGGCCTTGAACTTGGTCTGTGCCTGGACGGTGTCCGCGCTGCAGCCCACCACGGCTGCGTTCAGCTTCTTGAAACTATTCATGGCGTCGCGAAACTCGGACGCTTCGTTGGTTCAACCGGGCGTATTGGCCTTCGGGAAAAAGTAAAGAATCACGTTTTTGCCGCTGAAATCGTCCAACGATACCGTGGAACCGTCGTCCGCTGTGGCTTGGAAGGCAGGCGCGTTGTCGCCTTGCTTGAGCATCGGTTTCTCTCCGGGCATCTACCGGTATTACGCCAGAAGGCGGCGAAGAATTTCATTCACCAGCTGAGGATTGGCCTGGCCGCGCGTTTCGCGCATCACCTGGCCCACAAAAAACTTGAAAACACCCTCGTTCCCAGCGCGTAATTTCGCCACGTTCTCGGGATTTCTGGCGATCACCTCGCGCGCGATCTTTTCCACTGCCCCCGAGTCGCTGATCTGCGCCAGCCCTTCGGCCGCAATGATCTCCGCGGCGCTCTTTCCGCTCTCAAACATCTTGGCGAACACTTTCTTGGCGCTTGCCGCCGTGATCTGGCCGCTCTCCATCGTCTTCAGCAGGCCGGCGAGGCTTGCGGGGGCGAGGGGTGATTCCGTGATGTCCTTGCCCGTGTCATTCAGCCGCCTCAGCAACTCCACGGAGATCCAGCTCGCCGCGGCTTTTGCCGGAGCGCCCGCTTTTACCGTCGCCTCGAAATAGTCCGCCAGCGCGCGCGTGGACGTCAGCACGCCCGCGTCGTAGGGCGTGATTTCGTATTCGCGCAGAAAACGCTCGACCTTCGCCGCAGGCAATTCGGGCATCCGGCTGCGCACCTCGGCAATCATCGCCTCTGAAACCGCCGCCGGCAGCAAATCCGGCTCCGGGAAATAGCGGTAATCGTGCGCGAACTCCTTCGATCGCATGGGCTCGGTACGCCCGGTAGGAACATTCCACAGCCGCGTCTCCTGCGTGATCGTGCCGCCCGACTCTAGAATTCCGATCTGGCGCTCGATCTCGTATTCCAGGGCGTGCGACAGAAAGCGGAACGAGTTCAGGTTCTTCACTTCCGCCTTCGTTCCGAACTTCGTCGCGCCGCGCAGGCGCACGCTGACGTTGGCGTCGCAACGCAGCGAGCCCTCCTCCATGTTGCAGTCGCTCACCTCCGTGTACTGCAGCACCTGCTTCAGCGTGTTCAGGTAGGCGTACGCCTCGGCGGGCGTGCGCAAATCGGGCTCGGACACGATTTCGATCAACGGAACGCCGCAGCGGTTGAAGTCAATGTAGCTCCAGCGGTCGGAATCCGCAAAACCCTCGTGCAGGCTCTTTCCCGCGTCATCTTCCATGTGCACGCGCGTGATGCCGATGCGCGTCCGGCGGCCCTCCAGTTCGATCTCGAGTGCGCCCCCGGTCGCCAGCGGCAGCTCGTACATGGAAATCTGATAACCCTTGGGCAAGTCCGGATAAAAATAGTTCTTTCGAGCAAAACGCGAGCGCGGCTGAATCTTGCAGTTCAAGGCCAGCGCTGCGCGCATGGCCAGTTCGAGCGCGCGGCGGTTGAGCACTGGCAGCGCCCCCGGCAGCCCGAGGCATACCGGGCACGTGTTCGTGTTCGGCGGATCGCCGAAACGCGTGGAACAGCCGCAGAACACCTTCGTGCGCGTCTGCAGCTGCGCGTGCACCTCGAGCCCGATTACCGCTTCGTATTTGGCCAAGACTTCCGGCGCGATCCGCGCCGCTTCTTGAGTGGCTCGGCTCATAAACTCGCAATTATAGCATCGCAGCAAAATGTCCCACGCGGCTCTTCAGCCGCAGCTCGCCGCCCATTTTGGCCGTCGCTCGACCAGAGGCCCTCCCTCACGGTTTGCACGGAGTGATATGCGCAGAGCGGTGACCGTCGCCGCAACTTCGAAAGCCCTGTAGACCGCGTAGTTTCGCCTATTCCCTGCCCCAGGTGTACCTCAGGCCGACGCGATAATTCAGGCGGAGCGCCGGATATCCTGCGGCGACCTGATAGTGGCGATTCAACAGATTGTCGACCACCGCCACCGTCGAGAGTCCGTGCCCCAAATCAATGCTGTTCGCCAGGTTCCATAGAACGTAGCTTGGGTCGCTCGTAATCCCAAGCCCCAGAAAATCGCTATCCGCGCGCCGTCCCACGTAATAGCCCGCCAGATTCCAGTTCATCCGCCGGAAATGCGCATTTGCGATCAGCGTCGCGGCATGCAGGGGCCGCTTGAACAGACGATTCCCGGCCACCAAGGCCGAATCGGCCGCGTTCGGCGCCTTCAATACCTTCGAGTCATCGTACGCATAATTCCCGCCGATCTGCAGCCAACTCGTCGCGCGAATTCCAAATGACGCGTTCGACCCGAAGGCGCGCGCCTTGTCCGTATTGAAATAGCTCCCGAAGAACGCCGGGCAATTCTCCGGGCCCGCGGACGTAAAGCTGACGATGTCGCGGAAGTCGTTATGGAAGAAAGTGGCGGAAAAGCGGATGCGATCCGCGTCCAGGTATTGATCGACTCCCGCATCGAACGTCGCGCTCTGCTCCGGCTTCAGAATGGGCGTGCAGCCATCCGGAAACAGTGGCGGTTCCATAATCCCTTCGCCGAACGAGCTGCGG
>JBJKQB010000020.1:0-33426 GCA_046705825.1 Candidatus Acidiferrales bacterium
GGCTTATGGAGGAACTCATGCGAAACGTTTTGATACTTGCGGTTGCGTTCGTTTCGATTACCGCTCCGGCTGCCGCGCAAATTGGCAAGACCATCTCTGTTCCCGCCGGGTCGGAGCAGGACCACGCGCTGACGCCCATTTACGCCGCGCCCGACAACGCCGACAAAATTGCCATGATCGACAAATTCATGGCGTCCTATGGCAAAGGCGATTTCGAACTGCTGGGCGACCAGCTCTACCTCCAAACTTATCTGGCCATGAAGGACTATCCCAAGGTGTTCGAATACGGCGACAAGATCCTCGCTCTCGATCCCGACGACCTTCCCGCGGCTGTGAGCATGGTGCGTGCAGCAGAGGCGACGGGCGACGCGGAGCGGCTGTTTGGGACCGGCGAAAAAGTGTCGCAGATGATTGCTCGTTACAAAGCACGGCCCGCCCCCGCCGGGACGCCGGCTGGCCAATGGGCGGCGACACGCGAGGACGGCCTGAAGAAAGCGGGCGCCGATATCAGCTACGTTCAGTACGCGATGACGCAGGCCGCGTACAAGACAGCCGATCCCGCAGCGAAGGCCGCGCTTTTTGCACGTTACGCCGCCGCTTTTCCGGACTCATCCTATTCGCAAGGCGCGCGGGAGCAAACCGCATTTGCCTACCAGCAGGCGCGGAATGTGCCGAAAATGGTCGCCAGCGCGCAAGCCGCCATTGCCGCCGACCCGAACGACGCCCCCATGCTGCTCCTGCTCGCCGATTATTGGAGCGACAATCAGCAGCAGGTGGAACAGGCCGGCGCGAACGCGCAGAAAGCGCTCGCCGTTCTACAGCAGGCCAAAAAGCCCGATAACGTCACCGATGAGCAGTGGCAGCAGCAAGTCTCGATTGAAAAAGGGGTAGCCTACACGTGCCTCGGACAGGTGGACGCGATCCAGGGGCGCAATGCAAGCGCCGTCGAGAATTTCAAGCAGGCCAATCCGCTACTCAAATCGAACGCGTATTATTACGGGCGCAACCTGTACAGGCTGGGTTACACCCTGGCAAAAATGCGGCGGATCGCGGAGGCGCGCGAGGTGCTGACCGAAGCAATCTCCATTGACAGCCCCTTCAAAGCGCAGGCGCAGGCAACGCTCAACAAGATTGGCGGGCCGGCGCGCCGCGCGCGCAAACGGTCGTAGAGCGGGCGGCGGAGGCGGTGCCGCCGCGTCAGGAAGTGGCGTGCTCACCGCGCAAGCGCTGGACTTCCTCGCGCAATTCGCGCAACTCGCGCTGCAAGTCGGGCAAGCGATTGAACACCGCGACAGACTTGCGCCACGCCAGATTCGCCATTGCCGGATATCCCGAATAGACCGCGCCAGCGGGAACGTCGGTGGGCACGCCGCTTTGTGCGGTCAAAACAGCGCCATCACCGATCGTGAGATGACCCGCCGCGCCCACCTGACCGGCGAGGATGCACTTGTTCCCCACACGCGTGGTGCCGGCGAGTCCCACTTGCCCGCACAACAGCGTATCTTCGCCAACCTTGCACGCGTGGCCCACTTGCACCAGGTTGTCGATTTTCGTTCCGCGGCCAATGCGCGTCTCGCCGATGGTGGCGCGGTCGATCGCGGCGTGCGCCTGGATTTCGACATCGTCCTCGATCATGCAGCCGCCGGCCTGGCGCATCTTGTTCCAGCGACCGGAGGAATCGCGGGCAAAACCGAAGCCGTCGCTGCCTACCACCACGCCGTTCTGCAGCACGACACGGTTTCCGACCAGGCATCCTTCGCGCACGCAGGCGTGCGAATGCGCGAAGAAATCATCTCCGATCCGCGCTCCGCGATAGATGCTGACGAAGCTGTGCAGTACCGCGTTGCGACCGATCTCCGCGTCCTCGTCAATGAAGCAGTACGGGCCAACGTGCGCGTTCGCGCCGATCTTCGCCGATTTCGACACAACGGCTGTGGGATGAACGCCGGGCGTATAGCGCGGCGCGGGGTGAAACAGCTCGATGGCGCGGGCGAAATCCAGGTAGGGATTCGCAGAGCGCAACGCCGCCATGGGCACGGCCGGCTCTTCGCGGGACACCATGATCGCAGAGGCCCGCGTCTCGCGCAGGGCAGGACGATACTTGCGGTTGACAAGGAAGGTCAACTCGCCGCCGCGCGCCTCCTCGATGCCCGCCACATCGTTGATCTCCAGCGACGCGTCGCCCTGCAGTTCGCATCCCAGTTTCTCTGCAATTTCGCCCAGCTTCATCGCCTTCTCCTGGCGCACGTTCGCGCACGCACACTCTACCTTATTCCCGCCATGCGGGACGTTCCGATCGTCGAAAGCGCAGGGGTTCGGTGCAGTGAAGAGTTCCTTGCAGTGGATTCGCCTGCGGCGCGCGGGCACGTTCTGACCCAACGCGGATCGTTCTATTCCTTGAACAATTTGGACTGGGCCGGCTGGCCTTCGCCCGCCGCTGGTTCGGGGCGGCGTTGAGGGGCTCGGCGGGAGATTCCCACGACTCCCAGGACCTTCATTTCGACCAGCGCGGTACGCGGCACGAAAATGCGCAGGGTGTTCCCATGCAAATCCGGCGGAGTGAACTGCACGCCCGCATCCAACAATCCCAGCAAATCGTTGCTCACGATCCCTTCCATCACGTCATCGTCCCGGAAACGTATGCGGACCCATAGCCCATCGAGCTTGGGCCGGCTGAGGAAAACCTTTCGCTCCGGCTCGAAATCTGCGTCGAATTCGCGCACGAAGTAGACACACTTGACCTGTCCAGTGGGAATGGCCTGATGCTCCCCTTCGGGCGTAAGCAGGTCGATGGACTCCGCCTGGCCCAGGGCATTCGGGTTCACGTAACCGCGCATAGGTGTGTGGTCCAGCAACACCACCACGACACGCTTGTGCGTGGAGGCTGGGGCGTTGGTTTTCAGGGGCATTGCGCTTGCCCCTCCCGTTGGACTGCTAAAAGATCCCGAGCTTGATGTGCAGGAACTTCTTCGGATTCTTCCGGAAATCGCTCATGAACAGACGCATGTCGCCGGTGAGCCCTGTCATGTTGTCATAAAGCGCGGGATCGGTGAACATTTTGCCCAGAGTGCCCTGGTTGGAATTGAGTTTGGCGGTGGCATCGCGCACGTTCGCCGTAGCAGCTCGCAGATCGTTGTACAGGGCCGGGTCCTTGACGAATTTTCCCAGCGAGCCCTGGCCAGCCTGGACGCCCGCCAGCAGCGCATTGGTCTTCTGCGCCGCTCCCTTTATCTCATTCGCCAGGGCGGGATCGTAAATGGCTTTGCCGATGATGCCCTTCTGCTGCTGAACGGCGGTGGCCATGTCGTCGATCTTGGTGACTGTGTCGTCCACCTTGTTGGCTATTTCGTCGGAGGCAATCAGTTTCCCTGCGGTTCCCTTGCCCTGCTGAACGGATGTAATCATGGCGTCGATTTTGGCGGCGCTGTCATCGAAGTGATTGTACAGCGAAGGATCGTTCAGCACTTTTCCGACGGTGCCCTGCCCATTGTTAATCTTCGCCACAACTTCTTGCAGCGTGCCGGAGAGAGCGCGGAACTTCTGGATGACGTCATTGGCCCCCTGGCCCATTTGCGATATTTCGGGCACTTCGACGCCGGTTACGGCGCCTCCTGAGGGGATCACCGACCCTGTGACTCCGCGACTGATGACGACGTAGCGAGTACCGAGAACACCCTGAGTAAGCAGACTCGCGGTCGAGTCCGTGCGGATCGCATCTTGAAATGACCGCTGCAGGCGCATTACCACCGTGATGTTGTGCGCCTTGTCGACGGGATGCGGCGTGAGAGCAATCGACTGCACGTTGCCTACGTTCACCCCATCCAGGGTTACCGGCGCGCCCGTATCCAGGTCATTCACTTCGGGCAGATACGTCTTGATGGTGTATCGTGGCACCCAAAAGCCCGCCGAGCCGGTCACGTAAAAAATTCCTAGCGCAATCACAATCAAGCCAATTAGAACGAAAACTCCGACTCGGAGTTCCGCCCAGGTCAGTTTTCGTTGCGGCATTGTCGTTCTCCTGTGGACGCGCTTGCAGCGCGGCCCGATTAACGCGCGGGAACCGTAGCAGGGCGCTCGCGGCGCATAGAAACGGTTCCAGACGCTGCTTTCATTCCGCGGGAACCAGAAATCTCTTCAAATATTCATCGGATGACTGCAGCAGCCCCTCGGCTGCTCCTTCGAAGTACACTTCGCCATCGCGCACAACGAGAACATTGGTTGGCGGTGCTTCGGAGCCGTGCCCGTTGCGCCCGGCTGGGACAACCGTTCCGGTGTTTCTGTCGAAGCGGAAATTGGCGAGGCCGAACGCATCCTGCACGCGGTGGGTGGCCAACAGAGAGGTGACTCCCTGCAGATCGCGCCCGCGCATGATCAGCGTGATGATGGTTTGCGATGTCACCGGGTCGAGGCCCGCGGTGGGCGAATCATAGAAGACGAGGGCGGGACTATCCACCAGAGCTCGAGCAATGGAAACGCGGCGGCGCATTCCGCCGGAGAGTTCCGCGGGATACTGGTCGAAGGTATGCTCCAACTCGACGAAGCGCAGCACCTCGCGCACGCGCGACGCAATCTGTTCCTCAGGGGCCTTCTCTTCGTGCAAGCGGAAGGCCACGTTCTCCGCCACGGTCATCGAATCGAACAGCGCTCCTTCCTGAAATACGAAACCCAGATTGCGGCGGAATTCCAGGAGTTGCGTCTCCGACATTTCGCCGACGTTTGTTCCCATGACCTCAATTCGTCCGCTATCCGGCTTCAGGAGTCCCGCGGCGAGCTTCATGATCACGGTTTTGCCGGAACCGCTGACGCCGATCAGGACGGTCGTTTCGCCCGGCCGCACCTGGAACGAGATGCCGCGCAGAATTTCTCCTTCGTCGAAGGCGATGCGGACGTCCTCGAAGGAAACGAACGGCTCGCCGGAGGTCGCGTCGGGCACGCGCGAATGAAACGCGCTCATCGGGCGGGGCCCCACGCAAGGCAAGTGCGCTGGGTCAAGCGCGTCATGTTGCGATTATAGATGCAAACGCCGCGGATTCGCAGCGCGGCCTTGCGAACTCGGACATGTCAGGCGGGTTGTGGCGTTCGCGGCTGGCGGGGCAAAGTGTCAGCCGGTGTCTCGCCGCGGGGCCTCCGCCGGGGCATGCGCCGCGCGACAAATGCGACTGTGAGCCACAAGGCCAACGCGTAAATTGCGTACCACATTGTTTCCTGTCCGGGCGTTACTCGGGGCGCGCTGAAGATCACGAGCGCTCCGGTCGAACTGATGTGCATGAGCTGGCACAGCAGAACGCTCTCGGTGTGAGCGTAGATCCAGCAGATCAGGACGCGCACCGCGGTCATGGCCGCAGCAAACGCCAGCCAGTAAGGGAACCACCAGGAGCCGTGCGGCACCGCCGCGCCTAGAAAATTGATTACCGGCAAATGCCAAGCCGACCACAGGAGCCCAAGCAAAACACTTGAACCGAACCCGCTGAAACGGAGATTTTGGTTCATGGCGGGAAATGCGAACCCCATCCAGCCAATTTCCTCAAGAAGGCCTGCCGGAACACCGAAGAGGATGCCCAGCAGGAACCAGTTTGGCGCGTAGACGGGCGAGACCAGCGCTTTCAAAAGAAGAAGAATGGCCAAATCAGCACAGGCGGAATCAGGAGCGGCGCGTACCAGCGCGGCGCAACTCGCCAACGGCTCATCCGCGCCCAGAGGCTGCGAACGCCCTCCTCGCCATAGAACCATTGCGTCAGGAGCACGCCGCTGACGCTGGGTCCAAGAAGCATGGCCGGGAACATCAAAATGCCCGTGATCCTCGGCAGGGCTTCATGGCGAAGCAGGTGTGGCGCGGCGACAGCGAGAGCAGCGAGCCAGGAGGTGGTGAACGTCAACACAAAATAGGCGAGGACGGGGTGCGATCGGAGGTGAGCGTGGCGTTTCCCGGGGATAGGCGCGGCCCGCACCGTCATGACTACAGACCGAAAATATAAAGGAAGAGGCGAGTCAAGAAGAGGTCCACCACGAGGATGGTCACGGAGGAAACGACGACGGCGGTGGTTGTGGCGCGGCCGACGCCTTGTGTGCCGCCGCGAACTCGCAAGCCCTGGTAACAACCGATGGTGGCGACAATCAGCGCGAAGGCCACCGGCTTGACCATGCCCATCACAACGTCTCCGACGGCCAGCGAATCGATGGCCTGGGTCCAGAACTGCACCGCGCTCACGCGCAAGGTCATGTAGGCCATGATGTAGCCGCCCACGAGTCCCAGAAAGTCGGCGATGGCAACGAGCAGCGGCAGTACGAAAACGGTGGCCAGCACGCGCGGCGTCATCAATTTGCGGATGGGATCGGTGCCCAGCGCGCGCATGGCGTCGATCTGCTCGGTGACCACCATGGATCCCAACTCCGAGGCGATGCCGGACGCGTTGCGCCCCGCCACCAAAAGCGCGGTGATCGTCGGCCCCAGTTCCCGAACCATGGCCAGCGAAACGGCCTGCCCGGTCAGCGCCGTGGCGCCAAAACGCGAGAACTGCGAGGCCGTGTTCAGAACGGTGACGCCGCCGATGAACACAGCGGCAATCGCCACGATGGAGAGCGAGCCGACCCCGATGACGTCCATCTGCTGGAGCGTGTCGCCCCAGTATTGCGGCGGAGTGAAAATATTCTGGATCGACTGGATGGAGAGGAACGTGTAGTCCTGCAGCTGAAAGATCCACCGCTTGAGCCTGTCGCCCAGCAGCGATGGAATGGACATGCTTTCAGCCGCCTCGAACCTGAGAAGGATAACCCGCGTCTGCGCGCAGGCGAATCCACGCAAGCGTATCGTTCGCAGCGACTCGCGTCAAGCAAACGTGAAGAACGAGATTTCAGGCGAGACGAAGCCCCCGTGCAGTGAGGACAAAGATCTCCGCTTTTCCTCCTTCTCCTTTACCACAGCAGGCGCGTCCGGTAAAATCGCTGGTTTCGCTAAGGAGCGTTCGGTTTCGCTGAATATGCTGCGCTTCGTTACGGCCGGAGAGTCGCACGGGCAGGCGCTGATTGCCTGGATTTCCGGGCTGCCCGCGGGCTTGCCCATCGATCTCGAGTTCGTCGGGCGCGAACTGCACCGGCGGCAGCTCGGCTACGGCCGCGGCGGGCGCCAGCGCATCGAGAAAGACAGCGCCGAGATTCTTTCGGGCGTTCGCCACGGCAAGACGATTGGCGCGCCCATCGCGCTGCATATCGAGAATCGCGACTGGAAGAATTGGGAGAAGGCTCTGCCGGTGGAGGACGCCGAGGGGGCGCAGGATGCGCGGCGCGCGCTGACCGCTCCGCGGCCGGGGCACGCGGATCTGGCCGGCTCACTCAAATTCAACACGCACGATGCGCGCTACGTGCTGGAGCGTGCCTCGGCCCGCGAGACGGCCGCGCGTGTGGCCGCCGGCGCGTTCGCCAAGCTCTTGCTACATCAGGTTGGAGCGGCCGTCCTGAGCCATACGATTGCGGTGGGCCATGCGCGCATGGACCGCGAAGCGGAATGGAGCGAGATCGAAGCGATCTGTGAAAAGCTCGAGTCGCCGTTTCGCTGCGTCGATCCCGTGGTGGAAGCGCGCATGAAGGCGGAAGTGGACGACGTGCTTCGAGCCGGCGATTCCGTCGGAGGAGTCTTCGAGGTCGTGGCGCGCGGCATTCCGCCGGGCCTGGGGTCGCACGCGCAGTGGGACGAGAAGCTCGATGGCAAAATCGCGCGCGCGATCATGTCCATTCAGGCGGTGAAAGCGGTGGAGATCGGCTCAGGAACCTCAAACGCCACGAGCTATGGCTCGCAAGTGCAGGACGAAATCCGCTACGACGCCGAAAAGAAGCGCTTTCGGCGCTCGTCGAATCGCGCGGGCGGACTCGAGGGTGGAATCACCAACGGCGAAGATATCGTTGTACGCGGTTATCTGAAGCCGATTTCGACTTTGCGGCGGCCGCTGCTGACCGCCGACCTCAATTCGAAGGAAGCGGTGAAAGCGGCGTACGAGCGGTCGGATGTGTGCGTGGTGCCGGCTGCGGGCGTGGTGGGCGAAGCAATGCTGGCCTTCACGCTGGCGGCGGCACTGCTGGAGAAATTCGGCGGGGACTCTCTGGAGGAAACCCGGCGGAATTTCGAAGGCTACGAGCGTCAGATGGACGCGTTCTAGGGAAGGGGCAACGCCCAAGGTGGCGGCGGTCCATTTCCCCGGAGCGGCGCGGGTAAGCCACACTTCGCTGCCTCGCGGCAAGCTGGGAAGAGGCATCGCAAGGTCAAGTTCGATATCATCGGAGAGGGGCCAACTCGCGGGCGCGAGTTGCGAGACATCACGCATTCACACGGAGAGCCATGATCCATCCCATAGTCAAGCTGGGCGACCCGGTGCTCGAAACACCGACCAGGCCCGTCGAGAAATTTGATGAGGAGCTGAAGAAGCTGGTGGACGACATGTTCGAGTCGATGTACGCCGCGCAAGGAGTCGGCCTGGCCGCTCCGCAAATCGGGATCAATCTGCGCCTGGCGGTGATCGACGTCACCAACGGAAAGAATCCCGAGGCGAAACTCGTTTGCGCGAATCCGCAGATCCTGACTGCCGAGGGCGAACAGCGCGAAGAGGAGGGCTGCCTGTCGGTTCCCGGGTTTCGAGGCTACGTGCCGCGCCCCATGTTTGTCACCGTGCGGGCGCAGGACGCTGCTGGAAAAGAATTCGAGATGCGCGGTGAAGGATTGCTGGCTCGCGCGTTCTGCCATGAAATCGATCATCTCGACGGGGTCGTGTTCATCACGCACCTCAGCATCCTGAAGCGGGATCTCATCAAGCGCAAGGTCCGGAAGCTGCGAAAAGCCGGCGAGTGGTAACCCGCCGTGGCGCTGCGCATTGTTTTCTGCGGGACGCCGACGTTTGCGTTGCCGTCGCTGCGGCATCTGGTTGCGCAGGCAGACCTCCGGGTGGAAGCCGCGATCACGCAGCCCGACCGTCCCAGCGGGCGCGGCGGCGACATTTCAGTTCCACCGGTCAAGAACTTCGCGAAGGAATCGAGTATTCCTGTTTTTCAGCCGGAGAAAATCAAATCGGACGCGGCATACGAATTCCTGCGGCAGCTTGCGCCGGACGTCGTCGTCATCATCGCCTACGGCCAGATCGTTTCGCAGCGCCTTCTGGAGATACCGCGGCTGGGTTGGGTCAACGTGCACGCTTCGCTGCTTCCGAAATACCGCGGCGCGGCGCCCATCAACTGGGCCATCGTGAACGGCGAGACGCGCACGGGCGTGACCACCATGCAAGTCACCGCCGGGCTGGATGCGGGGCCGATGTTGCTGACCTCGGAGACTGCAATTGCGCTTGACGAAACAGCGCCGGAACTGACGGCGCGTTTGTCGGAAATGGGCGCGCCACTAATCGTGGAAACTCTGCGCAGGCTCGCGACCGGAACGATCACGCCGCACCCGCAAGACGATTCGCAGGCGACGCTGGCCCCGTTGCTGAAGAAGGAGGATGGACGGATCGATTGGTCGCAGCCGACGCAGGCGATCTACAATCGCATTCGAGGATTGCAGCCCTGGCCCGGCGCGTTCACTACATTTCGCGGGAAGACGTGCCACATCTGGGGCCGCCCGGCCTCGGGAACCAAGACTTCTGCGCGCCCCGGGGAAACTGCCGCCACAAAGGAAGGACTGACGGTCGCGTGCGGTGGAGGAACGGTCCTTGGCGTCGAGTTTGTGCAACTCGAGGGGCGCAATCGGGTCAGCGCGCGCGAGTTTGTGAGCGGCGCTCGCCTTTCCGAGGGCGAACGCTTCGGCTCATAGCGCCGCGTCTACACCCAAATCCCCTATTCAGCGCGCCCGGCTCGGATCGGTACGAGGCCGCGGGTTGAAATCGCTGGGAACTGAATTGCGTATTCCGCGCGTGCGATCGGTGGGAACGATTCCGATATTCTTGCAGCCGAACCCCGTCTCTCCTGGCAGGTTCCTGATTTCGCTTTCGGGCACTTCGACGTAGCGGGGCGGCAAGGGACTCGCCGTCCCTTCCAGGCGTTTCATGCTGAACGCGCTCGTCAGGTCGGTCACATCCGGCGTGAGCGCATCCTGAGGACCAAGCCCGCTCTGGTGGAATTTCTTTTCTCCCAGCGCCCGCGCGGCGCGCTCATCAGGCAGCAGGGCGAGCGGAGTCAGATGAAACAGTGTGTCCGCAAATTTGACGACGGACGCGTGGCTCCCCTCGTCGTGCGCGATGAAGCCCGTGCGCGCGTAGGGCGAAATCAGCAGCAAGGGCACGCGTGGGCCGTCGCTGATGGGCGAGCCGTCGGGCCCATGCGCGAGAATCGGCGGCGGAACGTGATCGTAATCGCCTTCCGAATCATCCCAGGTGATGATGATCGCACTGTGGGGCCAGTAGGGGCTTGCCGCGATCTTGTTAATGGCTTCCGCGACCATGGCTTCGCTGATTTGCGCGTCGGAATAGGCGGGGTGATCGTCATCGCCCAGGAAACTAGCCTGCACGCGCGGATCTGGATCCGCAGGATGTAAACCGAAAATATTCCGATATCCGCCTTTCACGAAGAACAGGCCACCTTCTTTCGGAAGAGTTCCCTGCTCCACTGCGCGAAAGAAATCCTCCAAGCCATGCAGTTCCCTGTTCATCCGCGGATTGTTCGAGATGTAGCCGAAATACTGCGGCCCGTTGTGGTGCGTGATATACGACGCATGCGTTCCGTTGGCGTCCGTCGGTCCATCATCGGGATCGGTCGGCTCCTTGTCGTAACCCTCCTCGTACCAGCCAAACGGGACCGAAGCTTTTTTCAGCGCGGTGATGAACGCGACATCCTTCTTCACGTCGGCAAGGTCGTCGTCCGGGTCGCGATCCGATTTGGCGATGCTTTCCAGATCCCCGCCGGCCAGCGTCAAGGGCAGCGTTGCAAACGTCAGGTTAATCTGCGTTTCGTACTCCTTGCCATTCCTGAAATCGTGCGGATTCACCGGCATTTTCCGCGATGCCGGAGTCTTGTCGAGCTGCGAGCCCCAGAACGGGTCGGCATCATCGAGCGCCGGCACCCCCGGGCCCGAAGCGCCACTGCCCTTGTAAGCCTGCTCGGGATGGAGCACCCACTGGGTCACGCCGGTCTGCGCTCCAATGATGGAAAGATTGCCGGGCGTTGATGGCCCGGCCATTTCCTGAAAAATGTGATCGAACAGTACAAATTTGTGCGCGTATTGCCAGAGCAGCGGAACCGTGTCGCAATCTTCGTAGGCCATGGCAAGTTCCCCGAACTGCTTGGCCTCCAGCGAGGGGTTTCCAACCGGACTGTACTTGCGCTCTTCGGTCAGGGCGAACTTATCCATGCGCGGAACGCCGTTTTGCAGGTTCATCTTGGCGACGATGCTGGGGTGCGAGTGATCGACATCGTCGGTATCGGCGGCGAAACAGGCAGGCGCGCTTCCGCACGGTTTTTCCTGCGGTCCAATGCGAAACGGATGAATCGTACCGGAGCTGCCGTCCGTGTTGATGATTTCCTGATCGAATCCCGGCGTTTGCTTCGCGCCCCTGGTGAACAGGCCGTCCGCGCCCGGAAACGTTCCGAAGTAGGAATCGAAGGAGCGATTCTCCTGGTAAATTACGAAGACGTACTTCACCTTCCGCCGCAGCAGGCGCACCAGTTCCGCATGCGCGCGAGCCCTTTCTTGCAACTGAGTGGTCGTGTGTCTGCGGATGCCAATGCGCCGCTGTGACGTTGAATTCTGCCCGTGAGTTACGCGGGCCAACAGACACGCGGAAACAATCACGGCCGCCATACACATTCTTGTTTTTCCGCTGTGCTGCGTAGCTTTTCCGGTCAATCGAGACCTCCGGACTGCGCGGACAGATACTATAAGCCGCGGGTTACAGAATCGTGAGAGCGTATTCATTCGCGGCAGATCATAGCGCGGGACAGTGCACCCGGGTTGCGTATTTCCGTGCAGGATGATTTCGGCGAAAAAAGCTGCCCGCTATTGTTCCGTTCCACCGAAAAAGGTGTTCGCGCCCGAGCGCATGTCGTGGCCGTAGCTGAACACCACCTCGAACGCGTCCAGCACCCGGATTTTCACCTGCGCGCCAGGATCCCACAACCATCCCCGCGAGCCCAAAAGCCCGGACGCGTCCCAAATCCGCCCCGCATCGAACAGCGGACCAGCGCGCACCCGAAATAGCGGCCCGTTATAAAGGATCTTGTCGAACTCCGAATTCCACAGCACATAGTCGCGGCCCATGGGAGAATTCCCTTTGCGGCCGTCGTGCGTCGCGGAAATACCGCGCAACCATAGATTGTTGTCGTCGCGCTCGACGCCGAGCGTAAACAGATCGTCGAAAGGAACCACGCCGAATGCGCCTCCCGTGCGAAGGCGGCTCACCACCTCGTAATCGTCGCCCTGCTCTTGCGGCAGCCAACGGAACGCAACCGATCCACCCAACTCGCCGTACGTGCCGAGGGGCGTGCGGAAGAATCTGCCGATCAACGCATCAGCCGACGAACTCACCGTGATGCGATCCTCTGGAATCCACAGCAGCCGGTAATCGGTGCGTCCGGAGGCTTCGAGCGAATTGCCATCGGTGAAGAATGCCGCCGCCGTGGGCGCAAGCGCAGCGAGCGTCTCACCATTCTCGACTTGAAAATCGCGATGCGCGAATGACGCCGCCATTTGCCAGTCCCAGCGCCCGCTTTGGACCGAGCGGAAACCGGCGCCCGCCTCGATCTTGCGCAACCTCAAATTCGAAATCGGAGTCGCAGCGCCAAAGAAGGTGCCGCCGATATTCCAGTGCTCGTTGCGCGCGTCAACCCAGGCGCTTGCACGCCAGCGCGGCTGCGCCTGCACCGGCCACGACGCATCGGCGTACACCCGCTCCTTCTCCGGATCGAAGCGCAGCAATGCATTGAAATTCACCGCTTCGTGGAAAGCGTTGTCGTATTCAGGATAGATCGCCTCGTAAGGCAAACCGCGCAACATGGAGAGCGCCGCGACCCATTTATTGGGCCCGAAGCCGTCGCGTTCGACCGAATGAAAGACCACATCGAAGGAAGCGGGGCCCAAATCGCCTGATTGCGAATTCTCGGCGGCATCCGAGTTCGCTCGCGGAACCAATTCCCAGCGGTAGAGCGGGAAGATACTTATGTTTTCGAGGCGTGCCTGCGTCGTCTCGAATTCGCCGAGTTGCAGGGTCGAAAGCGGGGAAAACGCGAAGGCGCGATCGAACAACCCGGCGCGCAGCTTTGGTTCAGGCGACGCCTTGATCTCGCCCACGCGCGGTTGCTCTTCGCGATTCCAATATTTGAGCGCCGCAGAGAGATTGCCGCGCAAAAAGTAAATCGTCGCCAAAAAATTCAGGGCGTAGGGATCGCGAGGAGCGAGGCGCAGGGCGCGGTGCAGTTGCTGTTCGGCGGAATGGAAATCCTTCTGCTTGTACGCCACGCCGGCGAGTTCGACGGGAAACCGCTCGTCCTTCGGCGCCTTTCGCTCGCCCGCAGCCAGCGCTGCCCGCGCTTCTGTCCAGCGCTGCAATTTGGCCAGCGCCAGCCCGCGATATAGATCGGCTTCAGCCGGCGCAGAAGGGCCCCGCGGCGCGGCACGCAGCACTTCGTCCCATTTTCCCTGCTTATACAGCTCGTGGATTTTGGAAACTTCAGCTGCTTGCGAAAGTTTGTCGGCAGCCGACGCTTCAGGGATCGACCGCCCTGATCTATTTGATCGCGCGGTCTGGGGAGCGAGTGGATGGCCTGAAGATGCGTTCGACGGCGCGCCAAGCGCCAGCGCCCCTAAACACACGACCGCCAAGGCACGCATCTCGAATCGAAGTGTTCGCGTTATCTGCTTCCCCGATTGAGCAGCTCCGTCTTAGCGCCTGGCTGATTCTCTTGCGCTTCGCTGCTCGCGCTTTGTGCCGTGCCGCCTCTCTGCGGCCAGTCTCTCGAATCGGTTCGCTACTTCGGGACAGCCAAGAGAGTCCAGTCTTGCGTTGCCGCCCATTGCTTCTCGAAATCGTGCCGCCCCATTTTGAGCAGCTTGCGACGCGCTGGATCGTTGACGAAAACCCAGTTGCTCTCCCAATCCATTCCCGCCACTACGACATAATGCAACGGATCGTGCGGACCTTCCGGCGCAAGCCCCACGATCAGCGGCCGGCCTTTCTCCAGATTCTCGCGCAGGTCGCCCCAGCGGCCGTGAATCGCAAACGTGCGATAGCCAGCGTCCTGGAAATACCGCTCGATCGCCGAGGCGAAGATACCCCTCGCCTTCTTCGAGTAGAGCTTGCGCTGGATGGCCGCGACGTTCGCGAGAGCGGGCTGGGCAGTCTGCGCGCCGCCGCGCTGCCAATACTGCATGACCATGGCGATGGAGGCCGCACCGCATCCGTTCTTCGGCTGCGCGATAAACGGAACATCCAACATCACTCCCGGAGCATGGCTTGCGGTGGCAGCCGCGGCGAAGGCCATCGCCGCGAGGAGCAGGGCGGCAGGCAGCACGGTGCCCCAACGCAACGGCGCCCTCGCGTTCCCGCCTGCCCACATTTCGTTTTCTTTCCGGCCGCGCTAGGCCTTCAGGATGACCAGAATGATCACGGCCGTGGCCAGTGCGATGACGATGTAGGTGATCTGCTCGTTGGTCAGCGCGCCGGCCGCAAAGTCAGTCTGCGCCTTGGTCGCGCGAGCCGAGAGTTCCGCCACCTCGCGGTCGCTCAACAACCGCACGCCTTTGTCCACCGTTCTGTAATCGATGTGAGCGGCTGCCAGAGCTTTCTTCGCGCGCGGCGCCTGCAGGAACGCTTCAATGTTCGCTTCCTGCTTACGGCGGTTTTGCGCCGTTTGATTCACAGCTTTCCGGAGATCGGACGCCGACACTACGTGGTCTTGCGCACAGGCCCTCTGGGCCTGCATCCCCGCGAACATGAACAAGCAGCCCAGCAGCACAATCGAGAGGCGCGTGACTCGAGAAATCATTCGGTCTCCTTGTGATTCGAGATTTGGTCGCAAAAAGGGAGCCACAAGTCGTGTGGTCCCTCTTTCTTCTAGTTGCTTCGATATTGGTCGCGTTACGAATTGGTGTTGCGAACGTCGGTCCTGCCGGGCGGGCACTTCCATTATTGCGGATTCCCGCATGGGTGCACAAGCACAAGCAGGTAAGCGAATTGCGGAAGCTTACATACACGCGCTTTCCGCCCTTCGGCAAAGCCCGGCCACCTTCGGATGGCCTTCGCTTCAGATCGCTGCCACGATCACGATGATCACGATAATCGCGACCAAGATGATCAACAGTTCGGGAAGGGTGATCGATCCCGCGGCGAAATTGGCCTGCGCCCTATCAGCTCGCGCCGCGAGTTGCGCCACTTCCGCGTCGCTCAGCGTCCGCACGCCCTTTTCCACCGTGGCGTAATCGACGCCCGCCGTGCTCAGCGCCTGGCGCCCTTCCGGCGTCGCCAACACCCTTTCCAGCCGTGCTTCGTTCTGCCGCCGTTCACGCGAACGCGCGGCGACATCCTTCTGCAATTCCTTGGGACTGACCACGTGATCCTGTGCCGCCGCAAGACTTGGCGCTGAGATGGTGATGAATGACGCTGCGAGCATGGGCAAGAACAGCTTCTCGATGAACCTCTGCATGATGCGCTCCTGAGCAGTCTGATTGTTGGGCCGTATAAGAACAATTATTTGCGAAGACGCCCGAGGGCGACAAGCCAAGTTCGCGCGCTCAGGTCTTACCGGCGCGAAAATAGGGCACGCCAGGCGAATTTGTAAGCGGATTCTGTAATCTCGAACTGCTTCCTCTGAGGTGCAGCGCTGCCCCTCTGCCCTCTTGCTTTTCCCTTTTCCATTTTCATTTTTCCGCAGCTCGTGCTCTGATTCTGGGATGCGCGTCTCCATAGCACGTGCGATTGCCTTCGATATTCTGCGGCGTGTCGAGTCGGAAGGCGCGTATGCCAGCGATCTGCTCCACGCCGAACTGGGCGGCGAGGAAAAGCGACCCGGCGCGGCGCTAACCAAGCCGGAAGACGCCGCCCTGGCGACGGAGATCGTGCTGGGCGTGCTGCGCTGGCGCCGCCTGCTCGATTTTCTGCTCGCTCCCTACTTGAAGAAGCCGGTCGAGCGCCTCGATCTGGCCGTCGCGCTAGCCTTGCGCATCGGCCTCTACCAGATGTGCTTTCTCGAACGCATTCCGGGACGCGCAGCGGTCAACGAATCGGTGGAGTTGGTCAAGCGGGCGAAAAAATCGTCCGCCGCCGCTTTGGTGAACGCTGTTCTGCGCCATACCGCTGCGAGTGGCGTAGCGAAGTTGCACAAGGCAACAGCCCCGTCCGGCGCGGCGGGCCAGTTCGCCGACCGACGCCTCTCTTCCCTGCCCACGGCTGAACGCCTCGCGATTCTCTATTCCCATCCCACGTGGCTGGTCGCGCGATGGCTCACGCATCTCGGGCAGGACCGCACCGCGGCGTTACTTGACGCGAATAATCGCGCGCCGCGCCTCTCCTGCTCCGTCCGCGACACGGAGCGCCGCGAGGAAATCGCGAGCGGGTTCAGAAAATCCGGCCTTCGCGTCGATCCGGGCGCTTTTCTGAGAGATGCGTTCGCAGTCTCTGGCGGCAGCGTGACCCGCACGGAAGCCTTTCGCTGCGGCGCGATCTCCATCCAGGATGAAGCTTCGCAGGCAATTCCCCTGCTGCTGGGCGTCCATCCGGGGGATGGCGTGCTTGATCTCTGCGCCGCCCCGGGCGGAAAGACACCGTCGCTCGTTCACGCCGCCGGGGAGTCCGGGATGGTGATCGCGGCTGATCGCCACGCGCATCGTTTGCAGGCCATGCGCAGGCAATTCGAGCGCCTTCATCTAGCCGGAGTCCGAATTGTCGAGCTCGATGCCGAAAAGCCGCTGCCGTTCGCGCGGAAGTTCGATCGCATCCTGGTCGACGCGCCCTGCTCCGGTACGGGCACGCTTGCGCGGCACCCCGAAATTCGCTGGCGGCTCAAGCCCGAGCAGCTTAATGAATTTCACCGTCTGCAAGCCGCGATTCTGGGATCCGCTCTGGACGCTCTCGCCCCCTCGGGCCGCCTGGTCTACTCGACATGCTCTCTCGAACCTGAAGAGAATGAATTTGTGATTCGGGAGATTCTTGCGCGCCGGGATGTTCGCAGTGTCCCCAGTGCGAATCTTGCGGCGTTGCTCGATCCGTGTCTGGCGCCCGGTGTTCGCCCCCAAGCGCTCTTTGATCGCGAGGGCTTCTTCCGCACGTTGCCAGGCCAGCAAGCAACCGACGGCTTCTTCGCCGCTGTCCTCGAAAGAAGACCTGCCGGGCGCTGACTCTCGGAAAAGCGAAAGACAGGCGAAGGGGCAGCGGCATGAAGCTGCTGCGAGTAGAAATTCGCGCAGACTTTGTTTTCATGAGCTTACGGCCGTTTCTATGCGCAGCGGTGTTGGGAGTAGACGTTGACTCCAGGGCCTTCTCCTTGCAAGTACGTCTTGCGCTGCCGCGCCAACGTGCTAATTTGGGCTTGGAGGCAGAGAAGGGTTCGCAATGAGTTTTCGCGAGCGGCTTCATTGGCTGTTCCGCATGGCGGGCATGCTGTTCATCCTGGCATCCGTCGCTTTCTTGAGCGCCATCATGGCGATGCGTTTCGCCATTCAAGGTCGCGAGGTGGTGATGCCCGACGTGGTGGGGATGAATGCGGTTGCCGCGCGCGAAATGCTTCAGGGGCGAGGTCTGAGCCTTAAAGTGGAGGACCGCACCTACAGTTCGCTCCCGACCGACACCGTTGTGCGCCAGAGCCCGCCCGGAAACATGCAAGTGAAGGTCGGGCAGTTCGCGCACGTGATTCTGAGCCTGGGTCCGCAGCAGGCCAACATTCCCAATGTCCACGATTCCGCCTTGAGAGCTGCGCAAATCGAGCTGCTGCGGCGAGGGTTGCAAGTTGGCGAAGTCTCCAGCGTGTATCTGCGCGGATGGAATGCGAACGAAGTGATCGAACAGGACCCCGCGCCGGGCCAGATTGACAATGTCAGCCCGCACGTGGATTTGCTGGTTTCGCTGGGGCCGCGCCCTCCGGCTTACGTCATGCCCAATCTGGTCGGCCTGCTTCTGCCGGCGGCGCAAGCGGAACTGAAATCGGCGGGGATGAGCGTGACAAAGTTTGCGCTCGCCTCCGTTCCCGGGGCGGCGCATGGCGCCATTGTCAGCCAGACGCCGGAACACGGCCAGCGGGTCGATGCAAGCACCGATATCGAACTGCAGGTGGCGGAATAGCCGCGCCATGGCTGCGCGAAGGAGCCGCCCCTGCGCGCGCGGGAACATGTTAGAATCCGCGGGAATTCCATGAGTTACGCCCGGATCGAAATCGCGCCCTCCATCCTCGCTTCCGATTTCGCGAGGCTCGCGGAGGAAGTAAAGAAAGTCGAGGAGGGCGGGGCCGGCGTGATCCACGTCGATGTGATGGACGGCCACTTTGTCCCTAACATTACCCTGGGCGTACCCGTGGTGCGCTCGTTGCGCAAAGCAACCCGCCTCCCCCTGGACGTGCATCTCATGATCGAACAGCCCGAGGAGTACATCGAGGACTTCGTTCGCGCCGGCGCCGACCGCGTGCTGGTGCATCAGGAGGCCACACCGCACTTGGACCGCGCGCTCGAAATGGTTCGCGAAAACGGGGCGCAAGCCGGCGCGGTGCTGAATCCCTCGACGCCGGTCATGATGCTTTCCGACGTTCTGGATAAGCTCGACACCGTTCTGGTGATGTCGGTGAATCCGGGATTCGGGGGCCAAAAATTCATTCCTAACGCGTATGAAAAAATCCGCCAGCTGGCGCAGTTGCGGTCGCGTTATAATGCGGCGTTCCGGATCGAAGTAGACGGCGGCGTCGATCTGGAAAACGCGGCCGAGCTGGTCCAAGCCGGCGCCAATACTCTCGTTGCGGGGACTTCGATCTTCCACACGCCCGATCCAGCCGCGGCAGTGCGCCAGATGCACAAGCTCGCGAGCGAAGCCCTGAGTCAACGGGTATGAGGGGCTTGCGTTTGGCGAGCCTGTTAAAGGTGAAAGAGCCGATGGTTGGATTGTTCGCTTCAAACCGAAAACTCTACGCGCTGGTCCTGTGCGCCTTTTTCGCCGGCCCCTTTTGCCTGAGTGCGAAGGCCCAAGCCGTGCAAGCTGAGACTGGCTCGAATTACCAAAACCAACCCGTGCAAGCCCAGCCGTCGCCCGCCAAGACCGCGAAGGAAAAGCAGGCTCAGGCAGAATCGAAGTCCAAAAAACACGAGAAGAAAAAGAAGGAGAAGAAGGAAGAGGCGCGCACCCGCCATCAAAAGAAGATCAAGGTGATGGTGGTCCACGAGGACAAGAAGAAGAAAGGTGGCGCGCAAGCCGCCGGGCCGTCCGTGGCTCCCGACAAGGTTCTCTACCAGCGGGCCATCTTCGACATCAAGAAGGGGCGCTACACGGAGGGCCGGCTGGCGCTGCAAACGCTGATCAACACCTACCCGGAGAGCGAATACCTCGCCAAGGCCAAACTCGCCACGGCCGATTCTTATTACAAGGAAGGCGGAATCTCCGGCCTGACGCAGGCTGTCGAAGAATACAAGAACTTCATCATCTTCTTCCCTTTTCTCGATGAGGCGGCCTACGCGCAGATGCAAATCGGAATGGCGCATTTCCGCATGATGGAGAAGCCGGATCGCGACACGACACAAGCGCTGGAGGCGGAGCAGGAGTTCCAGACCTTCTTGCGAACCTATCCAAAGAGCCCGCTGGTTCCCCAGGCCGAGCAGCATCTGCGCGACGTGCAGGAAGTCCTCGCGGACGGCGACTTCCGCATTGCCAAGTTCTACTATCTAAAGCAGGACTACCCCGCATCGGCCGCCCGGCTCATGGAACTAGTGGAGCGCTATCCGCTCTATAGCCAGACCGATCAGGCGCTGTGGATGCTCGCCGACATTTACGAGCGGGCCAAGCATTTCTCCAAAAACGAGGACGAAAAGAACCACTGGGCCGATCTGTCCGCCGACTGCTACACCCGCATCGTCAAAAACTATCCGCTTTCCAGCCTGACGCAGCGGGCGAAATCGCGGCTGGAGGGCATGGGCATGAAGGTGCCCGCGCCCGATCCGCAGGCTCTGGCGCGCATGAAGCGCGAGCAGATGTATGACAATCGTCATCGCGAGCCAGTGGCCTTTGCCTTCCTGAAATCGCCGCTGGCCCTGTTTAAGTCCTCCCCATCGGTGTCCAGCGCGGCCAAATTCGGTCTGCCCACCATGACTGCGCCGAACGACATCATCTCCGCGCGCGATGTTCTGAAGCAAAACGCCCCCGGCCCCAATTTCCAACTGGCCAATCAGCAACTGAACACGCCGCTGCAGGCCCCGCCGCCTGTTGACAACGGCACTCCGGTCGACGCCGACACGGAGTCGCCGGGCGACGTTCCTCAAGGGACAGGGATAGGTGTCCAAATCATCGCGCCCACGACCGGCAGCGACACGCCGCCGTCCACACCTGCGCCAGAGGCAAATGGTTCCCAGCCAGCGGCAACCGCTCCGGCGAATGCAGCTTCCGGAATCTCGACTCTGAGTGGAACGACCATCAGCACCGTGGCACCGAGCACTGCGCCGGCCAACGCGACCACGCCATCGTCCGTATCGGGTAGCTCACAGCCGCAGCCGGCAGTGCAGCCGAATTCGGCGCCAGCCAACGGCACTGCGACGGCGGCAACGGATCCATCAGGAAAGGGTAAGAAAGAAAAACAGGCTAAAGCGCCGAAACTCGACTCCAACACCGAGTCCAGCAGCAAGAAAAAGAAGGGGATTAAGAAGGTCATTCCCTGGTAGGCGCTTAAGACCACGAACTCAGTCCTCAAAAGTCCGCAGAAGCCTGCCGAAACCTGCCCATTCGTCCCTGCTAACCTCTCAAGCACTCCTGTCCCTTGACTCCGTTGACGCCTGTTAAGGCGGATGTTAGCAATAGATGAGGGCAGGGGGCGTGTCCCGTAGGGCGCGCCAACACCTGACCGGGGCAGTCCTCACGCTGCGGCAAGCTGAACCGTTGCGGTGCAACGCCTGTGAATCCAAAGGGGAAGTCCGTGCCAAGAATCTTAGTCGCCGACGACAACTCGAATATTCAGAAGATGGTCGCTCTGGCCCTGGAAGAGCGCGGTATCGACGTCGTTTCCGTGGGCAATGGCGAAGCGGCCGTTCGGCGCATTCCGGATCTGGCGCCGGACCTGGTGCTGGCGGACGTCTTCATGCCGGTTCGCAACGGCTACGAAGTATGCGAGTTCGTGAAAACCAACCAGCGTTTCGCGCACGTGCCCGTGATCCTGCTGGTGGGGGCCTTCGATCCGCTGGACGAAAAGGAAGCGCGCCGAGTGGGCGCCGATGGGGTCCTGAAGAAGCCTTTCGTTCCCCCCGATCCGCTGATCGCCATGGTCACGTCGGCCCTGGAAAAGAATCCAAAGTTCGCGCCTGAGGAGGAGAAGCGGCCCGCGCCCGCATTCCCCGCTCAACCCGCCCCTGTTGCCAAAGCTGCGCCGAATCCAGCGCCCAAGCCCCTCACCGAATTCGCCGCGCCAGCGGCCGACGACGAACCCCCAGTTTACGGTTTCGAGAAGGCACACGATACGCCGAGCGCGACGGAGTTTTCTCCGCGTTTCTCGTCGCGCGAAATGCAGCAGCCCCAGGAGGAGTTCGATAGCGCCACCGCATCGGACTGGCGCCGCGATGCCGCCAACTTCGAAATACCGGAAGACTTGAATGGCAAGATGGCCCTTTCCCCGGATGATGTGTTGGGCAGCGCGGTCTTCCCTTCCGAGCTTGATGCACCTCCCAAGCACGTCCCATTGAGCGAGGCTGAGCGCGAGGAGCCGGGCAATTCCGCCAGCGACTCGAAGCGGAAGCCGGCTTTCTTTGCGCCTACTGAAGCTCTTTCGGGTTCGACCGGATATGGAGAGGCGGCTGAAACCGTCGCACCGCCGGAATCCACGAGCCCCCAGGAATTGCAATCTTCCCAAAGTGAAGAATCTCCGGTGCCGGTCGTCCCTTCAAGTTCCGAACACCATGAGGCTGGGTGGATGTCCGCGCTTCTCGACAAGTTCCGTCACAGCGAGGAGGCGCCGGAGCAAACGGGAGTTCAGGAAGAGAGCAGCGCGCCAGAAAAATTGCCGGAACCCGTCAGTGCACAACCGGAGCCCACGCTCGCAGGCACGCCGTCGGCCCCGCTAGCCGGATCACAAGAAGAAGAGGCGCAAGAAGACCATCATCCGTTTTTTGCAGCAGAGCCCGCCGCTTCTGAATCCTGGTTGGCTCCGCCTGTGCCGGCATCGAATGAGCCACAGCCCTCGACTGAGGCGCTGTCTGAAACACGGCCGACGTTCTCCGCCGATTCAGCCTCGAATTTGATGGCCGCACCGGCGGACGTGAACGCGGATGAACGGGGACGATGGTCAGCCGCATTCGATTCGAGCAGCGCGTCCGAGGCCACACCGGCCGGCAACACCGAGTGGGAGAACGAGACTACCTCCAGCGAACCTGAATCGGACACCGAGGCGAGATCCTTTTTTGTTCCGTCGACTGAGGAAGCGGAAGTCGATCACAATTCCGCAGACGATTCCGCATCGCAGTACGGATCCGATGAATCCATTTTTGCTTCTGCACCGAGCGTTCAGTCGGAGTCTCCGGTCGAAACGCCATCGAGCGCTTATGGGGAAACCGCATCGGACGAGCGGATCCCAACCGCTCCGCCCCCGAACCGCGAGGCGCTGGCCGAGATCCCTTTCCTCACTCCGCCTCCGCCCGCTCCGTTTGGGCCTGCGACGGGCGCGCCGCAAGCGGACCAGAGCGCCGAGCCGGGCCAGAACGCGGCTGCCGAGTCACCGTCCGTGGACGCGGTCGTGACCAGGCTGCTCGAAAGGATCGAGCCGCAGTTGCACGAAATGCTGGCCAAGGATCTGCTGAAGCCGTTAGTCGAGAATCTGCTGCAACAAGAACTCGCCAACAAGCCGAAGTAACTCGCCTATAGCGGACAGCGCTACTCGTGCGACAGAGAACTTCGCCCGCAGGCCTGCGTGCCGCAACTACCAACCCGTCGTCGCAATACCAAGACACAAGAAATCCTCGGGCAGCGGTGCGTGCCGATGCAAAGCATGCTGTAGCGTTCCGCGGGTGAGCGCGTTAGTATGCGGGTCGGTTGCCCGGCCATGGCGGACTTGCTCATAACGGGTTGCTCGGAAATCGCGACGCTGCGTGGGGCCGTCCCGCGCCGAGGCGCGGAGCTCCGCGATCTGAAGATCATTCGCGATGGCGCGATCCTGGTGCGCGGCGACCGCATCGCGGCGGTCGGGCCGCGACGGCGCATCGAGCGGCTGCGTGCGGCCCGTCGAGCCGAGAAGCTGAATCTGGGCGGGCGGGTGGTCTTGCCCGGGTTCGTCGATTCACACACGCATCTCGTGTTTTTGGTCAGCCGTGCGGCGGAGTACGAGGAACGCATCGGCGGGGCCAGCTACGAGCAGATCGCGCGGCGCGGCGGCGGAATTCAGTCGAGCGTCAAACGATTGCGCCAGGCTTCCTCCCAGGCTTTGCAGGACGCAGCTCTCGCGCACCTGCGGGAATTTGCTGCGCACGGAACTACCACGCTGGAGGCCAAGAGCGGCTACGGCCTGGATTGGAACAGCGAACTGAAAACTCTGGCGCTGCTGGCGACGCTGCATCAGGAGCAGCCGCTCGACATTGCCGTGACCTTCCTGGGCGCGCACGTGGTGCCGCCGGAATTCCGCAGGCGGCCGGAATCGTACGTCAAGCTGCTGGAACACCGTTGGATTCCGGCGGTTGCTACAGCGGGGCTCGCGGAATTCTGCGATGTGTTCTGCGATCGGGGGGCATTCAGCGTCGAGCAGGCGCGCAGAATTCTGCTGGCGGGACGCGCCTGCGGCCTGGTGCCGCGCATTCATGCCGAACAACTGGCGCGCACGGGCGCCGCGCGGCTGGCCATCGAAGTGGAAGCGGCCAGCGCCGATCACCTCGAGAAACTCGATCCTGGCGATATTCGGGCGCTGGCGCTCTCGAACGTGACTTGCACGCTGCTGCCGGGCTGCTGCTTTCACCTGGGGCTCCGCGAGTATGCTCCCGCTCGCGATCTGATCGACGCGGGCGCAATTGTCGCGCTGGCCACGGACTTCAATCCCGGCACGAGCCCCACGCTCAGCATGCCCATGATCCTCTCGCTGGCGTGTACAAACATGCGCATGACACCAGCAGAGGCCATCAGCGCGGCGACGATCAATCCCGCCTATTCCCTTCGCCGCCACGATCGCGCCGGCTCAATCGAGGTTGGCAAATACGCGGATTTGGCGGCCTTCGACGTGGCCGACTATCGCGAAATCCCGTATTATTTTGGAGTGAACCTCTGCAGCTTGACGATCAAGCGCGGCGTGGTGATTCATCGTAGAGCAGCTTGATGGACCGGCTTTGCGAGAACGGCGGGCTCGGGCTCGGGAGCAGCAACAGCTTCCTGCGCGCATGAATCCTCCGTTTCGATCTTCTCAGGAAGTGGTGATTCACGCGCCGATCGAGGATGTCTGGGCATTCGGTATGGACCTGACCAAGATCCCCGAGTTCCATCCCCGCGTCGTTAAAGTGGATCTGCTTTCGGGAAAGGCCGCGCGTGAGGCAGGCGCGTCGTATCGATGCCACCTTGCCGGCGGAAAACACAGTTGCGTAGAAAAAGATGTAGAAATCGTGCCCATGGAGAAGATCGTGACCGTTCTGCCAGAGGACACGCTGGGCGTCAGCAAGGTTTTGAACGACTATGTAGTGCAGACGACATTGCTTCGTCTTGACGATTCGACCCGGGTGAAGATCAGCCACTTCTATTCCACGAAAACTCTCAAGGCGAAGCTGGTTCATCTGCTTGCAGCCAGGAAGATCGCGCGGGACACAACCGCTATGTTGAACGGAATGAAAAGAGCCATCGAAGAAGCGGATCGACGCGCATGAAACGACTCATTGAGTGCGTGCCGAATTTTTCCGAGGGGCGCGATGTGTCTAAGATTGACGCCATCGTCGCAGCCGTGCGCGAAGTTCCGGGCGTGTTCCTGCTCGACCGCGAGAGCGACGCCGACCACAACCGCAGCGTGGTGACGATTGCAGGCGAGCCGGAGGCGGTGGCGGAGGCCGCGCTGCGCGGCGTCGGCAAAGCGGCCGAGCTAATCGATCTGACGCGGCACACGGGCGCGCATCCGCGCATGGGCGCAACCGACGTGGTCCCCTTCATTCCGGTCGAGGGCGTGGCCATCGAGGACTGCGTCGCGCTGGCCAGGAGAGTGGGACGCGAGATTTGGGAGCGCTACCGCATTCCCGTCTATTTCTACGAAGCGGCGGCACAGCGGCCCGAGCGCACGAATCTCGAGAACATTCGCAAGGGACAATTCGAGGGCTTGCGCGAGGAAGTGCCGCGTAATCCGGAGCGCGCGCCCGATGTGGGCGAGCCGCGCTTGCATCCGACGGCGGGCGCCACGGTTGTGGGTGCGCGGAAATTCCTGATCGCGTACAACATCAACCTGAATACGCCGGACCTCGAGATCGCCAGGAAAATCGCCAGGAACATTCGCTTTTCGAACGGCGGCCTGCGCTATGTGAAGGCCATGGGCGTGGATTTGCGCGCGCGAAGCCTGGCGCAGGTGTCCATCAATTTGACGGATTTCGAGCAAACGCCCATGCACCGTGCGTTCGAGATGGTCAAGCGCGAAGCGGAGCGCTACGGCGTGTCGATCGTGGGCAGCGAAATCGTGGGTTTGATTCCGAAGAAGGCCATCGAGTTGACCGCGGATTTTTATCTGCAGCTCGAAAACTTTTCGGCGGCGCAGGTGTTAGAGAATCGTATCGAGGCTTCGCTGGCCGGAATGCCGGCGCAAGGGCCGGGAAACCTGGCTGGGCTGGCACAGCCGTTTCTGGACGCGGTGGCGCAGCCGACAGCCACACCGGGGGGCGGGTCGGTATCCGCCATGGGTGGCGCGCTAGCGGCAAGCCTGGGCCAAATGGTCGCAGGACTGTCACGCAAGAAGAAATCGCAGGCGGCCTTCGTGGAACAGCTCAGCGAAGCGGTTGCGCAGTTTCAAACCGCGGCGCGCGCGCTGGCCGAGGCCATTGACCGCGACGCGGCTTCCTTCGACTCCGTGATGGCAGCCTACAAGCTGCCGCAGGGCACTGCCGCGGAGCAACAGAAGCGTGACAGCGCAATTCAGGCTGCGCTGCATGGCGCCGCGAGCGTTCCCCTGGAGGTGGCGCGCCGCGCCGCCGATATTTTCGAACGCCTCGGGCAACTGGAAGCGATGGCCAGCCCGTCTATGAAATCGGACGTCCACGTTGGCCGGTTGATGGCCTCGGCTGCGGTGCGGGGTGCGCTCGAGAACGTAGCGATCAATCTGGAATCGATCACGGACACGGCGCTGGCCGGCAAGCTGCGCGCCGAAGCGGCGGCGCTGGCGGCGCGTGTGGCGGAAGCGGCGGTAGGCGCGAGCCGGTAATCATACAACGGCAAAACAAAGCCGGGAGCACGAGAAGATCCCCCTTCCTTCGACGTGTTCTTTCGCAAATTGCGAGAGAAAGCGAGAAAGAATGAGACAGCCATTTCGACGCATTGCAATACTGAGCCTGGCCGCGACGGCTTTGCTTGCGGCGATATTCTCTGCGTTCCCGTCGCGGAGCACGGCGGATTCCCTCAGCGAAACCGTTCTGGGAATGTTTCCGAAGCAGGTGGGCGAGTTTGCTTACGCCGACATGAAATCCGCGCGGCAATATTCCTGGTTCCCTGCCCTGCGCGATCAATTGCTGCCCAGCCGATTCCGTGAATTCGAGAAGTTCCTCGCGTCCGCCGGCATCGATCCCAATACGCAGGTGGATCAGGTGGCCTGGGGCGGAATCAACATCGCCAAGACCGGTGGAGAGGAAATCGTGGGAGTCGCTCTCGGATCGTTCGATCCCGGCGCCGCCGAACAGCATTTCAAGCAGCAGAAGCTGCCCGTGTTCAACGTGAATGGGTACCACTTGTACGCCTTCGGCAGCGGTGTGGCACCCGGCGACATTCTGTTCACCTTCATCGATCCCAATACAGCTGCGTTTGGACACCGCTCGGCGCTGGAAAAGCTGATTGCGGTGCGGTCGGGCCAGGCCCAGAGCTTGGTGGACAACAATAAGATCTATCCGCTGATTAACGCCACGAACGGGACGGGAATCATCTGGGCCGTGCTCGACCAGAACTATACGCATCTGGCGGTGAATCAACTGCTGCCGCAGGCGAACCAGTTCCCGCAGGCCGAGCAGATCATGAGCCGGTTGCAGGCGATGACCATTTCCGTCGACGCGGACAGCGGAGTCGATGCCAAGTTCCAGGCCGTGTGCAGTTCTCCCTCGGATGCGAACATGCTTTCCGCAGCCTTGCAGGCGGGCATCATGTACCGCCGCTATCAGGAGGGGCAGCAGAACCAGGCCCTATCGGCGGCGCTGGACCAGGTACGCGTGTCGCCCGCCGGCGATCGCCTCAACGTGGATATTCCGCTCAGCCAGGACCAGCTCGTCTCCTTGATTCGCAGCCGAGCCTTCGCCATTCAGATGTAGGGCCCGGAGCAGGCTCAGGAAGTTCACGGCGCGGATTCCCTTCCCCATCCAGGTGTGGACTGCGGCGCTAGCCTCTTGATCCGGCGTGATATTTGACGAGAACGGTGCGCGGCCGGCCTTCGTGTACATCACGGCGCAGGAGATCGACTTTCATGTCTTGAAGCGCACCAGCGATGGCGTCGGGCCCTGCCGCCGAGGAGGAGCGTGAGTCAGGCGGTGCAGGTCCTCCGTTGCACTGTTCGATCGCGACTTCCACGCGGTTGGGAAAATCGGAAATCAACAAGCGCAGCTTCGCCTGCGGATTTCCATTGCGGCCCGCCACCGAAAAACTCTCATCGCAAGCCTCGAACACAGCGCGGCTGAGGTCGCACTGCTCGTTCCCGGAAAGTCCAGCGCGCTCACAGGCGTGAGCCAGGATGGCATCGACGGCGGGCAGCAGGCGATGGTCCTTGGGGACAACCAGCTCGACAGTTGATGGATCAGCGGTCATCGGAATCGGCGAGGCGCACGTCGCAAGCCTCGCGGCAGTCGGGGCAGTAGTACATGCCATCCACGCACAGGCGAACGTCCTGTTGCGACTGGCAGAAGCAACAGTATTTTTCGCACGCGCACTGCGTTTCCGGTTTATCACACTGCGAACAAAGGGTCGGCACGTTGCTTCCTCCCGGCCATCGACCGTCTGAACAGCGGATCGTTTCCGCTTGTGAGCAATGGTAGGCCATGTGCCGACGCACGACAAGGAGGTCCGGCACGCGCTGTTCTATGTCAGCATTCAAAGGCGGCGGGGCCGAAGCGGGATTCCTGCGCCCGCACCTCTTCCAACCGCACCGAAAACACGGGTGCAGCAAGTGCCGGCCCACGGGAGCGGCGCAATGCCGGTCGAGATTGCCCGGACGTACGATAGACGAGACGGGTTTCCACGAGACAGGTTTCCTTGACACTCCAAAACACGCATGCTACGTTCATTTTCTTGTCCGCACTTCTTGAGAAGTTTTCGTGAACGCGCAGACCACCGCTGAAGTCCGCAAAACGGCTCTGAATTCCACTCACCGGCGCTTGGGCGCGAAGATGGTGAATTTCGGTGGGTGGGACATGCCGCTCGAATATTCGGGGATTCTCTCCGAACATGAGGCCGTGCGCACGCGCGCCGGCCTGTTCGACGTGAGCCATATGGGCGAGATCGAGATTCGCGGCGAGCACGCCCTGGATCTGGTGCAGTGGGTCACTTGCAACGACGCTTCGAAACTCGCGCCGGGCCAAGCGCAGTATTCCGGCCTGATGACGGAGCGCGGCACTTTCGTCGACGATCTGCTGGTGCACAAGACTGCCGACCGGCACTACCTACTGTGCGTGAACGCCGCCAATCAGGACGGCGATTTCGAGCACATTGTCGCGCACAACCGCTTTGGCGCGCAGGCCGAAAACGCCGGCGAGCGCTATTCGCAGCTGGCCATTCAGGGACCTCGCGCGCTCGAAATCCTCAAGCGGCTGACCAAGGTGGCCCTCGGCGCGATTCGCTATTATCATTTCACCTCCGGCTAAGTGAGCGGCGTTTCCTGTCTGATCGCGCGCACCGGCTACACCGGCGAGGACGGGTTCGAGATTTATTTTGCGCCGCAATACAGCGAGAAGCTGTGGCAGGATTTGCTCGACGCCGGCGCCCAGGAAAAACTGGTTCCCTGCGGTTTGGGCGCGCGCAACACGCTGCGCCTGGAAGCGGGCATGTGCCTGTACGGGCACGAAATTGATACGCTGACGACCCCACTCGAAGCGGGGCTCGGCTGGATCTGCAAACTCGAGAAGCCGCGATTTTTGGGCAGCGACGTGCTTGCGGCGCAGAAGCGCGCGGGCGTCACGCGCAAGCTGGTCGGCTTCGAGATGCTGGACAAGCGCATCGGCCGCGACGGCTATCCGGTTTCGATGGCGGGGAGGCAAGTGGGACGCGTCACGAGCGGCGCGCCCTCGCCCACATTGAAGAAGAACATCGGCATGGCTTACGTTCCGACGGAACACAGCGCGATTCGAACGGATCTCGAAATCGCGATTCGCGGGCAGGCTGTTCCGGCGCGGGTCATCGCGCTGCCGTTCTATAAACGAGCGCACTAATCATTCGGCCGCGCGGCGGCGGCCACAGGAGCGAACATGTATCCAGCGGATTATCGCTACACGAAGGATCATGAGTGGATCAAGATCGAGGGCTCGCGCGGAACCATCGGCATCACCGATTACGCACAGCATGAGCTCGGTGACGTGGTCTTCGTCGAACTGCCCAAAGTGGGCGCGCGCATCAAAGCGGGGGAATCGTTCGGCTCGGTGGAATCGGTGAAAGCGGTCAGCGACATCTTCAGCCCCGTGTCGGGCGAAGTGACGGAGATCAACTCCGCGCTGGCGGACGCGCCGGAAAAGATCAATCACGACCCGCACGGTTCCGCGTGGCTGGTGCGCATCAAGCTGGACGATCCGAAGGAGGCGAATTCGCTGATGGACGCCCAGACTTATCAGAGCTATGTCGACGAGAAAGCGCAGGAACAATCGGCCTGATGCGCTATTTGCCCAAGAGCCCGTCCGAGCGCCAGGAAATGCTGGCGGCCATCGGGGCGCGATCGGTCGAGGAACTTTTCGAGAGCGTCCCCCAGGAATTTCGCCTGCGCGAGCCGCTGCCGCTGCCGCGCGCGCTCTCCGAACCCGAAATCATTGAATATTTTAAGGCGCGCGCCGAAGAAAACGCGCCCGGCTATACCTCCTTCCTCGGCGCCGGCGTTTACCAGCATCATCGCTCCGTGGTCACGGACGCTATGGTGCAGCGCGGAGAATTCCTGACATCCTACACGCCCTACCAGGCAGAAATTTCGCAGGGCACGCTCACAGCGATTTTTGAGTTTCAAACCCTGATGTGCCAGTTGACCGGCCAGGAAGTGGCTAACGCGTCGATGTACGACGGCTCGACCGCGCTGACCGAGGCGGTGCTGATGGCCGAGCGGCTCACAGGCCGCAGCAAAATGCTCGTCGCCCACAGCGTGCATCCCGAATACCGCCAGGTGCTGGCGACGTACGCGAAGAATCTGGGACTGCAGATCGAGGAGATCGGCTACACCCGTTCGGGGCAAGTCGATTCGAAGGCGCTTGGCACGGAGAAGCTCGCGAGCGCGGCCGCCGTCGTGGTGCAATCGCCGAATTTCTTCGGCGTGCTCGAGGATGTCGCCGGGTTGGCTGACGCGGCCCATAGTGGAGGCGCGCTGCTGGTCGACACCGTTGCCGAGGCTGTCTCATTGGGGATTGTTCGTCCGCCCGCCGAAGCGGATATCGTGGCGATGGAAGGCCAGTCGTTCGGCATTTCTCCCAGTTATGGAGGACCCCTCGTCGGCGTGATCGGGTCGCACAACAAATTCGTGCGCCAGATGCCCGGGCGGCTTGCGGGACAAACGACCGACGCGAACGGCCGGCGCGGGTTCGTCCTGACTCTCGCCACGCGCGAGCAGCACATCCGCCGCGAGAAAGCCACTTCCAATATCTGCACGAACGAGGCTTTGTTTGCGCTGGTTGCGACCGTGCACCTCTGCTTGTTGGGCAAAGAAGGCATCCGTGAGATGGCGGCGCAAAATCTGTCCAAAGCGCAATTTGCGATACGCGAACTGGAAAAGATCCCCGGCGTACGCCGCGTTTTCTCCGCGCCTGTGTTCAACGAATTCGTGCTCGAATTCCCGCGCTCGGTGAAGCTGATCAATGCCGCCCTGCTGCGCGAGAAGATCATCGGCCCGTTCCCGCTCGGAACTCAGTACCCCGAGTTGACGAAGCACGGACTCGTTTGCGTCACGGAAACCATGCCGCGCACCGAGATTGAGCGATTCGCCGCAGCCGTTCGCCGCATCCTGGGAACGCCGGTTTAGGCTTCGCGAGGTGCGTGGCGAGCGATGGAGTTTTGCTTTAGGTTTGAATGTAGCGCCGGCTGGCCGTGAGTGAATTGGCAACGGCGTCTTCAGCCCGACACGCTTTCGGGAAAGGGGAGCGAGTTAGATTTGAATTCAAAAATGACAGAAACAGAAGCGCCGCCGGCGGCAATTCGCAAGGCCGGACGCCACGTCAGCCAGAATGAAGGCCTGATCTTCGAGCGGTCGGCCGCTGGAAAACGCGGAATGGAATTGCCTCCGCTCGATGTCCCGGCCGTCGATCCGGCTGTTGTGCTGGGGCCCGGCTTGGCGCGCGACGGCGTCGACGGGTTTCCGGAGGTCAGCGAAATCGAGGTCATTCGCCACTTCACGCGCCTCTCCACCTGGAATTACGCCATTGATCTCGGCATGTACCCGCTGGGTTCCTGCACGATGAAGTACAACCCGCGGGTGAACGAGTACGTCGCGCGCCTGGAAGGCCTGGCGGGCGCGCATCCTATGCAGCCGGCCGACGTCGCGCAAGGCTGCCTGCGCATTCTCTACGACTTGCAGAATTCCCTCCTGGCGATCACCGCAATGGACGCGGCCACGCTGCAACCCGCGGCGGGCGCGCAGGGCGAACTCACCGGGCTGCTGATGATCCGCGCGTATCTCGCGAGCAAAGGCAATCCGCGCAAGAAAGTCCTGATCCCCGATTCCGCGCACGGCACGAATCCCGCGTCGGTCATAATTGCGGGCTACGAAGTCCAGAACATCAAGTCCAACCGGCTCGGCGAGATCGATACCGACCATCTGCGCGAATTCGCCACGGACGATGTGGCGGCGCTGATGCTCACCAATCCCAACACGCTCGGCGTGTTCGAAGAGCGCATCGCTGAAATTGCGGCAATCCTGCACGAGCGCGGCGCACTGCTCTACATGGACGGCGCGAACATGAACGCGCTGGCGGGAGTCGCGCGGCCCGGCGATTTCGGCGTCGATGTCATGCACCTGAATCTGCACAAGACGTTTTCCACGCCGCACGGCGGAGGCGGCCCTGGTGCCGGTCCCGTGCTGGTCAAGAAGAGCCTCGAGCCATTTCTCCCGATCCCCGTTCTCGTGCAGAAAAACGGCGGGCGCCTGGTGCTCGATTCGAACCGGCCGCAAACGGTTGGGCGCGTCCGCGCCTACTGCGGGAATTTCGGCGTGCTGCTGCGCGCGCTAGCCTACATCCTTGCGTACGGCCCGGGAATTCGCCAGGCGACCGAAGATGCGGTTCTGAACGCGAACTACATCCGCAAACATCTCGAGGAGTATTTCGATCTGCCCTACGACGCGCCGTCGATGCACGAAGTGGTCTTCAGCGACGCGCGCCAGAAGCGCAACGGCGTGAACACCATGGACGTCGCCAAGCGCCTGATCGACTACGGATTCCATCCCTATACGACCGCGTTCCCGCTGATCGTTCCGGGCGCCATGATGATCGAGCCGACCGAGTCCGAATCGCGCGAGGAATGCGATCTGTTCATCGATGCGATGCGCTCCATCGCGCATGAAGCAGAATCGACCCCCGAACTGGTCAAGACCGCGCCACACGCCACACGCGTTGGCCGGCTCGACGAAGTCGCCGCTGCCCGCAAGCCCATCCTGCGCTGGAAAGGCGATTGATTCGCGAGCGAGCCAACTCCCGCGCGCGCTGGACGACACCGCTCCGAAATCCACCCCACGGCCTGGTATTGAAACCGAAGTTGTCCTTCCGCCTGCAATAGCATCTTCCCCGCAGGTATAATCGCCGCTCGCGATTGCTTGCGTTCAGGGAGACGCCTTGAAATTCGCCAAAACGATCACCGCCGTTGACGCCCACGCCTGCGGCGAACCGGGGCGCGTCATCATTGGCGGCGTGCCGGATGTGCCCGGCAAAACGATGTTTGAGAAGAAGACCTATCTCGAAGCGCACTGCGACGGCCTGCGCAAACT
>JBJKQB010000021.1:0-4331 GCA_046705825.1 Candidatus Acidiferrales bacterium
CATGGGGACGCAGCGCAAATCCGGCAGAGCGAACAGCAAGCTTATGCCGCTGCCGCCAGGCTGTCTCAACAACGTGACGCGCTCGAAAAGCAAGTGGCTACGGAGGAGGCTCAGCGAAAGGCTTTAGCAAGCCATGAGCTCACGCCGCAACAGATTGCGGCTCTACTGAACTCGGCCAGCAATCCACCAGCCGCTCAAAAGACGAAACCCGCAGCGCCTGCGGGACCGGCTGCGAGGCCGGCCCCAGCAGCGCAGCTCGCGGAGAATGCAGGGCCCCCCGTGAATCCCGCCGTCGTACTGATCCAGCGGATTTCCGCGGGCCGCAGCATGGACCGGCTGTTGGCCGCTCGAGCGCGCGCCATGGACAGCTTGGGCGCCGCTGATGCGACCTGGGAATCTCTGTCAGAGCGGGATGAACAGCGCGTGCTGCACAGCATGCTCGCGGGAGTGTTGTGGATCATTCTGCTGATGGTGCTCGCCTTCGCGCTGAACCGCGCGATCGAGCATTCATTGGCGCGGCTGTCACTGGAGCGAAAGCAGAAGACCACACTGCAGTCCGTTTTTCGCGTGACGGTGCGCCTGGCAATCGTGCTCATCATTCTCATACTGCTTTTTGGCAAGCCCAAACAGTTATCCACGGTGCTGGGTCTGGCTGGAGCGGGGTTGGCGATCGCGCTGCAGGACGTCATCATGTCGTTCCTGGGCTGGTTCGTCCTGATGGGCCGGCACGGAATCCGTGTCGGGGATTGGGTAGAAATCAACTCGAACGCGTTCACCGGCGTGCGGGGTGAAGTCATCGAGATCACCCTGTTCCGGACGGTGCTGCTGGAGACCGGCAACTGGAACGAGCCCGGCCATCCTACCGGACGTCAAGTCGCGTTCATGAACATGTACGCCGTGACCGGGTACTATTTCAACTTCACCACCGCCGGACAGTGGCTGTGGGATGAATTACAGGTACTGATTCCCGCCACCCAGAATCCCTATCCGCTGGTCGAGAGAATCCAGACGATCGTGGCGCAGGAGACCGAGGGCCACGCGCAAGCAGCCGAACGAGAATGGCAGAATGTGTCGCGGCGGTACGGCACCAGGTCTCTCTCGGCCAAACCATCCGTGAATCTGAAGTTGACGGATAACGGCGTGATCGCCATTGTGCGGTACATTACCCGAGCCGACGAGCGAACCACCGCGCGTTATCGCTTGAACCACGAGATTGTGAAGCTGTTTCGCGATGGCGAACAACTTGTCCCCTCCGGTGGGGTTCTCCCCGCCACGGAAGCGCCCCCATCGCGCTGACGGCTGGCGGCAGGAAGCACCGCGCCGCAAAGTCTCACGCCACAGCGGTCCTACACGCCCTCACTCCTTGCCTCAATCATTGCGCCCCGGCTTGGCAATGCCCGCCTTAGTCCCGGGACAGGTAAATAACTGCGGGCGGGGGAATTAAGGGGATACCCCAAAACCTACCAGTAAAGTACCCGATAGCGATGGCAGCGGTCGTAGCATAAGCTTTTTGTATCGTTCGAAGACTCTTGCAGCCGTTCGGGGACGGAAGCCTCAGCCCGCAACACACAGCCCTCAAAGCGAGCGAACCACCGGATTCAGCGACCCAGCCGGACGATGACGGTATTGTTCTGAAAGAAGGAGGCCGAAGGAACGGTTCGAGCCACAAGGGCATATCTGCTGAAGATGAATCTTCGGGAAAACTCACATATGAAAACTAAACTTTTTCCGTACATCTGCTTTTTACTTGCAGGGCTCATGATTTTGCTGGCGGCGCAGACTGCCAAGGCGCAGGACGATCAGGGTTCGCCGCCTCCGGCGCGTGTGGCCACGCTCGATTACATGCAGGGTTCGGTGTCGTACGAGCCGGCCGGCGAGCAGAACTGGGTGGACGCGGAACTGAATCGCCCCCTGACCACGGGCGACAGCCTGTGGTCGGACCAAAGTTCACGCGCGGAACTTTTCATCGGCAGCACCGCGCTGCGCCTGGGCGATTCCACCGGGATTTCGTTTTTGAATTTGAGCAATCAGGTGGCGCAGGTTCAACTGGCCGAGGGAACGCTCGAGGTGGATGTGCGTTACCTCGATCCCAACGAATCGTACGAAATCGACACGCCGAATCTGGCGTTCTCGATTCTGCGGCCAGGGGAATATGTGCTGTCGGCGGATCCCAATGGCGGGCAAACATCCATCAGCGTGTATTCCGGGCAAGGCAGCGCGAACGGCGGCGGGCAAACCTACGACGTCACACCTGGAGAGGACGCCATCTTCAGCGGAACCAGTCAGCTGACCGAAAACGTGCAAGGGCTTCCCGCTCGGGACAATTTTGACACTTGGGCGCGAGCCCGGGAAATGCGCGACGACCATTCCGTTTCTGCGCGGTACGTTTCTCCGGGCGTGACCGGCTACGAAGACCTCGATGAATACGGCTCGTGGCACTCCGATTCTGAGTATGGCAATTACTGGGTCCCCAATGATGTGAACTCGGGATGGGCCCCTTACCACGTAGGCCACTGGTGCTGGGTCGCACCCTGGGGCTGGACATGGGTCGACGACGAACCTTGGGGCTTTGCACCCTTCCATTACGGCCGCTGGGCGATGATCGACGGCAGTTGGGGCTGGGTGCCCGGGCCCGTCGCCGTGGCTCCCGTATACGCTCCCGCGCTGGTCGGCTTCGTGGGCGGGGGCGGATTCGGCGTGGCCGTGAGTTTTGGCACGATGGAAGGAGTGGGCTGGTATCCGCTGGGTCCGCGCGACGTCTACATTCCGCCGTATCAAGTTGACCCGGAGTACGTGCAGCGCATCAACTATGGCGACACGCGCTACGTCAACCGCACCACGGTCACGAATGTCTACAACAACTACACGGTCAATCACATCACTTACGCGAACTACACGTACGCCAACAACACGCGAGCCGTCACGGTGGTGAACCGCAACACCTTTGTGAACGGGGCGCCCGTGCAGCGCAATGCGGTGCGCGTCAATGTGGCGCAAATCCAGCACCCACAGGTGGTCACCGCAGCTGCGCTGACGCCCACGCGCAGGAGCGTGGTGGGAGCGGCGGTGCCGACCGTGCGCCGCGCGCCGCCCGCCCGGCTGGCTAGCCGCCGCGTGGTAACCAAGTTGAAGCCATCGCCGCGCGCCGAACCGCTGGGCCGTCCCCGTCCGGCAACCAATCCGAACCTGAGGACTGCGGTGCTGCAACGCTCGGGCTACTCGCCACAACTCCAGATGATTCGCGCAAAAGCAGCAGCGAAAGCGCCGGCGCGGCATGTGGCTCCCGCGTCGCCGGCTCACCCGGCAACCGCACCGAGAACTCCAGCACGCCCCGGAGCACGGCCATCAACACCTGCACCTGCGCGACCCGCCCCAGCGCGACCAGCACCGGGACGGCCGGAAACGCGCCCGCCAGCTGCACGGCCGACGCCAAAAACACTCCCACCCGCTCGTACTACGCCACCGAGACGGCCCGGAACGGTGCGCCCGGCACACCCCGCGAATCCTGCGCGTCCGGGGACGAACCGTCCCGCATTTCCACGGTCGCAACCGCAACCGCGGGAGACGAGGCCGGCGCACCCCTTCACGCCGCCCAATCGGCCGGCGACGAGGCCGGGCGGACCTGTGACGCCTCCGAGGCGGCCGTCGGTGCGACCGCCGAACCGGCCGGCGGAGCGGCCCCAACCTCGACCGCAGCCGCGACCTGAGGCGCGGCCCATACCCCCGCCGCGAATGCCTGCGCGACGAATACCGCCGCCACGGCCGGAGGCAAGGCCACCGGCTCGCAGGCCCGTGCCGCGGCCCGCGCCGCGACCGCAACCGGAACGCCGCCCGCCACCTCCGAAGAAAAAGCCCGGCGGACCTGGAGGAAACGGCTCCGGGAACTAACTCCTGAGTTAACTGCCAGATAGGCCCCGCGGTTTCCGGACTGCGGGGCCTCTTCTGTTTTCACTGCCGAGTCTCGCATGCGGCCCCTTCCGGGGGCTCGTCCTCGTAGCGCCTTCCTTTTCCCTTTTCCCTTTTCCGCTTTCCATCTTCCGTCTTTCGCCCGAATTGCTCGATCAGACCGATCCTGTGGATTTTCGGGGCCGCCGGGTTACTGGCGGGATCAAGTACTCGAAATCACACGCAAAAGTGACCCAAATCACGGTCGGGCGGGCGGGCTTTTGAGAGGATGTCGCCCCAGGGTGGGTTCTTTCTTGCCAACGAGAGTACCCAGTTTCGGAAGTCAAGGAGAAGTGTATTTCGGGCGCGACGGGCTCGAAATTCGAATTCGGTGGGGTGCAAACCCAGCTTGGAGGTAGCTGCTGTGTAGACGAAACTGGACGTGA
>JBJKQB010000022.1:0-5980 GCA_046705825.1 Candidatus Acidiferrales bacterium
GAGTACTACACCAACCAATCCATCGTCGACCCGTCTGCACCTACGCCTTACTTTGACACGCCGGCGCCCAAGGTGTTCGGCAACGTCAGCCCACTGGACCCTCAATTGTTTTCGAGCATCAACGAATTCGCCGGCGCGCTGCTGAAAAACCAGCACGGCGGAAAGTATTCGCCTCTCGAAGCGGCCCAATGGCTCGACGACGCAGCCAATGCGGCGGCTGCGCACTTGCAACAAGCTGCGGCTGGCGTGCCGAACAAGAACTCTCCCGAATTCCGCCGCGCCGAAATCGACCTGCGCATCGAGATTGGCATTGCCCGCTTCTTTGCCGCGAAATTCCGCAGCGGCGTTCTCTACGCGGCCTGCGAACAATCGGGCGATCGCAGCGCACTCGAAGAAGCTCTCAAGCAATATCACCGCGCGCGAGATGTCTGGCAGGAGTTCGCAGAGGCGGCGCGGGGCGCCTACGTTTCCGATATTACTTTCGGCCCTGAGCCCTACCAGCGCGGCAACTGGCTGGACCGGGTGCCCGCCATCGACGAGGACATTGCCAAGATGCAGGAGCGGCTCGATGCCGCGGCCCACGCAGGCGCGTCGCTGGGTTCGCTGTCGCTCCGCGATCTAACCGTGCCTGCCAAACGCGATTCCGTGGACGTTGAACACACGCCCGCGCGCATTTTCACTCCCGGCCGGCCACTTGAGATTGCGCTTGCCGTTCCCCGGAGCGACACGCAATCCCTTGCCATCCGGCTTTATTACCGCCACGTGGACCAAGCGGAGGAATATCAATCGGCAGAAATGCAGCGAGACGAAAGTCGCTTCAGCGCAATCATCCCAGCACGCTATACGAAATCCGAGTATCCGCTTCAGTACTACTTTGAATTACGCCGAGGAGCCGGCAATGCGTGGTTATTTCCAGGGCTGGGCAAGGACCTGCGCAATCAACCGTATTTTGTGCTGCGTTCCACTCTCGCCGAGCCAGCGCGACGGCAGAATTCTTAGGGCTCGGCCGCCTCAGTCCAAAGAGACCAGAATCTTTTTGAACCTCGACGGATCTTCGCTCCAGGAACGCAACGCGCGCCCCGCTTCCTCGAGAGGAACAATCAGGCTCACGGCCTGATCGACGGGGAATTTCCGTTTTTCGAGGAGACTGATCGCCGCACGGAAATCTTCCGGCTGCGCGTTCCTCGATCCGAGAATATCGAGTTCTTTTTGCACGAACAGCCTCGTTTCGTAGCTGAGGGCTTCTTTGGCGTAGCCGATGTACACAACCCGGCCGGTAAAGGAGACTTCTTCCACAGCGGCTCGAAACGTCGCCGGCGCGCCAACGGCTTCGATTACAACGTCGGGACCGCAGCCTTCGGTAATTTGAGACAAGCGGCCGTGCAGTGATTCTCGCGCGCTGTTGATTGTGTGCGCGCAGCCCGCCGCCTGCGCGAGCTCCAATTTCGCGTCATCGAGATCCACACCGATGGTGCGTGCCCCGCGGGAACTCGCCGCGGCAATGGCTCCCAGACCCACTCCGCCGCAACCGAGAATTGCGACCGTGTCGTTTGCGGCGACTCGCCCGCGAGCCACGGCGTGAAATCCGACGGTCAGCGGCTCGACCAAACACAATTCTTTGGGCGTGAGCTTTGCCGGGTACAGCTTCTCTCGCGGCATGACGATGAATTCGGTGAGCGCGCCATCTCTTTGGACGCCCAGAGTTTCGTTGAACTGGCACGCATTCGGGCGCCCACGGCGGCAGGAGGTGCATTTTCCGCAGCTTGTATACGGAGAGACAGCCACATCGGTCCCGATCGCGAGGCCGCCATCTCCGCCGGCGCTTTGCACGACTGTGGCGGATATCTCGTGACCGGGAATTCGTGGAAACGAAACGAGTGGATTCAGCCCGCGAAAGGAATTCAGGTCGCTTCCGCAGAGTCCCACCATGCGAACTTTCAGCAGCAGTTCCCCATTCCCGAGCACCGGGTTCGGAACCGTCTCGATGGATGATTGCCCGGGCTTGTGAAGTACGAGCGCTTTCATGTTTCGATGCTGGAATTAACGGCAGTTCTTCGCGCACAGATTCTTGCTGAAGAACGGAATCACATGGTTCTGAAAGCGGTAGGCAACGTGGCTGGTATGCGTGCCGTGATAAATCTCAAAGCCGTTGGCAATGCCATACTTGTCCAGAACATCGTGCAGCTTGATCATGTCGAACCGCAAGCCGTCCTGGTCGCCCACATCGAGCGCGATGGCGCGGTACCGGCGCAAATTGTCGATGTACTGGTCGATAAAAGCGAGCGGCGCATTCGCGGTCCATTTGGCGATCACGTCCGGCTGGGACACTCCGTCTTTCATCGGCAGGTCAAGATAGAGCGGAGGATTCTTCGGGTCGGGCGACCACGCCGCGGCAGAGGCAAGGCGAGCGCGCGCGAAGAAACCAAGCCCAGCGGCATCTGCGGGAGTTTTCACCGCTTCCAGTTGCTTCTCGCCCGCCTCCATAGCCTTTGCGAATGCTGGATTCGAAGGCCGTTCGCCCATCGGCGAAAGACAGCACGCGCTCATGACGTACAAGCTGCCGAAAACGTCCGGGTGCTTCATCCCAATGCGGACGGCGCCGTAACCGCCCATCGAGTGACCCACCAGTCCGCGCGCCAGCCGGTTGGGAATTGTGCGGTAGTGGGCGTCAATGTAGGCAACCACATCGTGGGAGATGAATCGCTCGTAATCACCGGTCGTCACGGAACTGGAATACATCGACCCGCCATAGACCGTCTTCGAGTCCGGCAGCACGACAATCATTTCCTTGGCGCCCTGTGCGAAGGCGCCCTCGATTGTTTGCGGCACGCGAATCTCGTGCGTCCACTGCTCCGCCCCGATGGAATAGCCATGCAGTGCGTACAGAACGGGATAACGGCGATGCTTGTCCTTGTTGTAGCTGGGCGGCAGAAACACGATGACGTCGCGGTCGGCCGGGTCGCCTTCCAGATTGCCCTCCAGTGCCTCACCGTGGATCTTGATGTGTTCCACGGTGACCGTCTTCGCGCCGGGAACCGGCGGAGGCGCTTCGGTCTGGACCTGCGCGGAGCTCGGTGCGGGAACGATAAACGCGAGCAGAATGAAAACAGTCAGGACACCCAGTTTTTTCAATGTCCCCATCATGGCCTCACAAGAGAATTTCGATTGAAGAGATCGTGTGTCCGATAAAACAGGGAGCGCGAGCCAAATTTCAAGCGACGCTCAGCTTAAAAACGGTCGCGTAGTCGCGCGCTGGCTTCTGCCGAGGCCGCTCAATGTGGAGCCCCTGCGCCGTCTGCTTGAAGCGAATCTTTTCCGGCGAGCCCAGCAACTCGACGTGCGCCACTTTTACGGGTTTGGCGGCCGACGCGCCAAATGAATGCAGCACGACATCGCCCTGCGGCCAGCCCAGCACAAGAGCGTAAACGACGCTGCCGGCCTTGTTGCGAGTGTAGCGAATATCGCTCGCGTCGAGCTGGCCCGTGGAGGCGCCTTGAAACGAACCCGCCTTGATCATGTGCGGCCCCTCGCCGAAAACAGACCAAGGGCGCGTCGAGTAGATCGCTTCACCGTTCACCTTGAACCATTCGCCGATGTGCTCCAGGATCAAGCGCTCTTTCCGATCGATCGTGCCGTCCGGCTTGCCGGGAATGTTGAGAAGGAATGTGCCGTTCTTGCTGACGGTGTCGATCATCCAGTGAATGACTTCGCCGGGAGGCATGTAACCGCCGTATTCTCCCGGCTTGTCGAACAAGGCGCGCTGGTAATGCCAGTCTCCAATGCACGTTTCTGATTGCCAGGGGTACGGCAGAATCTCGGGGGCAAGACCGCGCTCGATATCGGCCACCGCCGACTTGGCCCACTTCGGCGGCACATTCTTGATCGTAATCACACCCTGCACCTTCCCGCCGTTCGCGGCCAGGCTGTGGTTGTAGTAATACGCGCCAACGTTCATTCCGCCCCAGCCGAGCGGGAAGAGCGGATTGTCGAAATAGAGCAGGTCCGGGGCGTGCTGGTCGACCAAGTCGCGAGTGCGATCGTAGAAATTCTTGACGTAGGAAATATCCGGCAGCGCGTCATGCGGATGTTTGGGGGCGTAGAGTTGCTGCGGGTCGAGCCCTTCCCACCATTGGTTCTGGCCGTCGGCCAGGGTCAAGCGGCCGTCGTAGGGATGCCCGGCAGAGTCCGCACCGTGGCTGGTCTGGAACCACCACCAGTTGCGCCCCTGATGCACCGTCGCGCCGAAACGGAGATTGCGTTTGCGCGCTTCCGCCGCCCAGGTTCCAATCACGTCGCGATGCGGGCCGATATTCACCGAGTTCCAGGATTGATGCTTCGAATTCCAGGTGTCAACGCCGTCGTGGTGATTGGCCAGCGAGACAAAAAATTTGGCGCCCGCGCTGACGTACAAATCCATCAGCTCCGAGGGCTGCCAGTTCAAAAGCGTCCACTGCGCGCAAAGATCTTTGTACCCGAACACGGCGGGAGAGCCATAGTGTTGGAGCTGGAATTTATTCTGGTCCGAGCCCTGCATGTACATGTTGCGCGCGTACCAGTCGCCATCTTCCGGAACGCACTGCGGGCTCCAGTGATTCCAGATGCCGAATTTGGCGTCGCGGTACCATTCAGGGCAATCGTATTGCAGCAGCGATTCCCAGGTTGGCTTGTACGGCCCCTCGCCGGATAGGTTCGCGATCGGTGAGACCATCGGTACGCCGTCCCATGATCCGCCCGGCACGGGCAACTCCGGCGGATTACCCCAGCCCGTGGGCTTCCAATCCTCGTTGTTGAGCCGCTCGGAAACGATTTGACCGTTGCGCAAGGCATAGAAGACGCGCGCGCTCTCGGGGATGTTGCAAAAATGCGCATAGTCCCCGGTGTATTGGTTGAACTCTGCTGCCGCTGCCATGGCCGCAGTTGCACCACCGTCCTCTTTGGCAATTCTCGTCGCAGGAGGTGAAATGGACTCTGCCGCCGCTGCTTTATTGCCAAGGAATGACCAGGCCGCGGATTGCGCGGCCAAGCCGCCAAGCAGTTGGAAGAATTTTCTGCGTCGCATGGTTTCGCGCCCTCTCGCGCATGGTGCGCCCGTGATGCTACAGCGAAACAATACCGAGCGGCAAGGCATTGAGCAGGCGCTGTACGACGTTTGAATCGGTGCAAGTCTCATCGACGCTCTGCTGAATTGAGGGAAAGAAAGAGGAAGAGCTGGCATAGCCGAGGAAGCGAAGGTCCCACGCGGTTCTAGCCCCGGTGCAAGCAGCGGCAGAAACTTTTCTTGGTTTCTGACCCCGTTCACGTATTATGGCCGCCATGCGAAATCATGGCTGCAGTGTCGCGTTGTGCGTATGGCTGGGCGCCTGGCTCGTCCTTGCAGGCTTCGCTCGCGCTCAGGAGCCAACCTTTCCCTCCAACGAAGACCTGCGCGATGTGCGCGCGCTGGCCGATCCGCAGCTTTCTCCCAACGGCGAAGAGGTGTTGCTGGAGGTAGCCGACTCGACGAAAAAGGGAGGGAGGCAGCATCTCTGGATGGTCAACATTCAGCAGAACACGGCGCGTCAGCTGACCGACACACCTGCAAACGACCAGGCTGCGGACAAGCGCGGCGAGTACGGCGCCACATGGATGCCCGACGGCGGCAGCGTTCTTTTGCTGGCGCATCGCGGCAAGACCACGCAACTCTACCGCCTGCCCATGAATGGCGGCGAAGCGCGCCCCTACGATCTGAAGGTGCTTCCCGCGGTCGACGAGTCCAAAGAGCCCGACGCGGTGCCGCCGGTCAAGAATGCTGCCGCCGCGAAAGCCGCTCCGATCGAGATCGATGTTTCCTCCTACCTGGTTTCGCCAGACGGCAAATTCATCGCCATCACCGCACGCGACCCTGAAACGCCGGGTGAAAAGAAGGAAAAAACGGAGAAGGCCGACGCCGTATGGGTCGATCACAACCCGCATGGCACGCGGCTCTACTTGCTCGATCCCG
>JBJKQB010000023.1:0-19131 GCA_046705825.1 Candidatus Acidiferrales bacterium
AAGCTGAAGTTTGCGCGCCAAAACCGCTCCGCACGGCCGGTTGCCGTTCTGCGATTCTATACGAATATAGGCGTTACTTAAATTCGATTTAGAACGCCTGGTGCGGTTGAGGATGGCAGAGCAAATCAAACGCGCAGAATCATTACCTCCGTCGCCTTGATGAGCGCGGCGGCCTTGTCCCCGGGCTTGAGGCGCAACTCGCGCGCGGCGTCGGCAGTGATGATGGAGGTGATGTGCTGGCCGCCGATGGAGAGAGTGACCTGGGCTATTAAGCCTTCGATTTTCACGCCGATCACGCGGCCCACCAGCTGGTTGCGCCCGCTGACGCGGCGAAAGCCGGCGCGGCGTTCGGCCGGCTCCTTCCCTTCCGACGCGCGATAGAGGAATTTGTCGATTTCCTTCTGCGGAATGCGGTGATGGCCGCCGACCGTCCGGATGGTTCGTATCTTGCGCTTGTAGATCCACTGCTTGAGCGTGGGATAGCTGATGCCGAGCACTTGCGCGGCGGTGCGCGGGGTGAAGAATTGTTCTGAAGCAGCCATAGACGAAGGAATTCCCCGGGCCGTCTCGATGCTCGTTGATGCAAGGAGCGATCCGGGCAGCGGCAGGATGTGCTGAAACGAAGAGAGTGTCAAGGCGATCGACGGCTTTCGGATCACTGAAGGAAAGCGGCTCCCTCAGGCAGGGGCTGCATTGAGCCATCGTGCCTGCTCTGCGAGCGGTACAGGAAGGCACCAGTTTTATTACACCAAACCGGTGATCGCCAGCACCGGCGGTGTCGTGCGAATCTCCTCTTTGGGAACCCACTCTTGAGCCTGAATCGCCAGCCCTAAAAACCTGCGAGGTCCCGCCCGAGCGATCCGGTATTCCAGGCGCGACGGCGGTGTTCCTGGTGCAGCTATGCGACGTGCAACGACAGAAGAGAGCGCGAGAACCGGGGCGGGGCCGCGCGGGGCGCAGCGAGAGTCAATTTTGCCGCTGCTTAGAGCTTTTTACTGCTACAGGGTTCTGTGCATTCGCCGCTAAGAGTCGATTTTTGAATGTGGCAGCGGCGGTGCGCAGGCGGTTTTTGTGGAACGCGGTGTGCCTGACAGAGGGTGCAGTGCCGCTTGGCGGGCAAGTCCTCGCACCCTGATTTCATTACATCGCTCAATCGATACCCAGTAGAAAGGCGCGTGATCGAAATGAGTTTGGCAAGCCATCACACTGTACTGACGGGCGCAGGAGCCAATCTTCCCGCCCTGTGCGGGAAGCGAACGGAGGGCTCGAAGTTTGGCGGAAACCAAGACGAGCGGCGGGCGAAGTGCGATCCGCCGAGCCGCAGCGAGGAGCACGCTCTGGTGCAGCGCGCGGTGGAGGGCGACCGGGACGCGCAGGAGCAGCTGTTCGTGCGTTACCGCAGCCGGCTGTACCGGCTGGCGCTGCGGCTGCTGCACAGCAAAGAAGACGCGGAGGACGCGGTGCAGGACGCGCTGCTCTCCGCTTACCGCAACATCGGCTCGTTCGAAGGGCGCTCGCTGTTTTCGACTTGGCTGACGCGAATCGTGGTGAACGCGGCGCTGGTGCGCATGCGCCGGCAGCGCGCGCGGCCCGAGCTGTTCTTGCAGGACGTATCGCCGGAAGAGCAAGTGTCGATGGACGCGAAGTGCGTGGATTCGCGCCCCGATCCCGAACAGGCCTATGCCAGCGTGGAAACGAGGCTGCTGGTGGAAGATGCGCTGGAGGAGCTGTCGCCGTCGATCCGCGGAGCCTTCCAAATGCGCGAACTGCAGGACCTGTCGAACTCCGAGGCGGCTGAAATTTCGGGCATCGCACTTGGCGCGTTCAAATCGCGGATCAGCCGGGCGCGGAGCCAGCTGGCCGAGCGATTTTCTCCCGAAACGATCGCGCCCCTGCGCAAACCGCATTCCGTCCCGGCCGCTCCCATGCGCCGAAGCGCACAAGGGGAAGCAGAGCACGCATACGCCAGTTGATCCTCGCTCAGCGGGGCCGATCCATCGACCTGTCCTCCACAAACTGCCACAACTCTGTGCAGCCAAAGAGCGCGCAGAGGCTGTAGTCACTTCTTTGTCCGCCCGAAAAATCAGCATACCCCCCGAGGCACTGCGGTAGAATTGTCTGGTTAGTGCAGCAGGGAAAGCTGTGCGGGTGCCCATCGCGTCGGATTGCCCGTTCGCACAGCCATAAATTCGCCGAATGCCGTCCAGCACCGGTTGCGAGCTTGCGCCCCGCAGCCGCGGGGCAGCATCCAAAGCCTTGTCCAATATGCCGAACGATCGTTCCACAGCCTTTGAATCCAAGGGAGCTAAATCATGAGTTCTTCCGCAAAGCCTGATTCCACGCCCCGCGCAACGACACTCGAGAATCCATTGAAGGAGCTAGCGCGCTATGGCCAATCCGTATGGCTCGACTATATTCGCCGCAGCCTGATCACGACCGGCGAACTGGCGCGGCTGATCCGCGAAGACGGGCTGCGCGGGATGACCTCGAATCCCTCGATTTTCGAGAAAGCGATTTCGGGCAGCACGGATTACACGCAAGCGCTGGAACAACTCAGCAAGCAGAACCTGGACGCGGGGACGATCTACGAGCGGCTCGCGGTGAAGGACATTCAGGACGCCGCTGACGCGCTGCGCGTGGTGTACGACCAGACCAACCGGCGCGACGGGTACATCAGCCTGGAAGTCTCGCCCCTGCTGGCCTACAAGACGCAGGAAACGATCGCGGAAGCGCAACGGCTGTGGAAGGAAGTCGGGCGCGAGAACATCATGATCAAGGTTCCGGGGACGGCGCAGGGGATTCCGGCGTTTCAGCAACTGATCAGCGAGGGCCTCAACATCAACGTGACGCTGCTGTTCGCCCAGGAGGTTTACGAGCAAGTGGCGGAAGCCTACATCGCGGGCCTGGAGGCGCTGGTGAAGCGCGGCGGAGATGCGCGGCGGATTGCCAGCGTGGCCAGCTTCTTCGTCAGCCGGATCGATACGCTGATCGATGGCGAGATTGCGGCGCGCTTGAAGGCGGCGAAAACTCCGGCGGAGCAATCCACGCTGCGAAGCTTGCAGGGCAAAATCGCAATTGCTAACGCCAAGATGGCCTACCAGCAGTACAAACGGATTTTCAGCGGGCCGCGCTGGAAGGCTCTGGCCGACCGCGGGGCGCAAACGCAGCGCGTGCTATGGGCCAGCACGAGCACGAAGAATCCGGCGTATAGCGACGTGTTGTACGTCGAAGAGCTGATTGGGCCGGACACGGTGAACACTATTCCGCCGTCGACCTTCGACGCGTTTCGCGAGCACGGGCACGTGCACGCCACACTGGAAGAGGGAGTGGACGAGGCGCGCGCCGTGCTGGACACGCTGGCGAAAGCAGGAATCTCGCTGCAGGCCGCGACGGATGAGCTGACCAAGCAAGGCGTGGACCTGTTTTCCGAGGCGTTCGACAAGCTGCTTGCGGCGGTGGGAAAGCGGGCGGCGGCGAATGTGCCGGGTGCCGGAGCGACGCTGCAATACACGCTGCCGGAGGAACTGGCGGCGGCTGTGAAGGAAACGATCGAGGATTGGAAGTCGCACGACAAAGTGAAGCGGCTGTGGGCGCGCGATGCTTCGCTGTGGACAAACGCGGACGAAAGCAAGTGGCTGGGCTGGCTGGGCATTACGGAAGACCAGATGACGCGGCGCGCGCAGTTCCAGAAGGTCGCGAACGACATTCGCGAGGCGGGCTTCGCGCACGCGGTGCTGCTGGGAATGGGCGGCTCGAGCCTGTGCGTCGAAGTTCTCGAAAAAACATTCGGCAAGATCGCTGGCCATCCGCAAATTCATGTGCTGGATTCGACCGATCCCGCGCAGATTCGCGCCATCGAGAGCCAAATCGACGTCGGCAAGACGGTGTTCATCGTGTCCAGCAAGTCCGGCAGCACGCTGGAGCCGAACATCTTCAAACAATATTTCTTCGAGCGCGTCCGGCAAGCGGTTGGCGCGAGCGAGGCGGGTAAGCGCTTCATCGCCATTACCGATCCCGGCTCGCACATGCAGCAAGTGGCCGAAGGCGACAGCTTCCGCAACATTTTCTTCGGCGTGCCCGGCATCGGCGGGCGCTATTCGGCGCTGTCGAATTTCGGAATGATTCCTGGAGCGATTCAGGGCATCGATATTCCGAAGTTTCTGGACCGCACCGAGGAAATGGTGCACGCGTGCGCTTCGGTGGTCGCGGCGGACCAGAATCCGGGCGTGATTCTCGGGGCGATCCTGGGCACGCTGCAGAGGCGTGGGCGCGACAAGGTGACCTTGTTCGCATCGCCGGGAATCGCCGATCTGGGCGCGTGGCTCGAGCAGCTTCTGGCCGAGTCGACAGGAAAACAGGGCAAAGGGCTGATTCCCGTGGATCGCGAAGAAATCGGCGCGCCGGAAGTTTATGGCACGGATCGCACGTTCGTGTACCTGCGCCTGGAATCGAGCCCGGACGCGAAGCAGGATGCGGCCGTCGAACGCCTGGTGAAAGCGGGCCAGCCGGTCGTGCGCATCGCCGTGCCGAGTATCTACGAGCTTGGCCAGGAATTTTTCCGGTGGGAGATTGCGACCGCGGTGGCCGGCTCGATCATCGGAATCAACGCGTTCAACCAGCCGGACGTGGAGGCGAGCAAGATCGAAACGCGCAAGCTCACGGATCAATACGAGAAGTCGGGATCGCTTCCGGCCGAGTCGCCGTTCTTCGAGGAAAAGGGCGCGAAGCTGTTCGCGGACGAGCGCAACGCCTCCGAACTGAAACGGGCTGCGCAAAAGGAATCGACACTGCCCGCTTTCCTCCGCGCGCACCTGGCGTGGATCGGCGCGGGCGATTACTTCGCGCTGCTGGCCTACATTCAGATGAACGGCGAGCACGAGCAACAGCTCCAGTCGATCCGGCATCTGGTGCGCGACAACAAGCGCGCCGCGACCTGCCTGGGATTCGGCCCGCGCTTCCTGCATTCGACCGGGCAAGCCTACAAAGGCGGGCCAAATTCCGGTGTCTTCCTGCAAATTACGTGTGATGATGCGCGCGACCTGCCCGTTCCGGGGCAGAAGTACACGTTTGGTGTGGTGAAGGCAGCGCAGGCGCGCGGAGACTTCCAGGTGCTGGCGGAGCGCGGGCGGCGCGCGCTGCGCGTTCACCTGGGTGCGGATGTTTCAGCGGGCCTTGAGACGCTCGCGCAAGCCGTGCGCGAGGCACTGCAATAAGTGCAAAGCAATAACAATGACGGCCAAGAAGCGAGCGCAGGAGAATCAAAGCGTGCGGCAGACGCGGAGGACTGGCGAATGAGCTCGAATGATTCCGGTGGCTTGACGCGAGACAGGCTGGGAGCGCCCAGCGGTCCTTGCGCGATGGTGATCTTCGGCGCGGGCGGCGACTTGACTAAGCGCAAGCTCATGCCCGCCCTCTACAACTTGGCCAAGGGCAATCTCCTCCCCGATCAGTTCGCCATCGTCGGCGTTTCCATCGAAGGGTATTCCTCGGAACAATACCGCGACCAGATGACCAAGGACATCAAGGATTTCGGGGATATCAGCGTGGATTTGGCCACCTGGAACGCATTCGTCAAGAAATTGCACTACGTGGCGGGCGATTTCGGCGATCCCGCGCTGTACCAGAAGCTGGGCGAGAAGCTGGCGGAAGTTGAGAAGCAAGAAGGGACGGAAGGCAACGTTTTGTTTTACATGGCCACAGCGCCGGCGTTTTTCACGCAAGTGGTCAACCAGCTGGGCGCGGCGGGCTTGACGAAGCAGGAGGACCACAAGTGGCGGCGCGTGGTGATCGAGAAGCCCTTCGGGCACGACCTGCCCAGCGCCGTGGAACTCAACCACGAATTGCTCAAGATCCTGGACGAAAAGCAGATCTACCGCATCGATCATTACCTGGGCAAGGAAACAGTCCAAAACATTCTGGCTTTTCGCTTCGCCAACGGAATCTTCGAGCCCGTCTGGAACCGCCGCTACGTGGATCACGTCCAGGTGACCGTGGCGGAAGAGCTGGGCGTGGAGCTGCGCGGCGGATACTACGAGAAGGCCGGGGCGCTGCGCGACATGGTGCCGAATCACATCTTCCAGCTCATCACGCTGACGGCGATGGAGCCGCCGATCTCGTTCGACGCGGAGGCAGTGCACGACGAGCAGACGAAAGTGCTGCGCGCGATTCAGCCGCTCAGCCCCGAGCGCGTGCTGGATCACGCAGTGCGCGGGCAGTACGACGCGGGAACGATCAACGGCCGGCATGTGCCCGCCTATCGCGCGGAACCGAATGTCGCGCCGGATTCGAAGACGCCCACCTACGTGGCCATCGCGCTGCACATCGACAACTGGCGCTGGGCCGGCGTGCCGTTTTACCTGCGCACGGGCAAACGCATGACCCGGCGGGTTACGCAGGTGGTGATCCGCTTCCGCAAGCCGCCGTTCGTGCTGTTCCGTAAGACTTCGGTGAATACGATCAATCCGAACGAGCTGGTGATCAACATCGCGCCCACGGAAGGAATTTGCCTGAATTTCGAGGCCAAGATTCCGGGGCCGGCGGTACGGCTGGGCGCGGTCAACATGGATTTCCAGTACTCGGATTATTTCGGGACCACGCCGTCGACCGGCTATGAAACGCTGCTGTACGACTGCATGATGGGCGACCCCACGCTGTTCCAGCGCGCGGACATGGTTGAATCGGGCTGGGCCGTCGTGCAGCCGATTCTGGACGTTTGGAAGGCGCTGCCGCCGCGCGATTTTCCCAATTACGCGGCAGGAAGCTGGGGGCCTTCGCAGGCGGACGAACTGCTCCAGCACGAAGGCCGCGAATGGCGCGATCCCGCATGCCTGCCCGCGCCGCACCACGACCGCGCGGTTGCGCAGGCGCAGGCCGAAGAGCCCGCACCCACCTCCGCCAAATCCTGAAACGCCCGCCGCCAGGTTTGTCGCATAACTAGACCTGCGTTTGTGCGATCCTTCTCGGCATGAAATCCCGCCTTGAGGCGCTGCAATCCGCAGCCGGACGTTCCTTCGACCTTTGCGTAATCGGAGGCGGAGCGACGGGCACGGGGTGCGCGCTCGACGCGCAATTGCGCGGGCTGCGCACTGTCCTGATCGAAGGCGCGGATTTCGCGTCGGGGGCTTCCAGCGCATCGACCAAGATGGTTCATGGCGGGGTGCGGTATCTCGAACAGGCCGTCCGGCGGCTGGACTTTGGCGAATACAAAGTCGTGAAGCGCGCATTGCGCGAACGCGTGCGCATGCTGCGCAACGCGCCGTTCCTGACGCGCACGCGCCAGTTTGTAACGCCCTGCTATCGCTGGCGCGATGCCGCTTATTACGAAACGGGCCTCAAGCTCTACGATTGGATCGCGGGCAAAGCGGGACTCGCGCCCAGCCGCTTCTTACCGCGCGAGGAGGCGCTGCGGCACATCCCGGCGCTGCGCGCCACAGGGCTTGTGGGCGCGGTCGCCTATACCGACGGCCAATTCGATGATGCGCGCTACAACATAGCGCTGGTCGAAACGTTTGCCGCAGCCGGCGGCGAGGCGCTCAACTACGCGCGTGTGGCCGCGTTCGAAAAAGACGCGGCGGGAAAGATCGCCGCGGCCGATGTCGAGGACCGAATTGGCGGGAAGAGCTTCGCGGTGCGCGCGCGTGTTTTCGTCAACGCGACCGGCGCGCACTCGGACACGCTGCGCTCGATGACGAATCCCGAAACGCTGCCGCGCATGCGCCCGAGCCGCGGCGTGCACATTGTTCTGCCGCTCGATGTTCTGGGGCATGGCCGCGGCGCCTCAGAAGACGGCGACGCGCTGCTGATCCCCAAGACCGAAGATGGGCGCGTGCTGTTCGCGATTCCGTGGATGGGCCGCCTGCTGGTGGGGACGACGGACGAGCCGGTCGAACAACCCGAATCCTCGGCGGTGACACGCGCCGAGATCGAATACTTGCTGCGGCACCTGAACCGTTATCTCGCAGCCCCTGTGGCGCTGGACCGCGTGATGAGCGCATTTGCCGGCGTGCGCCCGCTCGTTGCATCAAGCGAGGCACGGCCCCGCGCGACGAAGGAACTCGCGCGCGACCACGTGGTGGAAGTGGATGCCGCCAGCGGGCTCGTCAGCGTCATGGGCGGCAAATGGACGACGTACCGGGCGATGGCCGAGGACACCATCGACGCGGTCGAGCGCAGGCTCAATCGGCCGCATGCGAGCTGCCGCACCCAAAATCATCCGCTGGCGGGCGCGGAAGGTTTTGCGCCAGAGCTTTGGCGAACGTTGGTTGCGGAATTCGGGGTCTCGCAATCGTCGGCGCAGCGCTTGATGGGCAAATTCGGTTCGCGCGCCGCGCAGGTGCTGGCGCTCGCGCGCGAGGACGCCGCGTTGGGGACGCCGTTGGCCGACGGCCTCGCGCCGATCAAGGCCGAGGTCGTCTTCTGCGCACGCCATGAAATGGCGGTCTCGATGGAGGATATTCTGGCCCGGCGCGTCGGGCTTGAATTTCATGGCTGGCAGGAAGCGAGGGCGGCAGCGCCGGCGGTTGCGGAGTTGCTGGCCGCGGAACTACACTGGCCTGCGGAATCGAAGCATCGCGCGCTCGAGCAGTACCTCGCGAGAATGAACCGGCGGGCGCATGCGGCGGGAATCGACGAGTGAGGGCCGCAAACCCAAACTCTTTGACTTGGCACGCGCAAGCGGTTAAGTTTTGCGGGCCGGAGCCATGCGCGCAGGCCATCATCCATTCCTCGATCGAAACGCTTCCGTTCACCGTTGCGAACCGAGCCATCCGTATTGCCGGGCCAAGCGCAGCGACGGGGCCTCGCCATCTTTTTCAGGAAAGGATGCTCATGGAATCGCTCTCATTCTCGCCGCGCCAATTCATTCTCGTTCTGCTGAGTTTTCTCCTGCTGATGGGCGGTGCCGCCGTTTCTCCGCTGCGCGCGCAAACGCCCCCGACGAATAATCCGCCGGAATACGGGCCGTACAACGCGGTTTTCCTTTACAGCGGCGATGGGCTCACGAAGAAGATGGTGGAGAAGGACACGGTGCTGCTGGCGCAGTCGCCGTGGTCGATGTACTGCTGGGTGCGCTTCGAGGATTCGATCGAGAAGCCAACGCTGATCGCGGGCATGGGCGATCCCAACGAGGAATATCCGCGCTACCTGGCCGCCGACGCGCAGCACGTTTTCTACTGGATGGGCGAGGACAATCAAATCACGGCGCCCGTCGCGCTGGCGCCGAAGGAATGGCATCTGCTGGCGGCTACGTTCGACGGCACGCAATTTGATCTCTACAGCGATGGCGAGCCGGTTGCCCGCGGCGCGCTCCTGCTGGGGACCGCGAGTCCCGTCGTGACCATGGCGCCGCCCAAATTCCCCATCGCCAACGGCACGCATTTCGGCGGAAAAATCGCGGGGTTGACGATCCTGCGCCGCGAATTGAGCGCGGAGGAAATCAAGCAGCTCTACGCCCGGCGCGAGAATTTCTCCATCCTTGAATTCGAGGACGGCTCGAAGCACTGGCCGGTCCAGACGCGCGGGCAAGCCGGCTACGACGCGCCGCAAAATCCCGAAACGCTGCCGAAGAGCAAGGCGCCGTTTTCCAAGCCCGTCGCGCAGCCTGTGCCCGTCCTGCGCTCGCCGTGGGAATCCAGCGGCGACGATGCATGGCGCATCGCGGGTGGCTGGCAGCTGAAAGCGGATCCCGAAGTCGATGCGGATGGCGCGCAGATTTCTGCAAGAAGCTTCAGCTCGTCGAACTGGCTTGCTGCCGTCGTGCCCGGAACCGTGCTGACCACGCTGGTCGCTCGCGGCATTTACCCCGACCCGGCGTACGGGCTGAACAACATGGCCATCCCCGAAAGCCTGAACAAGCAGGGCTACTGGTATCGCGTCAAGCTGAAATCCCCGGCCGCGCTGGCCGGCAGGCATCTCACGCTCACGTTTGACGGAATCAATTACGCCGCCGATGTCTGGCTGAACGGGCACGAACTCGGAAAAATCAAAGGCGCGTTCATTCGCGGCAATTTCGACGTGACGCACTACTGGCGCGCGGGCAAGGGCGAAGAAAACGTGCTGGCGGTCCACATTTCGCCTCCGCCGCATCCGGGCATTCCGGAGGAAGAGTCGATCCTGGCGGGTCCCGGCGAAAACGGCGGAGTCATGGTGCTGGACGGGCCGACCTTCATGGACACGGAGGGCTGGGACTGGATTCCAGGCGTGCGCGACCGCGACACGGGCATCTGGCAGCCGGTGGTGTTGCGCGCGACGGGGCCGGTCCAGATCGGCGATCCGCAGGTGATCACCAAGCTGCCGTTGCCGGACACCAGCCGCGCCGATGTGGAGATTCGCGTTCCGCTGAAGAATGATTCGGGCGCGGCCGTGCGCGGCACGCTGAGAGCGTCCTTCGAAGGCGTCAGCGTCATGAAAAACGTGGAGCTTCCGCCGGGAGAAACGACGATGCAGCTCGCGCCCGCGGAATTCAAGCAGCTCACCGTGCGCGACCCGCGCCTGTGGTGGCCGAACGGCTACGGCGCGCAAAATTTGTATCACATGAAGGTGGTCTTCGACGCGGCGGGGCGCGAATCCGACGCAAAACAGGTGCAATTCGGAATTCGCGAGATTACCTATGAACTGAGCCTGTTCGACGGGACGGGGCACCTGCGGCGCGTCGACGTCGATCCGACGCTGGGCAAGGTTGGACTGGAAGGCGTTGTCGACGTCACGCATCGCGGCATCCGCGAGATTCCGGCCGCCGATCCGTTTCCGCCGAGTTTTCCCGAGCGCTGGCGGGCGTACTGGCATGCCTGGGTGGAGTCGTTCGCCCCGGGCGGCGAGGCTTCTCCTGCGGTGCGGCCGAGCAACGATGCGGGCACGGCGCCCTATCTGGTGATCAAGGTCAACGGTGTGCGAATCGCCTGCCGCGGGGGCAACTGGGGCATGGACGATTTCATGAAGCGCGTTTCGCGCCGGCATCTGGAGCCCTATTTCCGCCTGCAGCACGATGCAGGCACGGACATCATTCGCAACTGGATGGGCCAGAACACGGAAGAGACGTTCTACGATCTTGCCGACGAATACGGGCTTCTGATCTGGAACGATTTCTGGGAGACCACACAGAATTACAACCTGGAAGCGGAGAATCCCGCACTGTTCCTGGCTAACGCGCGCGACGTGATTCTGCGCGACCGCAATCACCCGTCGATTGCGGTGTGGTGCGGGCGGAACGAAGGCGTGCCGCAGCCGGTCATCAACGATGGGCTCGCAAAGCTGGCGAACGAACTGGACGGCACGCGCTACTACACGCCCAGTTCGAATCAAATCGAGCTGCAAAACAGCGGCCCGTACGAATACCAGGACCCGCGGCTCTATTTCACCGCGCTGAATCACGGGTTTTCGGTCGAAACGGGCACGGCGTCGTTCCCCACGCTCGAGTCGTTTGAAAGCTTCATCCCCAAGCCGGACCAGTGGCCGATCGACGATGTTTGGGCCTACCACGACTGGCACCAGAGCGGAAACGGCGATGTGGCAAAGTTCATGGCGCAAATCCAGGCAGAGTTCGGCGCCGCCACCAGCCTCGCCGATTTCGACCGCAAGGCGCAGATGCTGGATTACGTCGACCATCGCGCGATTTTCGAAGGCATGAACGCGCACCTGTGGTCGCCAAACAGCGGGCGGTTGCTGTGGATGTCACAGCCCGCGTGGCCCAGCACGATGTGGCAGATCATCAGCCACGACTACGACACGCAATCGTCGTTCTATGGTGTGAAGAAGGCCTGCGAGCCGGTACACATCCAGATGGACCTGTCGAATTATGAGATTGCGGTGGTGAACACGACGCGGGAAGCGCTGGCCGGGTTGTCGCTGGAGGCCAGCGCGTATGCCTTGAGCAACAAGCTGCTGGCGCATCAGGAAGAAACAAAAGATGCGCCGGCCGATGCGGTGACGAACGCGTTCCAGTTCGACCTTACGCCGCTGCTGAAATCCAACGACGTAGTGCTCCTCAAATTGATCTTGCGCCGCGCGACAGGGCAGATCGTTTCGCAGAACCTGTACTGGATCGCCGCCGATAGCGCGGACTATCGCGCGCTGGACCGGCTGGCGCCTGCGCAGCTCTCCACGACGGCAACCGCGTCCCGGTCCGGCGACACGGTTACCATCCACGTGCAGCTGAAAAACACAGGCGAGGACGCGGCGCTGCAGACCAAGCTGACACTGCAGAACGCCTCCGACCGCTCGCGCATCCTGCCGGCCTACTACAGCGACAATTACGTATCGCTGCTGCCGGGGGAAAGCCGCGAAGTGGATATCGAGTACCCCGCGACCGCGGCGAAGAGCGGGCCGGAACTGGGGATCCGGGGATGGAACGTCACGCCGGGAGAAATTGCGGTGCACGAGGGCAAGTAGGAGCGCGCTGCGAAAAGTTCGATTTGAAGATCGACGAGTAGACGTCGGCCGAGGACGGGAAAATGATCACAGATGCTGCGCCGCGGAAAGCGAACCGCGCCGCGTTTCTGGAAAGCGACCGCATCAAGACGCTGAAACTGCCGGGGGACGGTTCGCTTCCCGCGGTTGCGGAAGCGATCGAGCGAGCAATGAAAACAGGCCGGAGCGCGGACGTGCGCCGGACCTGCGCGGAATTCCTGCGGACCGCGGCGGAATTCTACCGGGTGCCCGCCTGCGAGGTTCGCGTGCTGGCGGCGCGGCCCTTGCGCGTACGCGAGCGTTCGGTGACCGAGCTATTCGGGGATTACTATCCGCACTCGCTGCTGATCCGCGTGTGGATGCGCACGGCGGTGCGGAAAGAAGTCACCTCATTCGGGACGTTTCTGAGCACGCTGTGTCACGAATTCTGCCACCATCTCGATTTCAAGATGTTCGGCTTTCGGGATTCGTGGCATACGCGAGGCTTTTACGAACGGACGGCCGCGCTCTATCACCACATGCGCGGGACGCCAGCCAAGCAACTGTGCTGGGTTGCCGCATCGTCAACGCGCTGGCGCATCGACTGGCCGCGCACGAACCGCGCCGCGGCGGCGTTAAGCGGCCGGGCGGCCATCGAAACCCGTCCCCCGTTGAGTGCGAACTCCGGGGTCACGCTGCGATAAACCGCGCGCGTCGAAGTGCGCCGCGGTGCGGCCTGCGGCCAGTCAGCGCGGCGAGGGCTTGGCGCTGGCTCGCGCTTTCTCGTTTTCCAGCAGGCGCTGTTTGCGCTCCAGGCCCCAGCGGTAACCCGCCAGCTTGCCGTCCTCGCGCACAACGCGATGGCAGGGGACCACTACCGAAACGGGATTCGTGGCGCAGGCGCGTGCGACGGCGCGGACGGCGCTGGGCCGCCCGATGGCCCGCGCGACTTCACTGTAGGTTTTGGTCGTGCCGTAAGGAATGCGCCGCAATTCTTCCCACACGCGCCGCTGAAAAGCAGTCGCTTGGATGTCGGTAGGCAGATCGAGGTGCGGCTCGCGCCCGCGAAGATGATCGAGGATTTTCGACAACCATTCGCCGAGCCCCGCCTTGTCCTGGCGGATATTCGCGCGCGGATATTCTTTCTTGAGCGCCTCTGTGAGCCGCGCATCGGACTCGCCGAGGTAGACGGCGCTCACGCCGCGCTCGGTGGCAGCAACCAGGATGCGGCCAAGAGGCGAGTCGGAAATGGTGTAATGGATCGACATGCCCGAGCCTCCGCGCTGATAGGTGGCCGGCGTCATGCCGAGATGGGCGGGCGCGCGCTCGTACAGCCGGCTGCTGGATCCGAAACCCGCGTCATACAGTGCGGTAGTCACGTCGTCTCCCTTCTTCAAGCGCGATTTCAGGCAGCGCATGCGGCGCTCGTCGGCGTATTGCCGCGGGGTGATGCCCATAACGCCTTGAAAGGCGCGCTCGAGCTGGTGGGGACTCAGCCGGGCTTGCGAGGCGAGCGCCGAGAGAGTGACCCGCGAATCCTCGTCGGACGCGCCGCCATTCGAGACGCGCGCCTCGATTTCGCGGCAGATGCGCGCAACATCCGCAATCTTGGGATCGCGCGCGCCGACGCTGCGGGGCTTGCAGCGCCTGCATTCGCGAAAGCCTGCGCGCTCCGCGGCTTCCGGCAGCGGGAAAAAGACGACCTGTTCGCGGCGCGGCCGGCGCGAGGGGCAGGACGGGCGGCAATAAGTCCGCGTCGAGCGCACAGCATAGACAAAGGCGCCGTCGGCGGCTCGGTCGTGCGCCAAAACGGAACGCCAAAGATCATCATCATAGAGCATGAATGATGCTCTTGCGCGCGACGAAATGGATCCTGCAGGATCAGTCATGGCACCGCTCATTCGTTCCTCCCCAATTGAAACTTACCTTTACCAAATTATCCAGTCCGGATCGAGGCAGCTATCCGTTTCTTGCGGTCAAAGCGGGAAACGGTGCGCCGAATTGGGTCATGGCAAGGTGCCCCAGAAACAGCCCAGCAGGGGCCGTTTCAAGGGGGTACACGATTGGACAACTTTCGCCTGGCTTTCGTTGACGCAAGTTGTCAGCCAGCGGCATATTCGCAGCCCCGTGGCAGGGGGTCTGCCATTTGGGGGGAAGTCCTTGGGGGAGATGAAGATGGGAGCCAGTCCAAAACCCGGCGAATGGGCTACCGCTCTCGCGCCGCTGCGCGATATCGAAGCACTTACGGAAGGCATCACCGCTTTTTCGAACAAACCTGGGCCGCGGCGGTTCGCGCGCGTGCCCACGCACGCCATCGGAGTAGCACGCGAAAAGCGGCGTTACCCGCGCGCCAAGCTGGCCCTGCCGCTGCGGCTGATCCGCGTGGGCCAGGTGGCGGAGCCCTTTCCGGTCACGCTGGTGACGCGGAACATCAGCTCGAGCGGAATCTATTTTCTGGCCCCGCGGGACATCGAGGTGGGCGCGTCTGTGGATCTGGAAGTGGCGCTGGTGGATCGCCCGACCGGCCAGGGGCGCGTACAAATGTACACGGCCGCGCATATCGTGCGCGCCGAAGCGACCGAAATGCCCGGATGGATGGGCTATGCGGCGACGTTCGACGATTTCGCTTTGCAGCGCGACGACGTGATTCCTCTTCGATTCAGCGCCTGAAGCGCATACCTGCCAACTGAAGCAAAGCCAGGGCGAAAGCCCGTTCTCCGGGCGCGTCTTTTCGCGTCGCGACTTTGAAGCGCCGTGGCGCGCTGCACCTAGGCACTGGCCCCATTTCCTGGAGGAATCCAGCGCTGACAGAAAGATGCGCGCCTACTGCGGTTTACCCGGAGTAGACGGCTCAGAATTGCCGGTGGTGGGCGGCCGGGGCTGCTGCAGCTTGAAATCGGTGTCGGAGACGACCAGGCGCAAGTGGACCTGGCTGCCGTCCGGCTCGTTGATGAAATCGTCGGAGTTGGTATAGGTGGGCAGCCAGTCGCGCCCTTGGAAATTCTGGCGGTAGGTCTCGAACATTTTGAAGGGCAAGCGAATGCCTGCTCCGGGGACTTCCGTAACGAATTTTCCGTAGCTTTTGACGATGGTCAAATCCTGCTGGTCCACCCAGACCACGCCTTCAAAAAAAGTGCGCTGGCGGCTGAGCTGTTTCGGTTTCACCTGAAAAACGTAGGTGTGCAGCTCGTCGAGCTTGTCTTCGCCGGCGTAAAGGAAATTGTAGTTGGCGATCTGGTCGGTGGTGAGGAAGAAGAGCGGGATGGTGGCGATGGTGCGCACGTCTTCCATGGTCAGCGAAGTCATTTTTAGAGTGGACAAAGGCCGGCCGGAGATTCGCCATAACTGTTTGCCGTCGGGCCGCGTGTAGACCTGGCCGGTCACGATGAATTCTCCGCCGGGCTTGGTGAACTCCTCGACGCGCGCGGTTTGGGTGAAGGTGTAGGTCTTGTAGATTTCCTTCATGCGATCTTCATTGGCCGCGAACCGCTGGATGATTTGCTGCTCGGGAATTTTCGGCGGCGGCGGCTGCGGCACGGACGGCAGCCGCTTGATGTTGAACTTCGGCGGTGGAGGCATGGGTCCGGGCTCGTTCTGCGCACGGGCGCACCAGGGCCAAGCCATCAGCAAGCCAGCCATCAGGAGAGCAGCACGAGCGAACCGCATTCGGGTCTTCCCTTTCCACACCAATTCGTTGGATGCAAGAAATTCTCGCACAGTTGAGCGCGTTACGGCGAATCCGGAATCGTGTTGTCCGCCGCGTTCCTGCGCCGCCATGCTAGGGCGCGTCCAGCACGCGAATATGCAGAGAGTAATTCGCGGCGGCGCCCCCAGGGGCCAGAGGAGGAAACTTCAGCTCCAGCAGGACCGAGAAGTATTTCGGCTGGATGGTCATTTGCCCGCAGGCCTTCGCGCAGCTCCATGCGACCAACATCTCCGGACGGCTCGAGGTACGAATCTCCACGGCGGAAACCCCGGCGGGAAGAACGATGGGATCGCCATCCCGGACAAAATCGCGGCAGGTTTCGTGTTTGCCGGCGGAGGCCGCGTCCCCGGTAACAGGCTTATCCGGCGAGTTCGGCTGCCAGCAGAAGCGCGTCGGAGAGCCGCTGCGCGCTGCCGGAAAGGAATTGACCACAATGAACGACTGCGCCTGCGCATCCGCCGAAGCATCCGGACGCGCCGGGGCGCTGAGAGCGACTCGATAATCCACACGCACGGCGGCGTCGCCTTCGAGGCGAACATCTTTTTCGATATCCGCGCCCGCCGGGAATACCTCCCGGGCGTGATAGTGCAGTTTCAGCGCCGGATGCGCGGCATCGCCTCCCCATTCGGCGACATACGGGCGGTTCGAAAGGCCATAGCGGCCACGCCGGCGCGCCGGATTGATTCCCGGCGGGTTTGGGGTGAATGAGAAATTATCGCGCAGCAGCCCGACGCTGGTCGAAAGATCCTCGCCGGAGAGCTTGTCGGTAAGAGCGATGGCGCGTCCCCCGGATTCCGGCGAGACGATCAGGCGCAGGCGGTCGTTCTCGAGCACCCATTCATCCGCGCCATCGCGGTCGAAATCGAAGCGGTAGTGATCCTGCGCGCCCTTGGTACGCAACAAAAACACGAGCGGAAGAGCGCGGTGATCGCGCCCGATGCGCATTTCGATCGCGGTGTGGAACAAGCGGTCGGGCGGCAAAGCGAATCCCGCGGGGTCGAGGTCCTCCTTGCGGAAGTCGAGCGTATCGCTGGCGGTGCCATCGCGCACGACGAAAATGCTCTTGTCGCCGTGCAGCGGCTTGTTGAAGGACAGAGCCACACGGCCGGAAACGTCCGGGTTGCTGTTCTCGACGAGCAGCAGAACGTTCACTTTTTGCTCGGAATCAGGGACGATGAGGGCGGGATACGTGCGCAGGAAGGTGGCGCCACTGGTGGGAAGCTCCACGGCGTTGGCCACAAAAACATTCAAATCTTCCGAAGGGGCCGTGCTTGGCCCCTCCTTCTTTTCTTTGAACGATTTGGCATGCGGCATTTGCAGCTTGAGGACGCGGCGAAAATCGGGGGCCGCTCCCTTGGGCATGGCCAGATGGAGGTCGTGGCTGGGCGCGGTCCAAGTGGATTCCGGGTGCGCATCGGTTTCGTCGAGCCATACGCGCTCGGGTTTCTGCGTTAGGCGAAGATTGATTCCGGCGCGGGCAGGAACATAGAACGAAAGGTTGAGTGTCTTTTTTTCACGCCACGCGCCGAGGAACTCGGCACCCCCGTTTGAGATGCGGTTAGCGCAAAGCTCGCTGGGAGCGTTCGCGGCGCAGACGGGAAGGTTCAACGGCAGCAACAGCGATTCGGCCGGAGGAACGGTGATCGCCATGGAGAAATAGCCGTCTTTCGCGGTATGCGAGGAGAGGACCGCCGGAAGGATTTCCGTCCTCGCGTGCACCGCAACGTCGGGGGAAAGGTTGGTGACGCTGAGGAAGCCCTGACCGGAGGTGCGATGACCGAGCTGGCCCGTGCCTTCGTCGGTGACAATCTCCGACGCAATCAAATTTCCGGCGCTCCACATTGGGCCCGAAAGTTTCAAAACCGGCTTGACGTCCGCCGCCGCGAGAAATTGCTGGAGCATGTTTGCGGCCGAGTTGAAGGACGCGTTCCTCCTGCTTTCGGCGAAGCTCTTCGCCAGCGACACCCAGGAATAGAAATCATTCGAGGATTCGATGACTTGGCCGTCGCCGAAATCCCATTGCGCGCGAAGCGCCGTTCCGGCAGACGGGGCGGGCAGAGGAGGCGCGTTCTTCCAAAGCTCGCCGATGATTTTGCCAGCCGGCTGCTGGGGAAAAACCAGCAGCGTGCCGCCGCGTCGCACGTAGTCGACAATTTCCTGCTGGGCCCGCTTGGAAAGCTGGAACTGCGGCTTGGCGGGATCAAATACCGGCAGAAAGAGCAGTGGATCGCGCAAGAGCTGCTCGACCGGCTGATATTCGGGATCGAGTAGCTCGCTGGAAAGCAGATCGAGTTCGGCGACGCGTTCGATGCGCATCACGGATTCCGAAACGCGCAAGATGTCCGCGGGCACCAGCAATTTCTGCGGATAAGCGCCCAGCGGATAGACGATCCCGAAATCGGCGCGCTTGTGCGACGCCGCAAGCTGCGGCCCCCACAAACCCAGCAGTTGCGCGTTGCGGCGGACAGCCTGCATTTTGGCCTGCGCGTCGCCGTCGGGACTGAGTGCCGCGTCCCAGCGGTACGAGCGGTTCGCCCACGGAACCGAGTAACCCGCCGGCGTGTAGGTGTCCTGCAGGGGGAAATAGTTGAAGCCGTGAATGCCGTTGGCGATCAGCAGGCGCGAACTGAGCAGCGTGTTGGAAACGGGATCGCGAAGCGGACGGTCGTCGTCGGCGGGCGTGTACCAACCGGCCTGATACTCGATCATCACCGGAGGAAAATCGGGCTGGGTTTTCAACTCTTCGGTGAACAATTCGATTTCGGCGGCGTCGCGCGGCGTCAACAAGGGAGGCCCGGCCGAAGTGGGCCAGCGCGGATGCATGTACCACTGTCCCATCGCGCCGATGGGTGGACCGAGCGCCGCGCCAGCTGCGGAAACGCGCATGTCCGTGGGATTGATGAAAACGGGCACATCCAAGCCGCCCGCTTCGAGCATCTTTCGGAGGTCTTCGACGTAGCGACAGAATGCGGGCCCTTCGTAATTGCACAGGCCAATGGCGAAATAGTCGCCCACCTGCACGAAGAACACCGTGCCGCAGATAA